>NZ_JAVDTD010000003.1:0-433059 GCF_031455655.1 Sphingobacterium sp. 2149 | reverse complement strand
GAAAACATCATGTCAATAAACCATAAAAACTTAAAGGATCTATATCCTCAGAACTTCAAAAAATCAGCAGACCTGTAGTTCATAGGCCGGATACGATGGACGGACTAAAACTATACCACTAAAGTGGCATCATTTGAACCGTAATAGCTGGCACCATCCGACCGAAATGACTGGCACAAATCAAACCGTAATATCCACTTTGCAGAACTATTGGAGGTTTTACTGAACTTCCTGATCATGATTTAATGGTTTTCAATATGCCGAATGGAGAGTTGAGTCAACAACAGGTTGATCAACTAATGGCTATGAATAATGATGAGGATACTCATTATGTTGCCTATTTAAAAGGGAGACTTGAGCCTAACGATAGATTAAACTTTTCAAATTCTCCATTTACTCTATACCACAATATACTTTCTACATTAAAATATGCTGAGGTTGTGAAGTTAATTGAACAGGAAAATGTTTAATGATGGTGCCTATCACTTAGTGGACATAGTTTCACAAATTGTGTAAGTTATATAAATGCGGAATTCGAAAGGACTTCGCATTTTTTTTATAAGGTAGTAAATAAATGCAATACGTGTAAAATATTGTTGCTATGAAACATTTAATTTATCGAAAAGAACTTTGTTTCTCTGCTTGGCATTTTTAATCACTTTTTTGAATGGAATAACTTCAATATAAGCTTTATAGGGTAGTTCATCTGAATTATAAAACCTAAAATAGCCAATTCCATCAGGCATTTTTGTGAAAATTTCCTCTCGTAAAATATATTCTAAAGTAGGAGTTATATCTGCGACGATATAACAATAAAACGGAGTGCTTTTGTCAGCCTCAATACTTCTACCTTCTTTTTTTACTTTTTTATCAATAATTTCATTAATATATTTTCTTACCTGTCTAACAGGATCTTTTTTTGGATCTCCAAATACGTAGTCATTTCTGTAAGGCTTTTTAAATTCAACAATTGTAAATGATTCAAAAGGATACTTATCTTCGGAAAACAGAGTTGCCTTATCAAAAACTTCCTCTTGACCTATTATTAAGTCAATTCTGTCAGATGAATTTGAGTTTAATGAATTGAGTTGTTTAAAAGTTTTATCAGAAGCCAATAAATTATTAAATGTTAGACGTTCATCTAATAACCATAGATTCTGCTTATCAGACGTTACAGAGTTCTTATCTTCCCTAATTGGAAAAAATAGACTATGTAGGATATCTTCATTATAGAATTTTTGATCCGTATCCCACTCAATCAGTTTATCTAGAAGATCAATAACTGAACGTCTATGAATAATATATCGAGCTAAATCAGTTTTACCAACATCATTAAATTCAGACCAGAACTTATCATAAAGCTTTTTATATTCTTCTGACTCGGTTATATCTTTCTTTTCATCTAAAAGCTTAATGCCTTCTTTTTTTACATGAATTTTCCATTCGCTTTCTATCTCGTACAGTTTGACGTCTAGTTCATTTGGGGATAAGCCTGATGGTATTTTTTCTACCTTTTCCCTATTATATTGAATAACACTGGAATAATTTGGAAACTCCTTTTGAATAATAGGAATATAACTTTCAATTTTTTCTTTTCTGGTCTTGCTCAAAAAAGCCTGTAGAAGAAATTCGATTTTTTCTAATGTATTTCTTCTAATTTTTGCAAAAGTTATTTCATCATCATATTCATCAGTTTCTTCGTCATTAAAATGAAAGCTCGTTCTTTCTTCATTAACTCTTTCATTTAAAAACTTACTTAAAACAAATACTTGATAAAAATAGCCTTTTGGTTGAGTGTCATCAAGAACAATATTCCTTAGATCCTCAATATATTTAGACAGTCCCTCATCTTTAACTATTCTATCGTGTGCACAATAAAATAATTTATGACTATATGCATTAAATGATTTCGTAATATAAACTTTAAATTCGAACTCTTTAAGAATAAAAGTATCTTCTAAAATTTTAGATTCAAATTCCTGTTGAAATAAATTATTAAGATTTACCTCATTTCCATCTTGATTTTTTAATATTATTTCAGGAATCACTTTCTCAATAAAGTAAAGTTGAAAATGATTTATTATCTCTCTTGCTAGATCAAGTATGTGAGAGGGAGATTTTTTTTGATATTCTTCTTCGAAATCTTCTAGAGTAACTTTAGTACCTACTGCTTTAGAGGTATCGGACGCCTCATTTATATAATTGTCAAATCCTTCTTTTGATGTTTTTTTGTAATCAAAACATCTTAGGTACCTTTGAGAATTTTCAATATAAAAGCTTTCAATTCGAAGTTTATTAAATAATTTAAGACACACAAGTCGACCAACTCCTTTTCCTCCAATTTTAGATTTTTTTTCTGAATCGAACTCTTGAAATGATACAAAATTTTCTGAATTTAAACCAATTCCATTGTCAATTACCTCGAAGGACTTAATAGGATAACTATCTATGTTATTTGATTCTTTTAAAAGATCGACAGAGCCATTTCTTATTAAATTAATAATAATTTTTCCATCAATTTTATCTGATTCATTTCTTTCAAAAATCGCATGTATACTATTGCTAATCACCTCAAATAACGGAATTAGCGGCTTAGTCTTGGGAATATAAAGCTTATTAACCCTATTTCTTAAATTTGTTATATTTGAAATTTTAGGAATTGAAATAGATGAAATCATAAGGTCAATTACAAAATATTTGATTGTATTTTCAAATATAGGGAATATTGAATGAGGAAGAAAATAATTATATAAATTATAAGGCTATTGCAATTTATATCACATTAAAGAATAAAATCCACAATAATAGTTTCTTGTTAAAAGCCTCACACCTCTAAAGGTATTTTTTTAACAAAAGTCCAAAAAATATCTGTTAAATCCTTTTTGGTGATATTCAGTCTTTAATGGGACTAATATCGATTAAGCTACTTCTTGTTTTATAAAAGGAAATTGCATTAGCTGGATAATTTTTCCTAATTTACTTTCTATATTTATTCACTTGATTATTTGATAAAGACATTATTGTAATTTTTTAACTTATTTTATCATACAAATCACTTACCCTCCCTTTCAATTTGTCATAAAATGCTCTTTTCTGTTGTGTTAACTTTGTTTCTAAGGCTAAACAATTCTCGATTAATTCTAAAACTTCTGCCTTGGTCTTAAGCACAAATAGTGATGAGAAGTTAATATTTAATTTTTGGCTCACCAACATGATGACATTCCAACCAACAATATGTTCCGCTCTTTCAATCCTGCCTATTAAGGTGTTGTCGGTCTCACTAATAATACCTAAATCAAGCTGAGAATACTTGTATTCTAGTCTCCTTAGTTTGACAGTTAGTCCTAGTGAGATATTAATAATTTCTATTTCGATGTTTGAATAGTTGGTCATAAACCAAATGTTGACATAATCGAGAGCTTTATTCGATACATATTTGTATTGATTAAATTAAATATATATATTTGTTAAATATTCATTCAAATCTTGGATAGAATGGCATTTGACTAAAAGAGTCTCGATAGTGAATTCCGACAAATTACTAGTGAACGAGACGGTAGTCTAATGCCCATGTAGATATTTTTGTACTTTTGTGCAAGCTATAGCTCGTGGGCGACTATCGTAATTCCGTTTCACTAGGCCGTCGGAAGCCTGCTATACGGTTGATAGGAGCCCGCTATAGTTCTTAATAACCTCGAGAGACTCACTTTATAAAACTTAAATTAAGTGAGCTATGAATCAAAAAAAACAAACTACAAAAAACATCTTTAAGTCCCCCGAGTAGCTCGGTACGATTCAGCCAGAGATGATCTGGTCACATCAGCTATGGAATTCGAGACGCCCAATTATTTACCTAGTGATACTCATTCAAAAGAATTCTAGCTCCTCCAATTAATCAATTTTATTACACATGGCTTATGGCCTGAAAAAGTAGCTGATTCAGTCGGACTGGAATAGCTATGCCTTAAGCTCACCATTAAAAATCTTGAGAATGAAATCCAATTATGCTCACCTAATCCTATTGGATATGGTCATCTATGAGACGCACAGGGAAGAATACGACCCCATTCAGAATGTACAGAATTTCTGGGAGAAATATTCTTTGAACACGATCCACGAACATATGGTCGCATTGCAACCTGATGTCGACAACACAGAAGGGAACTATAGTATTAATCAATTGTCCACATTTTCTGTTGATCTTCTGCGAACAACGATAGCCTATTTCATGCTGCATATGGATAAAGCCGACTTGGGTAAAGTCCAAATTTCCACTTCTGTGAACGAAGAAGAATTACAGGCAACAAAGGAAATCTTCGATTTTTTCCAGCGCGTATCCGAATCCGATACCAATTCCTAAAATAATGAAAAAATTAACATTGCATTTAATTCTGCTTTTAAAGCCATTGAAGAATACAACAATGCTTCTGACAAGCATTGCTGTATTTCATATGTTTAGTTTATCAGCTCAGACGCCCCGCAAGGACAGCGGGGCCGATGGGCTTTATATCAATGACCAGGTTCCCGAAGCCTTCTATAATGAGGCGCATCGGATGATCGACTGGTCTACCGGAAAGATCTATAACAAGTCCTTAGATAAAGATAGAAACAAACTTATTATACTGGATTTCTGGGCACACTGGTGTATGCCATGCCTTGGTTCCCTAAAAAATATGAATGAGGAGCTGCTCAGTGAAATAGATACTACGAAGGTAGCCATCATACCCGTCACGTATGAGGGTACTGCCGAAATTCAAGCTGTTCTGAACCGTTTTGCTTGGAAACATCAGTCTGTGATCAACGATTCGATCTTGTTCCGCTACTTTCCACACCAAGCTATCCCACATATGGTCTGGATCTATAAGGGAAAGGTAATAGCAATGCCGCGAGCTAATTACGCCACGTTGGAAAATATCAATATGCTGCTTGCTGGAAAAATGCCTTCCGTCTATAACGAGACTGATATCAAGATAATAGATCCTAATCAGCCTCTCTTTCAGAAGCATAATGCTCCAACAGCTGTACACTATCAAAAGGATAGCTTTAAAGTTGGTGGCTATGCCGAGGGCTATGCGCAGGTAACTTTTAAAACAGTAAAAACGCCTAATGGTTGGCTCTACTATGGTATCAATATTCCCATCGATCAATTGCTTGTATTTGCCTATCAGGATCTGTTGACTGACAGAATGGATCTATTAAAAGCAATAAAATATGAGGTTGGACCTGATCTGAAAAGTAAGCTTAAAATCGGACGCCCCAAAATGTATAATAATGACTTTGCTAAAGATTCGATCTATGGCGACTGGCTTAGGAAAAACAGTAGAACCGTTGAATTTCGCGCACCACAGGGAATACAGGCGAAGGAAGGTTTAAATCTGTTCCGGCAGTACCTAGCTAATTATGCGCTAGCTGAATATCAGCTTGAGATCAGTATTGATCAATCAAAACAATATAGAGTCCCAGTGTTAAAATGTATCGGTAAACCGAAGGGGACAATTGCACTGCTAACAAAGAAAGCTAAGCCTTCTGACCCTGCTTATCGTTATTTCAATGGCCAATATGGAGAGCTTAAATGGTTAGACTATATCAGAACGGGTTTGCCAAGGCTCCCCAATGGACTGTTTGATGATAATCGCATAGTCGATCAAACTAATTTGCCCAAAGAGCTGCTGGTCCATATGCAATTCCCTACTAATCTTATCGGTAAAGGATCGATGGAATATGTACAAAGCGAACTGAAACGGTACAACCTAAAACTTGAAGTCGGTTTTGAAAAAGTCCCGATCCTCCTGCTCAAGGAAGTTAAAAAACATACCAATTAACCTTTAAAACAAATGAAAACTTTTTTCTATTTTTTTATACTGCTATCGCTTCCATTGCTAACGAGTGCACAGCAAACCCGAAAAATTAGGGTGCTTGACAGCAACGATAGGCCTATTCCAAATGTTAATATTCGGTTGATGCCACAAAATAAGGTGTTAAAGACTGATGACCTTGGTTATTTTTCTTTTGTACAGGATGGACAAAAGCAGATTGAAGCCTCTGCAATCGGATATAGTAGGCAAATAGTCTCCCTGCTGTCAGATCCGGCAATTACCGTGATACGCTTGAAAGCCACGTCGGTGCAGCTAGATGAAGCCATCGTCAACACAGGATATTATCGTTCGGATAAGCGGAATTTGCCGGGCTCCTTTGTACAGATTGATCAGAAGTTGCTGCAGCGCAATCCTTCTCCAAACATTATAGAGCGGATGGAGGGTATTACCAGTGGGCTTCAATTTGACCGAAGAACAAATTTTAATGAAAACACCATCAAGCCTTCACTGCGACTGCGGGGGGTAGTCTCAATTGAATCCAATTCGGAGCCCTTGATTATTTTGGATAATTTTCCCTATACAGGGGATCTAAACCAGATCAACCCCGATGATATCGAAAGTATAACGGTGCTCAAAGATGCTTCTGCAGCAGCAATCTGGGGAGCTAAAGCTGGAAATGGGGTGATCGTACTGACATCCAAAAAGGGGATTAATAATACACCTTTGAAGCTAACCTTTTCAGCAAGCAGTACCTTAAAGGAGAGGCCTGATTTATTTTACAATAGAAACTATATCCCCTCCGCGGATCGTGTCGATCTTGAACAAACGCTCTTTGATCGGGGTTTTTACAACCGGGCTAATCCGACTTTACTGCCTGGTGTAGCCGCGCTCAATTTTAAATATAAGGATGGTCTGATTGATCTGTCCACACTGGAACAACAGAAAGAGATCCTGCGGAATAGAGATGTACGCGAGCAAGCTCAAGAACACCTTTACCGGATGTCCTGGCTGCAGCGCTATAACCTCCAACTCAAGGCTGGTGGATCAAATTTCAATTATTTGCTTTCTGCAGGCTTCGATCAAAATAACCTCAATATCGTAGGGGATCGGGATAGACGCTATACCTTTTCATTGAATACGGAATATAACCTGCTCAAAAAACTGATGCTCAATACCAATATACGGTTAAATATGAACCAGTCCATCCATAATGGTTACTCGCTCAGCGACCTGAACTATACGCGCAATTTGGATGGTTATACGGCCTTTGTGGATTGTGATGGAGCGGCGCTTCCCATTAATTACCGCTACTTCTCTTCCTATATTGAAAATGCTGAGAAGAATGGCTTGCTCGACTGGTCTTTTAGTCCTATAGAAGATCGAAACCAACAGGATCTGAATGCGACAAACCGGAATCTATTGTTAGGGACAGGCCTTTCGTATGAGATTATCTCGGGATTGAACTTATCGCTCAAATATCAATTTCAGCAAGGAATTAACACAACTCGTAACCTATACAAAAAGGATAGTTACTTGGTACACGATCTGGTAAACAGATTCACACAAGCGGACGGTACTTATATCATTCCTTTGGGTGCCATACTGGATCAGAACAATGGGAGCGACCAGTCGTACAACTGGCGTGGCCAGCTAAATTACAGCCGTAATTTTCTGAAAAGACATCAGATCAACGCATTGGCAGGAGCAGAGCTGTCCGAGAACAAAACCATTGCTGAAGCTGGAAGCCGTCTCTATGGTTATAACAGCGACAACCTGAGCTATCAGACAAGCTTCGATTATACAAAATACTATCCTGTCCGCCCAGAGGGCAGCGGCTTGATTCCAACCAATACGGCAACAACAATGGAATTGACAAACCGCTATATCTCTTACTACGGCAATCTGAATTATGTATTTGATAAGATGCACACCGTTAGCCTGAGTACCCGATGGGATGCCTCCAATTTATTTGGAGTTAAAACAAATCAAAAAGGTGTGCCGTTATGGTCCATCGGCGTCAATGAGGACCTCAAGAATTCCCTAAAGTTAACGCCAAACTGGATCTCTAGGCTCAACCTGCGGGCTAGTTATGGGGTGACAGGAAATGTGGTCAACAAAATCAGTGCTTTGCCCACGGCTTATGTGGCAACTTTCGTCTTCCCAAATTCATTGCCGAGCGCTACTTTATCCAGTGCAGGAAACCCCAGTTTAAAGTGGGAACGGATAAATATCATTAATCTGGGACTCGACTTTGCTGTGCTGAACGGAAGAATTCGCGGAACGATTGATTATTATTCAAAAGATGGAAACGATCTGATCGGCGAATCTTTTTTGGACCCAACGACCGGAATCTTTACGTCAAATGGTGTGTCAAATGTTGACAATAGGATCAACTATGCCAATATGATTACCAAGGGGTTAGATCTAAATCTGAGCGCAAACATTCTACAGGGCAATTTTAGATGGGATGCTAACCTATTGTGGAGCTATACGACTAATAAGGTGACCAACTACATGGCAAACACTGCGGTCAAAACGAGCAGCTTTGTATCGTCTCCAAGACCTCGGGAGGGGCATTCGTTGGACGAAATATACGCGTACCCTTTTGGTGGACTGGATCCGGCTACTGGAATGGTACTAACCCCGCCTGGAAACAGGGATTATACAGGTTATTTTAATAGCATCTCGATAGACGACCTCATTTTAGTAGGGCGAAGTTTTCCGCCATATCAGGGAAGTATACGCAATACATTTACTTATAAAAACTTTGGTCTGAGCTTTTTGATCCAATGGAAAAATGGCTTCTATTTTAGAAGGAAATCCATTGACTATGCGAAGCTGTTTCAGAATAGCATTGGGAATATCGACTACCTCGATCGTTGGCAAAAACCGGGGGACGAAAACATAACGATAGTACCCGCTTTACCGAGCGATGTAAACGCAAATCGGGATAGTTATTATGCAAATGTAAGTCCATTGGTGGTCAAAGGAGACTTTATCAAGCTCTCTGATATTCGGTTGGACTATAACTTCGCATTCAAAAGTCCTAGGGGTGCTAGTATTGGTTTATTTGCACAGTACAATGGTGGGTTGATCCTATATCGTTCCAATAAATTTGGCATTGATCCGGATGCGGTCAATTCAAGTTATCCGATTCCCAATGCATATTCGATAGGTATTCACTTAAATTATTAAATCATGAAAAGACTTTTGAGTTTACTTTGTCTATTATTTTTATGGGGCTGCAACCCCAGTTTTTTGGATTTAAAGAACAACAAATCGCAGTTTGTCCCATCGACTTTGACCGATCTAGAAATGCTGCTCAATAAATATCCAGTCATGAATACAGGGAATGGTCTCGGTATTGCCAGTGGTGATGAAATCGCTGTGGATGATAATATCTGGCTGGCATTGAAAAAGCTACAGGATAAAAATGCCTATATCTGGAGCAAAGATCTTTTTGAAGGTGAGGATGTGCCCGATTGGAACAATCCATATCAGACGGTTTTATATGCTAACCTTGTACTCGATGGATTGCAAAAATTGAAAGGCAAAGAGCAGGATGAAAGCACGCGACTTAAACTGGAAGGCTACGCCCTATTTTTTAGGGCGAAATCATTTTTTACTTTGGCAATGCATTTTGCTGCTCCTTGGGGAGATACTGACAACGAAATATTTGGAATCCCATTGCGGCTGGATTATGATCCGACGTTAATTTCTAAAAGGGCGACCGTAACGCAGACTTATGCACAGATTGAACGTGATTTGCTGCAAGCGTTGGATCAATTGCCCAAACAGGTGCCTGTGTTGTATCTTCCTGATCGGGCGTGTGCTATGATTATGCTTGCCAGGCTATATCTTGTCAAAAGTGATTATGAAAAAGCATTGACTTATGCCAATATGGCTTTAAACGAAGGGTATTCACTATTGGATTATAACGCTATTACGCCTGGTACTAGTTATACTTTTCCGGCCAGTGGAATAGGCAATAAGGAGTTTTTACTTTTTGAAAATGTTAATCAAGTTGAATATTTTTCCAAAACAAAATTGATCGTTCCGACCTCGTTTGTGGATTTGTTCGATAGTAATGATCTGCGCAAAAGCTATTTCTTTACTAAGGTTGGAAACCTGTATCAATATAGGGGATCGTATCTTGGTTCTGCTTCACTCTTTACAGGAATAGCGCTTGACGAAGCTTATCTGATCAAAGCAGAATGCTTAGTGCGTTTAGGAAAAGTCAATGATGGATTGCAGGCCGTTAATGAGCTCCTAAAATATAGGTACAAACCAGGGGCAGCACCCGAGTATAAAGATATGACGCAGGCTCAAGCATTGGCACTAGTGCTGTTGGAACGGCGGAAAGAATTGTATCTAAGAGGACATCGCTGGTATGATCTAAGGAGGCTCAATCGGGAAGATAATCTTAAGATAGACCTAAAGCGGACGGTGAATGGGACAGCGTATAGTCTTCCAGCAAGGGATAGGAGGTACACTTTTCCAGTTCCTGAGGAAGTCATTATAAAATCTGATGTGCTGCAGTTTAAACGGTAAAAAATAGGCTCCATCATAAATTTGATGGAGCCAATAATCAAGACATGAAAAACAAAATTATGATGTATCTATTGTTCTGGTTTGTAGGTCAGATCACTTGTGATCTGAACGTTCGACAATTGTGATGCCTCATCAACTGTTACCCCTGATAGGTCGTGATTATCGGGGTTTTCAATAAAGCGTGCACAGCGCATGTCATCGGGAGTTGCGTTACATTGACCCGACAAGGTTGGATCTGTAATTGCACTTCCTAATACATCATCACTTGGATTGGATGCATTTGTTGTAATCTGATACCAAGACGATGACACTTTTTTCTCAGCATTTTTAAAACTGTTAAATCCGATAAAGGATGCCATTGCAACGACCACAGCTACTGCGGCTTTTGCATTAAATTTTAATATTTTCATACATTTAGTGTATTTCTGTTTTTTATAATTGTGTTTTCCCCTTTCGATAGACTATTACGACCGATCTAGGACGAGAAGCCCTTAGTCTTTTGGCAGACGCGCCCTTCTGCCGAACCAGCCTTGGGCTCAGCTTCCGCTGTAACAGCTATTGCTAATTTCTTTATGAACCTAACTTCGTCATCAATTTCCTCTGATGTGAAATCCTTATCTTTCTATCAAGCAGTAAGCCTGCAATACATGCAATCGCGATCAGGCCATTGACCCAAAGATGTGCCTTCCAACTGATCGGAAATTCGAGGACACAATCGCACGGAATACTTCCCCAGGTATCTGGTAAGGCCAAGATCACATAGCTTGAAAAAACAAACATCAGGACGAGCGTAAACCAAAAGCCCAATCTTTTAGTTCCTTCAAAAATAAAGAGGGTGCCTGTAGCTAACTGTACGGCGGGTAGGATATACGATAGCATAATGCCATACCCATTGGCAAAAGGTTGTTTGATCATCGAAGCACGGAATTCGGTATAGGTAAATACCTTTTTCGATCCCACATAGATCCATAGACACAGCAAAGCGTAAGTCAATACCTGCAACACAAATTCCTGGGGATGCTTCCTGATGTACGAAAGCACCCCAGTTAATTTGCGCCCAAACCAACTACGTGACCCTACGTTTTGAACTGTATCCGCTGCTGTGCCTCCATCATGCTGTAAATATCTTCCGCCTAGTGCCATAATCTATTTTGTTAATCGCTTACTTACATTAGTAAGACTAAATTACAATCATAAAGACCCCTCGCGTTAGGCCAAACTTGATTGATCGATAGGCCAAGTTTGATAAGGGCAATTTATAGATAGCCTTGATATTCGGTCAATAAATAAGGATATCCCTTTGGAAATTCACCATAGGTATGGAGGTAGGCGAGCACGATGGGGCACACTTCGCGCAGGTTAAACATTTCGATGATGGCCGGTAGGTCGAGCGGATCAATCGCCGAGCTATCGTAGGTACGGAGTATAGCAGTGATATCTGCTTTAACCGATTCACGCCGCTGCTCTTTTTCATGGGCGTCGAGGTTACTGAATAATAGTTCTTGATATACGTTTTGAAGATCGACAACTTGTAAAATCTCATTGTGCCAATAATCGAGCTGAAAGCCATGTTTTAGCAAAATCCGAAATAATACTTCCAGACAATAGTGCAGTTCCATCGCCTCCATGTAGGGCGGCGAAAAGGTAAATACCATCAAATCCGCCCAGTTTTTATCAATTTCTCCATTCTCATGCGCCAATTGGGTCACCAGATCTTCCATTGTCATTTCATCGAAATAATACATGTCGCCGTCATGATTCTGATAGAGGTTACTGACAAAAGTGATTTCAGTGAGCATGCAGGAAATTAAGTAAAATAGCTCTAAGTAATCGTAGCCAATCGGTGGAAAGCAGATGTATAAATAATCATCAAGGCTTAATTTTTCTTCGGGCTGATCCACATGCGCGCTAACATCAGAGGAGGAGTCTGTCTCCCATACACTTGCGCTATCACTTTCCAGGTAACAGTCATAAAATAGCTGCCGGCTGTCCATGAGTTCCTGATGAAAGCTGCTTTCCTCCCAACCGCCAGGCGCCAACCGGCTCATCAGCTGCGGCAAAGCATCGTATGCATCTTGAAGGATGGCATGGGTAGTATTAACATCCAGTGTTTTTCTTTCTATAAAATTCATAAGAAAGTCGATTTAGTTTGATTTTTTATCGCGTCTTTGTTCGAGTTGTTGTTTAAACAGAGCGCTCGTCAAACCGGTCATCTTTTTAATAAATCGGTTCATTTCGCTCGGGCCACTAAATCCGACTTCATGAGCAGTAGTGCCCAGCTTATCGTGCTCCACAATAAGCTGCTCAATATAATCGAGAAGCAGCAGGTTGCGGTAGTCCTTCATACGGATACCGTAAAATTTGTGGAATTCGCGGCTGAGCTGTTGCGCGTCTGTCAGAAACACTGCAGCTACTTCTTTGATCAGCGCTCGAGCACCGCGCTGCAGGATCATAATATCCAGTAGCTGTCGGCAACGCACTGCAAGGTGATTGTTTATGTCAGTGTCACCCAGAAGCTTGAAACGGCTTAGATCGATCAGAAAAATCAGATGTTTGAGCAGGATATGCTCGTTGTTGAGCGTATTGGGGTTGAGTATGCTGAATAGGATACAAAGGTATTTGACAGTAATGGGACCCACACGAAAACCCACACTTTTGAGCGAAGTTGTTGACGCCTCTTTTTTTGCCTGAACCAAGTGTTTGAGAAATGAAAATTGTTGAATGGCCGGCGGCCTGAACATACCGGCATCCACGACAAAGCCAACCAGTATATGATGGCCTATAGGTAAATGTAAACGATAATGGCCCGATGCAACGTAAAAATAAGCGCCCTCAGAGGGACATAGCTCAAAACGGAATGCCTCATCCAGCCTTTCTCCCCAAATCTCAACTTCATTCAATAGCGGATAGATGACATGCAGGTCGTTCATATACACCTCAATCGTTACATCGGTCGACTTGCTGATCCAATACTCGTAAGCGTAGAGATAAGCATATCGGCCGTCAAAGATTTGTTCGCTGATCTGATTGTGCGAAGATTGCCAATGCCTCTCCTTCGCATGGCGAATGGGGTAACTTAATGGATGGGGAGGATCGTCAATGCTCTCGTATTCCGTACCAAATACGATTTTATAAGATCTTTTCATATTCTTTACAATTAGTTATGAGATGATTTTAGGAAGAATTCACCGTAAAGACCAAATAAAATGGTACATAACAGTATTTTTCGTGCGAATAACCAAAGTGTAGGGTAGATGACATTTTCAGATTGCACCTGATCGGTTTGTGCTGTCGTTGTCCTGCAGGCGTCCATTTGTGCTGTATGTACATTTTTTTTTGAAATCATTTTTCTTTGCCGACATCTTTGTTGCCATTGGATCCAATAAGGAGTTTTAAATTTTTGGCGAGGGAAGGTACAGCCCAAGGCCGGAAAATGGTTCAACAAATGATAGTATGAAATGGAGTCAACATGTGATTAAATGTGAAGAGGTATAGATATGCAGCCCTATACCCAAGAGGGAGTGTGCCTTTGCGAAGGAAATCACTCCCTTAATGAACCAATTGATGTCGGCTATGTGAAGGGCATACGTAACCGACAAAACCATGGTATTTTCAGCGGCAATCCTGTAGTTTTCTGTTTGTCGTAATTTCAGCTGCCTGATTTGAGTCTCAATTAATAATATTTTTGTTTATATTGAAATTAAATAAATATTTTAGGTAAATTTATCTTTCTAAACTTTTTTTAATTATAAACCCTTGTTTTAATGAAATAGCATGGATAAGTTAAATTATAGACTATTGATCGTTGACGATAATCCAGACTCGTTGGTGTATATTTTAATGTCATTGAAGGAACTTCCTTTTATCAATGACGACATCAAAATTGTTCGAAAGCCCATAGAAGCCCTCAACTATCTAAAAGAAAATGAGGTCGATGTGTTGATACTGGGTATGGATCTTGGAGATAAGGAGATTGATGGGATCAAATTGGCCAGTTTGATTCCCAATCCGCCCGTCATGATTGCTTGTTCAGCACATACAGATTATGTGTTTAAGGCAAATGAGGCCGGTTTTTACACCTATTTTAGTAAAAAGATCAGTTTCAATGTATTGAAGGCCAAAATGGAAGATGTGGTCGAAAAGGTAGATAAGAAATTGCAGGACCAAGGCAGAGAAGTGAAAAGTTTAACGATAAAAGATCTCAATAACGATAGGATTCAAATAGAAGTTGACCAGATTTTTTATGCGCAAGTAGACAACGATATTATCGATATCTATTTGGAAAAAGATAAGTATCAAGTTAAAGGAAGCCTAGGAGGGCTGCAGGCTAACCTTCCAGCAGCCATGTTTGCCCGCCCTCGGATAAATACCTTGGTCAATCTTTCCAAAATTGATCTCTTGCGTTCAGGTGAACTTCATTTTGTCAAACCAAGAAATGGTTTCCCTATTACAGTTACTCGATCTTATAAAGATAATTTTCGGCATCAATACGAAGTCTATAGACAGAATAATAAATAAAAACCGGTAGGGCTGCGCCATTTCATGGCATCAATCAATGCAATAATTTATGTTACAATTGAATGAAATCGTACAATTGCTGCGAGAAATTAACGACAAGCTGTCCTGCAAAGCCTACCAAATTATGCCAAAAGAAGGTACGCAGATAGAATGGAGTGTGGACGAACTGATGACTCGTATGGCTGTGGTATCACGCCTGGGTATCTCCGAACGCACGTACAACCGCTGGGTAAAATCGGGAGTGCTCAAACCCATTTGCTTGGGCAACAAGCATTATTACCGCGAACAGGACCTCCAGGATGCGATTAAGCGCAGTATAGACCGGGGTATGATCTAACATTGTTTTTTAAGGCTGATCTTTGGGAAAAGATCGGCCTTTTTATTTGGATGACGCTAAGTGAACTAACCTATTTGCTGCTTCCTCTTTGGGAATACGTTGGGATTAGCTCGCCCCTCGCTTGCCTATTCTATGGTATTTCTATGTTATCTGTTTGCTTATCCTATACCATTTCCTTGCTTATTCTTTGCCATTTGTTTGCTTATTCATTGGTCTTTCTTTGCTGTTTGGTTGCTGTTTCTTTGCCTATTGCTCGCCGATAGGTAGCTTTTCCACGGCAACTTACAAGCCATTACCTAGCCTTAACGCTAACTGAGTAGCCTATGAATAGTGTCAAATTAGCCTAAAGCAGGCAATTAAGGATTAATCCAAAAGCAGGTGAGTCTATATGAAGAGCGCTCGAAAAGCACAACGTTTTCTATCAAAATGCTGGATTTGATGCCGTCGGAAATGGCATATTCAGCCAAGTGACGTCAAATGGCGCCATTGAGCAAATCCCTTTCATACACCGCTTTACCTTAGTACCATGATATCGATATCGTGGCTGCCTGCAGCGCCACTTTAGGGTTTAACAATTTAAAAAATAATAACATGGCAAGATTTTTAAAAGGGATTCACGGATCCTATAGCGGAAAAGTAGGGAATGTCGTCGGAAGTTCATGGCGAGGAATAGATTATGTACGCTCTTTACCAAAAAAGAGCAGCAAGGCTTCGTCAGAAGCGCAGCTGGCGCAGCGGATGAAGTTTGGGATGACGACCAGTTTTCTCAAATCCATTAAAGATATCCTGATGCTCGGGTTTTCAGACAGCAAGCTAAGGAACAAAACGGGCTATAATGGGGCCTTTCAACAGCTGATCAATCACGCTTTTCGGGGTAACTACCCAGATTTTGCGATAGACTTCGCGGCAGTCAAAATTGCCAGTGGTAGTCTGGCAGCTTTGGTTGGCTTGGTTGTAGGTGAGGTGGCGCCCAGGGTGCTCAATCTGACTTGGGATCCGATCATCAATCGTTTTAATGCCTTTGACGACGATCAGGTGCTGGTCATCCTGTACGATGAAGCGGACAACCTCTTTTTTGCGTACGAAGGTGCGACAAGATCGGACGCAGCGATAGATATCGTGCTACCCGACAGCTATACAGGAAAGAAAATAGTGGGCTGGTCTTTTAATATCCATCGGGATGGGCTAATCACCTCAACGAGCCAATACTTAGGGGAGTTTGTGTTGAACTAGCTGCATCTGCATAAAGGGAGGCTGCTCGGTCAGGAGCACCTCCCTTTCATCCTGAACCCCGTTTACTATTAACAAATTAAAAATAAAATAAATGGAATCCATACAAAAACAACTGGTCTCGGATATCGAGGATATCTATTGGCCGCTAACAGGAAGACAGGTGCTTGGCATTGTACTGGTAGGTCTCCTCATATTTTTTATCTCAGCAGGGCTTTTGCTACAGGCGATCGATCCTACAGCCGGGGTATTGGATCTAGGTATCCTCTCCGTGCTGCTCTTTGCCGTATTGGCTGGCGCGGCGGCTATTTATTGCTGCTGCTGGCTCCAGGAAATCCTGTGGCAGCCTTTTAAGTTTTTCCGTCAGGAATTTAATTTTCACTTTAATCAATTGACATCATGGCAACAATGCATTATTTATTTTTCGGTATTCTTTCTGTCGCTATTCTCGTTCTTAGCCGTTTTGGCAATACTACTGTAGCTGACAGGAAGCGGTCAGGCAGTTATGCTGAGCTCCGAAGTACCAATTCTGGTCTGGAGCGGGGGAATAACCCATCAGTGAAACTATACTCCAGTTCGGGTGTACGCGCACGTATTGTCGATTTTGCTGTAAAGGAGATTGGCGTGCGCGAGGCCACAGGCAACAACGATGGCAGCAGGGTAGAGGAATACCTCGCGTATGTCGGACTGGGAAAGGGGCATGCCTGGTGTGCGGCTTTTGCCTCCTGGTGTTACGGCAATGCTGGATTAGCAGCTCCGCGGAATGCCTGGAGCCCGGCACTTTTTCCGGTGGCCCGGCGTTATACAGCCCAGCAGATCGGGCAGGGGAGTGTTCGCCAGGCAGATCTTTTCGCTATCTATAGCTCCAGTCTCCAACGTATCAACCATGTGGGGATTGTGCGCAAAAAAGAGGACAATTGGATCGTGACTGTGGAAGGAAATGTAGGTAATCAGGTCCTTTCAAAGCGGCGTCCTGCATCCACTATTCATGTGTTTTCAAATTGGCTGGACTGAAAGGAGGGGCTATGCTAAAGTATTTATTCAAGCGTGGGCGCTTTCTCATGATCTTCCCATTACTCTATTCCTGTAAACTTTATCAAAGCGAGCTGAAGGAAGCTCAGCGGGAAGAACAAACGCAGTCCAATTACAAGCAGCAACTGGATATTTGGTACAGGGGACTGAGCGACAGCCAATCGCGGTATTGGTTGTTTTGGACGGATAGCAGTTTTCGCTTTCACCCGGATAGTGGTCTAATCGGACAAAAGGGCCAGTTGGCCATGCTGGAATCTCAGGTAAGGATAAGTGCCAAACAGGAGGCTTCTACAAAAAGTAGCGCTAGCCGCATACAAATGCTGAAGCAGCAAAGCACAGAAAAATGGAGTGCATGGGCAGCCCTTAATCTTCGGATCATCGGATTGCTGTTGGTGGCATTTGCACTGGCTTGGAAATTTCGAAACTTTTTTAAAACTTTCTTGCGCTGACTGTGGTTTTTTGGATGCTTTAAGCAGCTTAGATCATTGTATTTTTATAGGCTAGGGGTGGTTTCCTAGCCTTTTTTTTCCTAAGATTTTTTTTCACTCGCATCCTTTCGGTCAAGAATAAATTCCTGTTTTGGAACAGCAAGTTCGATATTTTCGGCATCAAAGCTTCTATATATGGCAGTAAAAATATTGCTCTTAATAGTCCCTTCATTTTTAGAAGATCTAATCCAAAAATAGACCAAGATACCCACTGCTTGCGCACTTACCTGTGTAAATTGTATTCCCGAACCCATCGCATGTAGGATTTCGCCTTCTGCTTTAATGATATTTTCCAACAAGAGTTTTGTGCGTTCGAGATCTGCGCCATATTTTACTTCCAGTGTTATGCTGCTTCGTTTTTTTCCTCCAGATAATGTCCAGTTGAGCACATGGGCATTGAGCAGATCGCCATTGGGTAAAATTAAATCTGCGCCGCCATAAGTAGATATCACACTGCTGCGAAAACCGATGGATTTGACCTTCCCAGACACAGCGCCTATTTCGATCTGGTCATCTACATTGACTGGCTTCTCAAAAGCGATAATCAGTCCACTGACCAGATTATTGACGAGTGTCTGCAGACCAAAGCCTATGCCAACGCCCAAGGCTCCTATGATAATACCGATTTGCTGAATTGGAATGCCCAAAATGGAGAACGCCAAAAAGAAGCCTGTCACAATAATAGCGATGCGTATCAATAATATCCAGCTGCCCAGTTTGAAGCGATTGCTTTGATGCTGTTCTTCGCGCGAATTCCAAGGGGTGTCTGAAGCAAAAAAAGAAACGATCTTGGAGAGAACTGTGGATATAATGATAATGACTAAAAATATGGTCAGATTGTAAAAGGAAAAATGGTAACTGCCAATCTGATGATCGGACTGCAATACATCCCGCAATGGATCGGTGATAAATTTAAACTCGTAAAAATTTCTTCCAAAAATAATAAACCACCCTACTATCAACAGGCCGTAGAAAAAGGTTGGTGCCCTTTTGCCAAGCCGGTTATAATTGATATAAAACAACCGTCGCTCTTGATTTTGGTACACAGAAGAAGCTTTTTCCAATCCTTCGTTGACCAGCCGCACAATCCACAAAAATAGAATGCAGACAATCACGTTTGTGATACCAGCATTTAGCATGGCTTTAGCCAAGTTAAAGCGCCCAAAAAGAGTTAATAAGGCTGAAGTAAAGGTTATCCCAGCCATCAAACCAATCGGAAATAAAATCCATTCCTCTCTCAGCTCTTTATGATGCTTTTTATGGAGCAATATGCGTAGTCCAAGTAAAGAAGAACTTAGTGCGAGGCTAAAGATCACCCATCTTTCTATCCGTGACGGCTGTAGGATCAGATTGTCTAAGCCCGCCAAAATAAAGATGCCAAGGAATAGGTAGACAACTGTCAGCCAGTATTTGGTAATAAAGTTTTTTAAAATAAGGCATAGCATAAATGTACTAATGCTAAGAATAAAGAAAGTTAATATAAAGGGAGGTGATGGAAAAATAAACTGTGCTACTCCAAAACCGATTAATATGCCGCAGCTTATCGGATTACTGAGAAGCATACTAGAGGTTATGGCATTGGTATCCGCTACCTTTTTCCGCAGGGAATAAATGTAAATAGTGACAAGTAGCGTGCTGAGAAAAAAGAGAATGAATCTGCCCCAATACGAGCGCAGATAATAATAGGAAAGAATTTTGGCTTTCGTGTAAGAATAGTAACTAATCTCGTTGAAGGGGCGGTCAAATCTACTGGGCTCCCAAATATTAACAAACTCTCTGTCGAAAGTCTTTTGCGAAATCGACGTTTGAAAAAACTGTATCTCTTCCATATCGGATTCCAGTTTCATCAATTCAAGATTGATACGCATCTGATGCTTATGGATCATTGCTGTCCGTTGTTTCAGCTGATTAATAACAGGCGATACATCCATCGCGAGAATGCGTAGGCGGCCAACATAACCCAGCAGCTCAGCGGAGTCTTTCGGAAATATAAATAATGCTTGATCACTGCTCAGTGAATCCAGACCGAGACGAAAAGCATTTAGCTTTGCCTGATACCGATCAACTTCCTTTTTGTAGCTCTTTACCTGTATGGATAGTGCGCTTAAAATATTGTATGAAACGGTAAGATTTCTGGACGACTGCGCCGTACCCGAATTTTCAAATACACCATCCTTAGCAATTTTATGACGTATTAGAATCCGATCTAAACTGTTGTTGATCTGTACAGTGTCAAAGCCTTTCTTTAAAAAGGTATGGGCCTGCTGCCCCATAGTCTTAATCTCTTCTATGACATAACTCTGGCGTATCAAAGCTCGATCTTCACGCACATCCTCTTGACTTATTTTGGCAGATTTTTTAAAAAAAGATTCCATCTTAGCAACAAAACCACCACCTGTTGAATCAGCAGAATTGTTCTGTCCCCCAACGGTTATTAAAGGTTGGCAGACAAGATAAAATGAAATAAGGGCAAAATATAGTGATCTCATAGCAACGGGCTGGGCGTTTTAAGTGTATTAAGTCGACAATGGATTAGTATCTGGAACTAAATATATTAAAAAAATTATAGATATATAGCATGTTACGCAGCTCCATTTTTGCAGCTTTTATTCGTCTATACATAGCGAAGAAAAAAACAAACGATTTATGGCTTAAAGTGTTATCATTAAAATAGATAGATCTAAATTAAAACACATCATGAAAGCAATTCTTAAACTTTCGACTTTCTTCGTAATCATGTTTGCGAGTATTTCTCTGAGCCTAGCCCAGAACAAAGAGGACGTTATCTATCTTGCTGATGGAACACAAAAAAAGGGGAAGGTCATATCAATAACGGATGATGGTATAAAATTTTCCTACACCGGAGAAGATGTGCAGTATGAATTGAAGAAACAAACGTTATCAAAAATTGTATTTGCAAACGGTCGTGAAGAGGTATTTGAGAATACTGCCAGCACTTCCCGAGTCTCCACATCGACAGGAAATTTACTTGCTGTAATCCCTTTTGAGGTGGTCAGTAACGAATCTGGCTTAACCACGGATGCCATGCGTCGGGAAATTCAACAGTCCTGTATTGATGCGCTCAAATCGAGGGGAATGTCTTTCCAGATACAAGATGCACGTACCACAAATGCGGCTTTGTCCAAGTCGGGAATAGCCTTTGCAGATATTGCAAACCACACCCCAGATGATCTGGCCAGACTTCTAAATGTCGACTATGTGGTCTTGGGAGTTTATGACATACAGAATAAAGGTAGTATGAGTTACGGATCTGGCGTAGTTACCTATAACGATAAAAAGCAGGACAATAAATCGAAAGGTACGGCGGTGCAGTCCAATAATTCCTATACCTCCACAAATTATGATACTAAAGTGCAATTATCCATCTACGATTCCAACGGAAGACAGCTTTTTTCCGATACCAGAAGACCATTTATGGGTGGTTTGGACTCCTACAAAGGGGCGTTGAAAACTTTAGCAAAACGTATATCGTTAAAATAATATCATTTCGCTTTATTTAGCTCAAAAAGATGCACATAGGCCAGGCAGCGTTGGATTTTGAAGGGGAAGTAAAGGATTTTGAAGAGGAAGTAAATATATCAGTACACAAGAAAGCCGCAAAGAATGTAGTTCTTTACGGCTTTCATTTTTTAGTGCTTATGACGATAATGAAAGGTCAATAGCCCGGCTGTATTTATTTTTTCACTTCCGGAAGCTGAACGATCTTGATGATGTTCTGGTCACTGATATAGCGTTGAGCAACAGCTTTAACCAGCACTGGGGTCAGCTTGTCGCGTAACGATGCGCGTTCAAAAATACGGTACATATCATCTCCATTGTACAAGTTGCTGTACAGGTAGTTTGACCAGAAATCATTTGTTTTGAGGGCCGACTCATAGCTCAGCCTATCGTTCGCTTTGAATTTGTCGAGATTGACAACAGAAGGTCCTGCTGCTTTTAATTTCTCAATTTCCTCAAGTGAATACTTCGCCAGTTTGTCCGCATTGGCCACCGAACAGCTGAAAGCTACCGTAAGGGTGTAACGGGCATCAGGCAGCTTGCTATAATCCATCTGGATCGATGGCGAATACACACCACCTTCTTCTTCACGTAGTCGTTCCAACAAACGGATATCCAAGACTTCCCGAAAGGCCTGCAAAGCCATGTTATTAGCCTCACTATAGTCATATGGGCCCGAAAGAACAAGATAGACCATCGCTTTGTCTTCTTTGCTCAGCGCCAGCTTTTTCTCGATCTTCCCGTCAGGTATTTGGATGTTTAAATTACGGTAAGCGGGTGCTTTCGACGAGATGCTCGGTAGTCCACCAATATACTTGGCAAGCAAGGGCTTTATTTTTTCAATATCAAAGCTGCCCACAAAACTAAAATTGTATCCCGAAGCATTAGCAAAACGTTCTTTGTAGATGTCCAAAGCACGCTGAGGATTGATCTGATTGATTTTAGCCAGTGTTAGGCCTGTCCGTCGGATGTTATTGCCCGAAAGGATGGCCATCACCGAGTCTTGGAATACAGCGTCGCCATTTTTATCGCGGTCTTTCAGTCCGTCTTTGGCATTGGCCAGGATACCGGCAACAATGGTCGTGTCTAGACGCGGTTCTGTAAAGTATCCATACATCATCTGCAGGGCAAGTTCCAGATCTTTGTTGTTGGCGTAGCCGCTCACGCCCTGGGCAGTCTCACTGATAAAGGGGGATGCCGAGGCCGTTCGTCCGGCTAATGATTTTTCAAATTGGTCGGCAGTATAGTTGCCCAGTCCGCTCGCAGCAATGAGGCCAACGGCATTCGTCGCGCTCTGAAAATCTTTGTCATCGTAAAGCGATGTTCCACCGTAGGAATATCCCTGAAAGGTGATCTGATTGTTTTGGTAGTTGGTCGGTTTTAAGACTACCCGGACGTCGTTGCTCAACGTCAAAGTCGTGGTTCCTAACCTGCTGTCTTTTTCTTCTTTAACAATTGTACCGGGCTGTACTTCCTGTTTGAGCAGTGGCAGGTCGTTGGCTTCCTCCGAGAATGCAGTCTGCTTCTCTTTGGACAACGTAGCGATCCAACTGTTGATATCGGCCTCTTTCGGCAGATTTGCCTGATCGGCTTCAGGAGCTGAAATAATGATGTCGCGGTTGCTATCGGTTAGATACTGTTGCAAGAGCTGCTGGATATCCGAAAGGCTGACCGCCGGAAGCATTTCGCGCGTCAATTTCATTTCATGATCGATGCCCGGAGATGCTACATCGTTCAGAAAATGCTGAATATATTCCTGCACGTACTGTTCGGATGCAATTTTGTCTTTTTCTTGGAGCATGTTTTCCATTCCGCTCATATAGGTATCTTTAGCACGCTGCAGCTCCGTGGCTGTAAATCCATATTCTTTGGCCCGCAGCAGCTCGCGCCATACTGCATCAAATCCTTCTTTCAGACGGCCGGGTTTGGCTGTGAGCTGAATCTGGAATACATCCAGTCCGCCCATAAAGCCATTTAGTGATGCCCCGCCGCTCAAGAATGGCGGATTGGATAGCCGAAATAGCGGACTATATCGTCCTGCCATCATGGTGTTAAACAAGGTCTTGATCAGGTTGTGCTTATAGTCCGACAGGTTCTGTAATTTCCGCTCGGGGTGTTTGATGCTGATATCGATGGACGTTGCGGTAATTTCAGGATCCGTCACCACCATAAATTGGTTCTTGCCCTGCAACGGAATGGTATACGTTTGGCGGGGTGTTGGCTTAACAGGGTTTTTAAGCGCCGAAAACTGCTTTTTGAGAAGTTGCTCGGTCTGATCAACATCGATGTCGCCGACGACAATAACGGCTTGCAGGTTGGGGCGGTACCAGTTTTTGTAGAAACTTTCAATTTCCCGGTAGGGAAAATGTTGAATGACTTCTTCTGTACCGATGGGAATACGCTGGGCATATAGAGACTGATTAAGCGCTACGGGCAAGGTCTTGTCCTGAATGCGCTCGCCCAAGCTCTTGCCGGCACGTTTTTCTTCCAAAATCACGCCGCGCTCTTTGTCGATTTCTCGATGTGTTAAACTGATGCCCTGTGCCCAGTCCTGAAGAATCTGAAAGCCATTGCCAACAAGTTTGCCATCATTGGAGGGCAGCTGCAGTTGGTACACGGTTTCGTTGAAGCTGGTATACGCATTGATATCGGCTCCAAAGCTGATTCCATTTTTTTGCAGGTAGTCAACCAGGCTGTTGTCGGGATAATGCGTTGTGCCGTTGAAGGCCATATGCTCCAGAAAATGCGCCAGCCCACGTTGCTTTTCGTTCTCCAGGATAGATCCTACCTTGTTGACCAGATACATATAAACACGTTCTTGGGGTTCGGTATTCTTGCGGATATAATAGGTAAGTCCATTGGCCAGTTTACCATAACGGACGCTTTTGTCAAAAGGTAAAATGCTGGTGTCAGCTTCGTGGTGTGCCCACGCGATTTCAATCGCTCCGGAGGACGCATTGCTATAAGCAAGCACCGGACTAAAACCTAACAACGACAGGTAGAGCAATCTTTTTAAATGCATATAATTGAGTGTATAAAATAGCGAATTAGAATATATTTTTTAGCGTTTCATAAAGGGCATCGCCACGAAGGTTGATGCCGATGATTTTACCTGTGGGATCCAATAAATAATTGGAGGGAATACTTTTGATATGATACTGGAGGCTTACCTGACTCTCTGGATCAACCACATTGGTCCAGGTCATACCGTCGTCCGAGACGGCTTTTTTCCAGTTGTTGAGTGCGAAATCTGTGGAGACACCCAATACTTCAAATCCCTTTGCCTTAAAAGCATTATAGGCTTTTTGCACATGCTCGTTTTCCACGCGGCAGGGTACACACCAGCTGGCCCAGAAATCAACGAGCACATATTTGCCCCGAAAATCGGTCAGCTTCACCTGCTGGCCTGTAGTGTCAGCTAATGAAAATTCTGGTGCAATATCGTCGATTTTTAGATTTTGGAGGTTGGCGAGCTGATTTTTTACCTCCTGTCCCAGCGGAGATTCCTGCAGTGAAGGCGTCAGTTTGTTGAATAACTCGGATACAATTTTTTGATTGCTGGAATCTTTCAGCAGCGCTTGTAGTTTAAAAAGGCTCAGTACACGATCGCTATGCTGCTGCACATAATTGATCTGCGCTGTCTGTAGTGCGGCAGACCACTTGTTGAGGCTCGCGTCAATTGTATTTATGGTGGTCCGTGCCGGCGAATCCATGCGAAAACTATCCTGGGAAAAGGCATTCTCTGCCTCGAAATAGGCAGCCATTAGCGTATTGATGCTGTCGAGTATGATTTCGTTTGCTTTGTCAAAACTTCTGGCTTCGGTATTGAGTGCTGAGCCAGCAATGTCCGCTTGGTTGAGCTGACCAAACCGGGCCCGAATGTTAATCTTGCCCGGGTGAAGATAAAAATCCAATGTTTCAGATCGTTCCCCCGCAGCATCCATGTAAAATAGGTTCGCGATTTCGGGTCCTTCGGAAGTACCTGTAAAGTGAAAATGACCTTGTTCCAGCCGGGCAGAATCAAGCAGGAGATCGGAACCAAAACGTTGCAGAAACAGTTTTCCCCGTTGATTTTTTGGTACGCCAGCAAGCGTTCCCTGAAGGTGGTAGGTTGCTTTTTCCTGCGCCTTAACGAAGCATATGGAATAAAGAAAGGCAAAAGCTAATAGCGTAACTCTCATTGTATATCGTGTTTAGTTGTTATATCCCGGATTTTGCGTTAATTGCCTGTTATTTTGAAGCTCAACGGTCGGTAAAGGGTAGAGCTGGGCAAACGTCTTCCAGGTGGTCGGTTTTGCTTTTTTCATCACATTATCGGCTAATCCCAAACGTTTGAGGGTAAACCAACGGTCGCCCCATTCGAAACAGAGTTCGACACGGCGTTCTTGCACGATTGCTGCACTGACCTGAGATTTGGTTAAACCATCGGATAAATTCGAAAGTCCCGCACGCCGGCGTATGGTATTGAGGTCTTCAACCGCTGTTGGCAGACCAAGTTCCAGACGTGCCTCGGCGCGGTTGAGGTATTGTTCTCCTAGGCGCAACACCGACGTATACTCATTGTTTGCAGATCCGGCTTCGCCTTCCGAACGGTATTTGTTGATCTGATAGCCGTTTACCGTTTCTTCAAAACGGACAAAGTTTTCTTTCCGTTTATCGTTCTCCTCAAAGGCTTGCAAAAGACCCGTTGGATCTTCAGTCACACCAAAGCTGGCAAATTCTCCTTTTATACCGATACCAATGGAGGCGCCCATACTGTTCCATAACTGCAATATCTGCTCGGGATTATTTTTGGTGAAGATATCCATTGGCTCAGCCCCATCCGCACGGTCAAATTGGCCCAGTTGGAACAACTGCGACTGTGCAATCACCTGACTGGCGGCCTGCTCGGCTTTGGTCCACTCTTTGGTGAATAGGTATATACGCGAGAGCAGAGCCAGTGCTGCCCACTTATTGGCCTTCACGCGTTCGCCCGGATAATCTGATGCCAAAAGCTGGCTGGCATCTTGCAGATCTTGAATGACCTGCGTATACACTGCCGCTGCCGCCACGCGTGGTTTGAGGCGCTCTTCCTGATAATTGGTCGTGAGTACCAATGGAACATCCCCATAGAGGTTGACCAAAAAATAGTAATTGAGTGCACGCATAAATTTGGCCTGACCGATGGCTTCATCCTTGCCCGCTTGCGTCATGCCCTTGGATTGTCCAACGCCTTCAATGATTGCATTACTAACCCCAATGATGGAATATAGATTTCCCCAAAAGTCATTCGTCTGCGCCGAAAAGGGATTGAGGTTGTAGCTGTACATAAAACTATAGCCTGGGTTGAAGCTATTGACACCGGGTATCAACTCGTCAGAAGATAATCCCGTGTTCAGTGAAAGATCATTTTGATAAGCAGCAAATCGGCCATACATCCCGACCACCACACTGTCGGCCATGGTGTCATTCGCATAAATTTGGTCCGTCGTGTAGATATATTTTGGTGTCACCTCCAGCAGCTTGTTGCAACTGCTTGCAACGACAGCAACAGGTAAAAGGAGGCTGAATAATTTGATATAGTTGGTTTTCATATCCGTGGTCTAAATGGTTTAAAATGAAGTCCGTATCCCTAGCGTAAATGTGCGCAGCATCGGCATATCCACGCCGGTCTCTGGATCTGTACCCTTGTAACTGGTGATCGTCAGTAGATTGGCCCCAGTCGCATAAGCGCGCAGGTTTTTAAGTTTTAGCTTCTCGAGAATCTTGCCGGGTACCGAATAGCTCAAAGTAATATTGCTTAAACGGATGTACGACCCGTCCACAAAATTGGCACCGGATGAATTGTAATTGGACATGGTGCTGGAGTTGGTGGTATAGGCCGGAAATTTAGCTTCCTCACCCGGATGCTGCCATCTGTCCAAGACAATTGCGGGGGCATTGATTACGCTTCCGGCACTCGTAAAGGGATAATTATAAATATGTGTGTTCTTTTTAAAACTGAAAAACACGTCTAGATCAAAGTTTTTATAATTGAACGAGTTGCCCAGACCACCAAAGAATGTCGGAATATTGTTCGCCAAAGGGACATAGTCATCTGGAAAACTGATAAAACCGTCGCCATTCACATCGCGGAATTGCGGTTGCCCATCTGCAGCATTGATTCCCAGATATTCATACCCCCAGATCAGATTTAATGGTTTACCGATCTGATAAGTGAGGCTATTGGAAGAACTTGCAAGATTGGGATAAGACAAGAGCTTGTTGCGGTTGATACTCATGGTAAAGTTTGTTTTCCAGGTGAAAGCCAATGTATTGATCGGCGTGGTCTGGAGGCTAAATTCCCAGCCGCTATTCTGTACATTGGCATCCAGGTTTTGATTGACCGAACTAAAACCCACCTGTGTAGGTAATCCATAGCCAACTAATTGATTGCCAGACCGATTGCGGTAATAGTTTGCTTCAAAGATGATGCGGTCTTTCAAGAAGCCCATTTCAGCAGCAAGGTCAAGTTTTTTGTTGACTTCCCACTGATAATTTGCATTGAATGGGTTCTTGGGAAGATAGCCCTGCCCTTGGTAATTGTCGAATATACGTTCGTAATTGACGAAATAGGAGTAGTCGCCAATATTATCATTACCCGTCAGACCATAGCTGCCGCGCAATTTGGCAAAACTCAAGCCAAACTGATTATCCTTTAGCCAGCTCTCTTCGCTGAGGATCCAGGCTGCACCGACAGACCAAAAGTTACCATATTTTTTCCCTGGACCAAAACGGGAAGAGCCGTCACGTCTGACGGTTGCATTGATGACATATTTTTGGTCAAATGTCCATCCCATACGAGCAAATCCCGAAAGAAAACGATACTGAGTGTCCTTGGGCTCGATGTTGATAATTGGTGCGGCAGAGATGTCCCTAATCTGACTGTCGTCTGTATAGCCGTTCCCACTTGTGGTAATTGCTGAATTACCGCGATGGATATAAGTACCCCCGAGAAGGGCACGAAATGAACTGCGCCCCACGATCAGATCATAATTCAGCTGAGGCTCAAAATTGAAGGTAGCGGCGCTGGCCTTAGTAAAACTGTTGTTGCCCAAGATATTTTCGGACGGCCTGAATGATCTCCGTGGATTGATGGCGAGCTGGTCCATTTTCATGCGCGTATAACCGGTATTGATTTTGGCCACGAGATTAGGTAACAACTCATAACTCAGCGCAATATTGCTGATTAAATTTTTAGTTTTATTTTCAAGCGTACGCTCCAGCGCAGCAATGGGGTTATCTATAGTCCAATTCAATTCTCCATCAGCATCATAAAGGGAGAAATTTGGAGGCAGGGTCTGAAAGTTGGTAAACGATAGTGGAATGACTTCGTTTTTATCCGTTGCATAGCTCGCCGAAAGGGAAGCTTTAAATTTGCCGTCGTTACTGTTGTAGTCGAGGTTACTTCGGAAGTTACCGACGGAAAGACCATTTTTCTTTTGATATACAGTGTTTTCACGCCTAAATCCACCGCCAAGGAGGTAGTTGAAACCCGATGATCCACCCGATAGCGATAATTCAGCATTGGATGTATGGGCGACATTGCCAAAATATTCTTTTTGCCAGTTGTGATCTTCAGTTTGGCTCCATTTCAGCAGGTCAGGGTAGTCATTGGGCGTAAATTCGACACCATCGTTTTTTGCAGCTTCACGCCGCATCTCCAGATATTGGGCGGTATTGAGCATTTTTACATAGTTAGCAATAGAACCAAAACTATGGTAATAATCAGCACTGATGGTGGGGCGACCTGCCTTACCGCGTTTGGTCGTGATCAGGATCACACCATTGGCACCCCGGGCGCCATAGATGGCGGTAGCATCTGCATCTTTAAGTACTTCAATGCTGGCAATCGTGCTTGGGTCGATACTTTTAAAAGGGCTTTCACCCAAATAGGAGGAGGTAAGGCCATTCGCACCGATATAGGCGAGTGAATTGCTATTAAAAGGAATACCATCAACAATGTACAAGGGTTGTCGCGCTTCACCATCCTGATTGACGGTATTAATACCCCGTATCTGCACTTGGGTCTGTATGCCCGGTAACCCGTTGAGGGTATTGATCATCATACCGGGAACCCGATTTTGGAGCGCAATGAGTGGATCTGCTGTCGGTGTTTTCTCAATGGTGGCTGCAGTGACACTAGAAGTAGAGCCCGTATTGAGCCGTTTGGATACCTCTTGTCCATAAGACAGTACGCTGACTTCATCGAGCAGGTTCTGCGTCTGCAACAGTTGCATGGTAACGGTGTTTTGGCTAGTTGACACAGCAAGCTGCCTTTCTTCGTAACCAACGGAACTGAATACTAAGGTATCCGTATGGCTGGTCCGCTCGATTTTAAAAGCGCCTTTATCATTGGTGAAAGTGACTTTGTCGTTGCTTTTGTTGTAAACGGTTACCAATTCTACGGGACCGGATTTGTCCCGTACAGTGCCGTCCACAAAAAGCTGTTTGGCAGGTTGCTGTTGTTTTTGATGCTGTTGGCCGCTTTTCTCCCGCGGAAGAATGGTGATCTCTTTTCCAACGATCTTAAAAGTGAACGGTAAATCCTTAAAGGCTTCTTCAAGAACATCACGCAAGGCTTTATCCTTTGCCTGAACTTTAACGACGGTATTAAGGTCTATCTGATTGCCAGAAGCAATGATGTTATAGCCTGTCTGTTGTCGGATGGTTGAAAAAAGTTCTTTGAGTGTTGGTTTGCCCTGATAATTGAGCTGTTGACCAACGACTGTGCTACCAGCAAGAAGCGACGTGACCAAGAGCAAGTTTTTTAGACGATTCATCGGGTCTGTGATTTAGGTTAATGTGTTTATATCTCTGTATTAAAAAGGCTTCGTTATTTATTTTTGTGGACAACTATTTTGCCGTCACGATAGTTAAAGTTTAATTGACCGGTGCTTTCCAAAAAGGTAAGCGTTTTGGTCAATGATTGATTTTTGTCGATAGATCCCCAAAAGACAAGCTGTTTCGTAGCAGAGTCTTCGTATTCAAAATCTACATTGTACCATCTCGAAAGTGTAGCCAAAATGGCATCGAGCCGTTCGTTGTCAAATAGGAAATATCCTTTCTTCCAGGCCGTCGCTGCTTCGATATTGGCCGGTAGAATCTGGATCGATGTCTTGGAGATGAGCGATCGCTGTCCGGGTACAAGCAGGCGTTGATTTACATCGACCGAACCTTCAAGCAGCGTAGTTTCCACAAACTCGCGGTTGTCATAACTGTTGATGTTAAAAATGGTGCCTAATACCTTGACTTCTTGATTTCTGGATTTTACGATAAAGGGTTGATGTGGATTTTTGCTTACTTCAAAATAGGCTTCTCCTGTTAACGAGACTTCCCGCTTGGCGGCAGAAAATTGCATTGGATAGGTGAGTGTCGAAGCAGCGTTCAGCCATACTTTACTCCCATCGGGCAGGTTGACCTGATATTGACCACCTTTGGGAACTTCAACAATCAGTTCGCGCGATTGCAATTCCGTGTCGCTCACAGGCGATCCATCCAAATAGACAGCCGTACCGTTGACGATCTTAACACCCGATTTGCCTCCGTTGAGTGCGATGCTTGATCCGTCTTCCAATTTCAGGATGGCCTTTTCTTGTCCGGGTTTGAATTGATCTATCGCGGCTAGGGTATCGCGATGCGACTGTCCACGCGGGATAAAGAGTAAAGCAAAAGCAATCAGCAGGACGGCAGCTGCAGCGCTGATCCAAGCGGCTCTCCGGTACAATGGCCTACGCGAAGCTGGTTTTGCATCAAGCTGCTCCTGGATTTGTAGGAGTATGGCATTTTTGCGGTCTTCCTGTGCGGCGCCATCCAATTCCCATTCCACAGCTTGCTGCGATTCGTACCACGATTCTATCAGCTGGTTTTCCGCCGCTGAACTGATGCCGAGTTCGTATTTCAATAAGATTTCTGCAATGTTTTTCTGTTCCATGAGCGCCATTGTTTATAGTATAGTTGCACCAAAACGTATTTGGTGGTAGATAAATATTAAAAAATGATGAAATTTATTTTAAGTCGATGAGAAGGAGGAGAAGAAGCGAATAGAGACCTTGTTTCTTGAGGTTGTTTCTCAGAATGTTCAGTGCGTTGCTGATCTGTTTTTTGACCGTTTGGTCAGAGATGTCCAGACGTTCTGCAATTTCCTTATAACTAAGTTGTTCCTGTCGGCTCAATAGAAATACCTCTTTCATTTTTGCTGGGAGCCGTTCAATTTCACGATCAATAATCTGCTGAAGCTCCTTACCTTGCTGCTGTTCGCTCAACGAAAATCCGGTTACTTCAATATATTCCAAAATAGACGCAATCAGCTTTTTTTGATTGCCTTGGGTTCGGTGATAGAAAAGAGCGCTCTTGCGGGCAGCACCATATAACCAGCCGTGAATATCCTGTATTTCGGACGATTGTGTCTTATTCCAGAGGTTGACGAAAATATTCTGTAAAAGATCCTCAGCATCGGTCTGGTCTTTCACCAGTTTGGACAAGTAAATTAATAGGGGATCCCAATAAGATTTAAAAACAAGGTCGAACACCTGCCTGTCACCCTGCTGTAGGCGCTGAAGGATATATTTAGATTCGATCTCATTTTTAAGATTCACGTTAGTCGTAGTAGGTGACGACAAACTTAGATAAATTTGTGATTATTTGCAATAAAAGGTCCCGCTCGATTTTTAATGCCCAACTGTTTTATGCAAACATTTTTGTTTTGGCGGTTTCATTCCATTTTTAATTTTCCTTATAGCTGTGCCGCTGAATGTATTCGGTGGGGCTCAACCCATACATCTTTTTGAATAGCGTAGTGAAATGCGTCTGATTGGTAAATCCGAGCGAATAAGCTACCTGAGAGATATTCATTTTTTTCTCCAGCAGCAGCTTTTCAGCTTGCTGTAACCGGATATTACGAATAAATTCACCGGTCGAAATACCCGTCAGCGATTTCACCTTACGGTGCAGCTGTACACGGCTCAACCCTACTTCATCGGCTAGAAACTGCACATTGAACTCCGAATTCTCCAGGTATTGGTTTACCGTTTTAACAATACGTTCCATCAGCTGCTCATCGCTAGACTTAAAGCTGATGGTTTTTACCTTACCTTCCTGCTGCTGCGCGCCCGAAAACTTTCCTTTAACCTTCATGCGGTTTTTGATGAGATTGTGTACAACAAGGTGAAGCTCATCCACCATAAAAGGCTTTGTCAGGTAGGCATCTGCGCCGCGACCAATGCCTTCCAAACGGTCTTCCTGATTGGTTTTGGCCGTTAGTAGCACCACGGGAATATGGTTGGTCGTGCTATTCCCCTTGAGCTTTTTGACCAACGTATAGCCATCCATTAACGGCATGGCCACGTCGGAAATAATCAGGTCGGGCTCCTCAGCAAGGGCGAGCTGAAACCCCTCGCCACCATTTTCGGCAAGCAGCACTTTATAGGATGAAGAAAGTTCCTGATGCAGATAGTGGAGAATATCGCGGTCGTCGTCAATGACAAGAACTTTATAGCCTGTTTTTTGATAATCGTTCTTTGGATGTAGGTTAGTTGTTGAAACTGGGAGGCTCTCGTGTTTTATCGTCAACGCATCAGTTGGTCTCACAGGAGCAAGATCTTCCTGCCGCAGATGCTTTTTGCCCATCGGAAGACGGATCACAAAAAGGCTGCCGCTGCAGTCAATTCTATTTTCGGCATGTATCTGTCCACCGTGCAGTTCAACCAGCACTTTGGTGAGATGTAGACCAATGCCCGAACCCTGCCGCTGATAAGTGCTATGCGCAGCAGACTGGTAGTACCGCTTAAAAACATGGCGAAGATCGCTTTTGGCGATGCCGCTACCCGTATCACTGACAACAAGCTCTAAGATTTCATTTCCCTTTTCCCGTTGTTGAACGGCTAAGGAAACCGCAATTTTACCATCACTCGGAGTAAATTTAAACGCGTTGGAGATCACATTATGCAGTATTTTTTCAAAGCTGTTGACGTCTATCCAAATTGGAATATCGTCGGCATCGCTGTGTACGGATAGCTGGATCTGATGACTAAGGGCTTGATCCTCAAAAATGCCGATCATCTGCTTGACATAATCTACCGCATTGATTTCGCAAAATTTGAGATTCATGTGCCCGCTTTCCAGCTTTCGGATATCAAGCAACTGATTGACTAGACTAAGGATGCGCTGTGCATTGCGATTCATGTTCTGCAGCGTGGATCGGGTTTGCGGATCTGCTGTATTTTTCATGAGCTTATCAATCGGACTCATGACTAGCGTCAGCGGCGATCGGATCTCGTGCGATACATCCGTAAAAAGCTGTAACCGGAAAGCATGCAGACGCTCGAGCCGACGCTCATGCATATACTTACTGATTAGGAATAGAATACCGGTCGCAAGTAGGATATAAACGAAGTAAGCCATTCCACTTAAATACCAGGGCGGCTGGATATGCAGCGTTACCATTAAGCTTGGTGAATAGATGCCAAATTTACAGGCGCGTATTTCCAATTCATGCTCCCCGGAAGAAAGGTTGTTGTACGTGATCAGGTTCACTCCCGGAAGCGTCGCATTCCAGCTCTTGTTGATGCCTTTAATGCGGTATTCATAATGTACATTTTCTGGACTGTTAAAATCCATTGTGGACAATTCAAAAGTGAAACTGTCGTCGTTGCTATGGAAGTAAAATTCGCTTGCAGCGATCAAGTCATCCTTATAGATTACGCTTCCGCTGGGTGCCATGCCAGGCTTAATGGGCTGGTGCTTGACATACAGATTGGTAATGAGTACCGGATGTGGATAGGTCTGCAGCTGTATCTTTTCAGGAAAAAATGAAGTAATCCCCTGCCGTCCGCCGTAATATATTTTTCCTTGGGTATCCTGAAAGTGAACGCTGCGGTTGTAGGACCGATCGACCAGGCCGTCTCCGGTATAGTAGTTGACAATTTTGCCTGAACCGGGATTCAGACAGTTGATACCCTTGAATGTGCTGCACCAAATATTTCCTTTCTTGTCACCGCCTAAGCCAGTGATCACATTGCTGGATAGTCCGTTATTAGTGGTGTAAATGCTGACCGACCCTGATTTCTTATCGATCTGATATAGGCCGTTGTAGGTGCCGGCCCAGATGTGACCTAAATGATCGTCCAATAGGGAGATGGTGATCTGTTCGGATAATCGATGGCCTGTATACTGTTGAGAGAAGCTCTTTGTAGTGGGATCAAAACAGCTCACGCCCTTATGATGCCCAAGCCAGATAAGACCATCATCGGCGCATAAAACGGTAGCAATCCAATCATTGGCTAAGGCGCCCTTTGTCGAATTGCTGGTATTCATACTATAACTTTGAGCAATTTTCGTATCGAGATCATATTCCACAAAGCCCGATCCAAATGTAGCAATATAAAGCGTATTGTTTTTGCCCAAGGCGAAAGATTTGACCTGTCTGGATGGGCAGATATCCCTGAGGGTGGATTGTCCTGTTATTGGATCAATTTGTCCAAGGCCTTTCTCATATGAACTGAACCAGATCGTACCGTCCGAAGCCGCTTCCAGTTTATTGATATCCGCTATGGTATTTATTTGTTGATGTGAAATGCCTTGACGGTCAGTTTTAAAAACGCCTTCTCGCTCCACGGCATACCAAATATTACCTTGGCGGTCACGCGTGATGGCACTGATGATGTTTTGATCTGTTTTTTCCCGGCCTGAAATACGCCAAAATTCAAACTGTTTGCTTTGCACGGGGATAAAAACCAGGCCCCGTTGAAACCAGCCAAGCCAAAGATTATTTTCGCGGTCCTGCAGCAGCGCACGTATCCGTGCATGTCGGTAGTCATTGTCCAAATTAGGCAGTTCAGCTTGTGCAGCAACCAGTGGCTTTTTTTCCAGATCCAGATACCATAGCCCATCACCCTCGGTACTGATCAGCAGATGGTTTTTCTGGCCTTTTGATAATTGGATCTCCGTTACGGTAGACTGCAGTTTCGACTTGTATTCAACGGCTTCGAATGTGTTGTTTTGCGGATCATAGCGGCTGATCTTTGAAGGCGAGGCAAATAGCAGTTTGCCGTCATGCTGCTGCGCGATGTCATAATTGCCGCCCTTGGGCATGGGAAGCAGATCTGAAACGATCTGTCTAGCCCGCTTCTGGTCGGCAGAAACCTGCGAGACGCCTACACGGTCAATGGCGATCCAAATCCTGTTCATCCGGTCTTCAAATAGACTGCGGGCAAACATGCCGCCAACCAGCGTATTGAGTCGCGGTAGCGATAGCGCCTGTCTACGGCTAACCTGAATATCGAAGATACCCCAGCCTGATGTGGCTACCCAAATGTGACCATCTTTTTTATGGATGATATCTGTAATGTGAGGTGCAATCTGATCGGGAAAATGGATGCGCACAAATTGGTCGCTATTTTCATCGTAATACTGCAGTCCATTATTGCAGCCCACCCAGAGCTTTTTGTCGCGGTCAAGATAAAGGATGATGACATTATTGCTCGATATGGACGTGCTATCCTGCACATCGTGGAGATATTGTACAAAACGGGTGCCGTCAAACTTGTTGAGCCCATACTCGGTACCTGTCCAGATATAGCCGTGTTTGTCCTGACTGATACTGTTGGTCAGATTGGATGAAAGTTCGCCAAAGCCATAGTCCCTATTGTCATAGATGCGCGTAGCCTGTCCATGGGCATACCCGATAAAAGCAAATAGTAGTAAGACTGTCGAAAAAAGATCCCTCCGCATTGGTATGATTGGTTTATGCTTTTGAAGATACATATTATTGCGCAACCCTAAAAAGAAAAAAAAGCTTATGGCCCAATAAACCCTGTTTTACATGCCGATGTAACAAATTGAAATAAATATGAAACGTCAATGCAAGGCGTTGCAACAATGGACAAAGGGAATGTAACAGTTAAAAATGCGGCGGCTCATTAAGAGTACTACTTTTAGGTTGCTGAAAATGATCATCATGCAACATCCCTTGCTGTGCTAGTACTTAGCATTGGGAGTGGGGTGCTATATGTGCTGAATTCAGGAAAGGAAAAAACCAATTATAATGGAAATCATCATGTTTACTCATCCTTGCTATTGGCGAGCGTTTTTGGTCGCTGTGCTGATTTACTGCTGTGGCGGCACTGCCCACGCTGTGTTGCCTAGTACCAAAGATACTGTGGCTCGGGATTTTATAGTCCGCGAGGCAGGACCCGGTTTCCTGGCCTTAGTCAATAATGGGGTGCCTTTGTCCATGCTTGTCGATCCGCAGGATCACAAGGGCGTATTGCGGGCTTTCGAAAATCTAAAAAAAGATTTTACGCAGGTTACGGGTCATCGTCCCGACCAGCAAAAAAACGGGCGCTCCAACATCATTATAGGTACCTATGGCAACTCGAGCCTGATTGACAGTCTCATGCATAAAGGTCTTTTGGACAGCAGTGCGCTTGCCGGAAAGCGAGAAAAGTTTGTAATGACGGTGGTCAATGAGCCCTTATGGGGCATTGATTCAGCGCTGGTTATCGCCGGCAGCGACAAACGTGGTACGATCTACGGCATTTATGAGCTGTCGGCCCAAATTGGTGTTTCACCCTGGTATTACTGGGCAGATGTGCCAATCCGCAGAGCAACCGCATTGTACGCCAAGCCAGGTCTCTACACGCAGGGGGAACCAAAGGTGAACTACCGCGGTATTTTCCTGAATGATGAAGCACCGGCATTAAGTGGTTGGTCCAAGGCGACGTTCGGTGGATTTAATGCAGATTTTTATGAAAAGGTATTCGAACTGCTATTACGGCTGAAAGCCAATTACCTCTGGCCTGCAATGTGGGGGAGTGCTTTTTATGATGATGATCCAAAAAATGGATCACTGGCGGATGAAATGGGTATTATCATGGGGACTTCGCACCACGAGCCGATGGCTAGGGCGCAAGCGGAATGGAAACGCTACGGCAATGGTGGAGCCTGGGACTATGCTAAAAATAAAGCCGGGTTGCAGAAGTTTTGGCGTAGTGGTATAGAACGTGCACGAAACTGGGAATCTATCCTGACCATTGCCATGCGCGGTGACGGCGATGAACCCATGAGTGAAAAGCAAAATGTCAGTCTGCTGGAGCAGATCGTCCGCGATCAGCGACGCTTGATTGCGGAAGCCACAGGGCGGCCGGCAGCAGAGACACCACAGCTGTGGGCTTTATACAAAGAAGTACAGGACTATTATGATAAAGGCATGCGGGTGCCGGACGATGTAACGCTACTGCTTTGTGATGACAATTGGGGCAACGTACGCAAGCTGCCCGATCCGAATGCCACGCCACGAAAGGGCGGTTATGGCATGTATTACCATTTTGATTATGTGGGTGCCCCCCGCAATACGAAATGGATCAATGTGTCCCAGATACAGCGGATATGGGAGCAGATGAACCTCACCTATAGACATGGCGTAGACAGAATCTGGATCGTTAATGTCGGCGACCTCAAGCCCATGGAATTTCCCATTTCATTTTTTCTGGATATGGCCTGGGATCCCGACAGGTTTAACGCCAATAACCTGATGGACTACACCCGCGAATGGTGTAGGCAGCAGTTTGGCGAAGCGTATGCCACGGAAGCGGCCAGCATGATCAACCGCTATACCAAATATAACCATCGGGTTACCCCCGAACTGCTGAACGAACGCACGTTTAGCCTCACACATTATAACGAATTTGACAGTGTTGTCAACGATTACAACAGGTTGGCCATGGAAGCCTCTCGACTCCATTACTTGCTGCCAGATTCCCTAAAGGATGCCTTCGATCAGCTTGTGGCTTTTCCAATCAACGCCTGCGCGAACCTCTATGAGATGTACCATGCTAAAGCGATGAACGACTACTATTACGCGAGAAACGATCGCAGGGCAAATGACTGGGCCGATAAGGTAAAGGCTTGCTTTCTGCGCGATTCACTTTTTACCCATCATTACAACCATTCCATTGCCAAAGGGAAATGGATCCACATGATGGATCAGGTGCGCATCGGCTACAGCAGCTGGAATGAACCGCCTAAGGCTATTATGCCTGTTGTTCACTATTTGGCGGATACTGCCGTTCACCGTTCGCCGAAGGTATTTAGCGAGACCGATGGCTATATTGCAATGGAGGCCGCAAGCTATGCTGTAGCAAGCAGTGCACCGGGGGTAGAATGGGTTGAGATTCCAGACCTGGGAAAGACCGTGTCGGCCATGACAACACAACCTGTTACAGCTAGCCTCGGAAATAACACCGCCCTAGAATACAAGATTCGCGTAAAAGAAAAGCGAGAAGCAAAGATCATAGCACTGTTGTCGCCCACGCTCAATTTCAATGGAAACCGTGGGCTGCGCTATGCGATTTCCATCGACGGGGGTCCCGAAAAACTGGTCAATTTTAATGGACATTACAAGGGCGAACTGGGACAGTGGCAGGCACGCCGTATCATCGAAAGTGTGTCGGTACACAGCTTGCTGCCGGGAGAACATACCCTTCGAATCCGCTTCTTGGATCAGGGAATCGTGTTGCAGCGCATACTCATCGATTTTGGGGGGCTGAAACCCTCTTATCTCGGTCCGCGGCAGAGCGCAACAGCGCAGTTGATCGACACGGATAGTAAATAAATATTAATAAAAAAAATAATTGTAGTCATGGAAAACAACGCACATTACTTAATACCTAACTTCAGGCGTAATCTGGATGGATCAAGAGGTGGACGTAACGTACAAATAATTGAAATTACATACCCTAGTACGGTTGGTATGCTAGCGGTGGAGGGAAGCTGATGGGACATGTGATCCGATATGGGGTCTGCCTATTGTTAGCCGTGTTGTGCTATCTGGTAGGCCAGGCGGAAGATGGCAGCCGACTGTGGTTGCGCTACACCAAGGTCGCCGATAGGGAAGCTGCACTGCGCAAAATTCACTGCTCACTCCGTGATCCTGTAGCCAATACCGCAGTCCAGGAGTTACAGCACTACTGGCGCAGAGGTGATGTAGCGCTCGTGCTGGATAAAAAATGGCCAAAGTACCAGCCTGACGGATATCGTATCTGGTCAGTAGCGGGTAAGACGATTATTCGTGCAGGCAGCAGTACCGGCCTGCTCTACGGAGCTTATCACTTGCTGCGGTTACAGCAGATCGGGAGTGAGCTTACACCGCTAGATATCGTTGAAACGCCGAGTTACCACTTACGCATGCTCAACCATTGGGATAATCTGGACGGTACAGTTGAACGGGGCTATGCCGGATACTCGCTTTGGAAGTGGGACGAATTACCTGCGGTGAAGTCGCCTCGCTACGTCGAATATGCGCGTGCAAATGCTTCTATTGGTATCAATGCGGTTGTGCTCAATAACGTCAATGCGTCGCCCCTGATCCTGCGCGAAGATTATATAGAGAAGGTAAAGGCGTTGGCGGATAGCTTCCGTCCTTATGGTATCCGCGTGTTTCTGTCCATTAATTTTTCGGCACCGGCGATTCTGGGCAATCTGCAGGATTCGGATCCGCTGAATCCCGCTGTGGCACGTTGGTGGAAAGACAAGGCAGATGCGATTTATAGCATCATACCTGATTTTGGTGGCTTTTTAGTGAAGGCCAATTCAGAGGGACAGCCTGGACCACAGGATTATGGCCGGACGCATGCCGATGGCGCTAATATGCTGGCCACTGCGCTGAGACCACACAAGGGGTTGGTTTTGTGGCGTGCTTTTGTGTATAATCCCTCGGCCGAGGATCGTGCCAAACAGGCTTATCAAGAGTTTGTGCCACTAGACGGCAAGTTTGACGACAATGTGATCCTACAAATCAAAAATGGGCCCATCGATTTCCAACCGCGTGAACCGTTTAATCCACTGTTTGGAGCGATGCCCAAGACAAGCCAGATGGTCGAATTTCAGATCACTCAGGAGTACCTTGGGTTTTCTAATCACCTGGTATACCTCGCTCCGCTGTTTAAGGAGACGCTCGATGCCGAAACCTATACACGAAAGGAAGCGAGTACGGTGGCGGGTCTGACGCAAAAAGGGCCGAATCCACGGCTATCGGCGATTGCGGGCGTTGCCAACATCGGCGAGGACCGCAATTGGTGTGGTCACCACTTTGCCCAAGCCAACTGGTACGCCTTTGGAAGGTTAGCTTGGAACAGCGGCTTATCCAGCGATAGCGTGGCGCGGGAGTGGCTCGCTTCAACCTTTTCGCCAGATCCGACCCTCATAGCTCCACTGTCGAAGGTGATGCTGGAATCGCGTGAGGCAGCAGTCAACTACATGATGCCGCTGGGCCTGCACCATATATTCGCTTTCGAACACCACTATGGTCCCGAACCCTGGGGCGATATTCCCGGTGGAAGACCCGATTGGATGCCTTGGTATTACCATAATGCAGATTCGCTGGGGATCGGATTTGACCGGACAGCATCGGGCAGCAATGCCGTTGCACAGTACCATAGCCCACTCCAGGAGCAGTTTGCAGCGGTGAGCAGCTGCCCTGAAAAATATTTGCTCTGGTTTCACCATGTACCCTGGAGCTACAGCATGAAAAATGGTCGCTCCTTATGGGATAACCTGTGCTATGCCTATCAGGAGGGTGTGAATCAGGTACGGTATGTTCAGCGTGTATGGGATGGTCTTGAACACAAGGTGGATGCGGAACGCTTTAAGGACGTGCAGGCAAAATTAAAAATCCAGGCAACGGATGCCGTATGGTGGCGCGATGCCTGCCTGTTGTATTTTCAGACTTACTCCAGAATGCCCATTCCGCCCACCCTGGAGCAACCGGTGCATAGGCTGGACGAATTGAAAAAAATTAAACTAAATCTTAAACACCATAATTAGCTCCGCTAGATTAAATTATTAACGCTATTCATAGAAATAAAACCGCCAGAAAACCAGTATTGGCCCTTGGCGAACGGAAGAACGTAACAAATTGAAATGCTTTTGTTACATATTTTAATTGTTGTAAATACACTTAAAAGTATGTTTGTATTCAGATAAACCAAATTATAAATAAACCAATCATGTTAAAGCGGAAAGGGAAAATCATGCTGGGCATGTCCGTCGTTATATTGGCGACATTAACGGCATTCAGTACAAAAGAGTATAAAAGAAAACCGCAGAAAGATCGTCTTTCTGGACCTGTATTTTCGGATTTTGTCTACAAAGGTGAAGATGCAGTTTATAAGGAAAACCCGTTAAAGCTGGGACAGTTTTATTCGCCTATTCTTCAGGGGTGTTATCCCGATCCGAGTATTACGCGTAAAGGCGATGATTACTACCTGGTGAATTCCTCCTTTTCGATGTTCCCCGGTGTTCCGATCTTCCACTCGGTTGATCTGGTCAACTGGAAACAGCTGGGGCATGTTCTCGATCGCGAATCGCAGCTAAAAGTGGGGACATCAGGAATTAGCGAGGGAATATATGCCCCGGATATCGTGTACAATCGGCACAACGACACATTCTACATGATTACGACCCAAATTGCTTCGGGCATCGGAAATATGGTCGTCAAAACCAAAGACCCCAAAGCTGGAAACTGGTCCGATCCAATCAAGCTTGATTTTGATGGCATTGATCCGGCACTATTCTTTGATGATGATGGCAAAGCCTATGTGGTGCACAACGATGCGCCAGATAATGGTAAGCTGCGCTATGAGGGGCATCGTGTCATCAAACTCTGGGAATACGACACAGAGAAGGATCAGGTCATTAAAGGGAGTGAACGCATATTGGTGGATGGCGGCGTGCATCCCGCGGAAAATCCCATCTGGATCGAAGGCCCACATATTTACAAAAAAGCAGGAAAGTATTACCTGATGTGTGCAGAAGGAGGGACGGGTAGCGATCACAGCGAAGTCATCTTTTCGAGCGAACAGATTGCAGGGCCTTATACCCCGGCACCCAAAAATCCGATACTCTCACAGCGACATCTCGATAAAACTAGGCTCAATCCGGTGGAATGGGCGGGCCACGCCGACTTAGTGGAAGGTCCGGGTGGATCGTGGTATGGTATATTTCTTGGCGTCAGACCCAATGAAGTTAACCGGGTCAACACGGGACGGGAAACATTTATCCTCCCCGTAGATTGGTCTGGCGAATGGCCTATCTTTCAAGGCGGCATGGAGCCACTCAAACCTAGTGTTCCAATGCCTGCCGGTGTGGAAAACAAAGGGAATGCTCCCGGTTATTTTCCCAATGGGAATTTTACGTTCGCCGACCCGCTGACTGCCGCGAAGCTCGACCACAGTTGGGTTGCTCTGCGCGGAGCCCGCGAAAAATTTGTACAGCAGTCCGATAAAGGGACAATACTAAAGCCATATGCCGTCGATATCAGTGAGCAAAAGCCATTATCCGCCCTATTTTACAGACAACAGCATAAAAACTTTGAGAGCACAGTATCGCTAAACTATGTGCCATCTGCGCCCTCGGATCTCGCAGGCATCACCTGTCTGCAGAGTGAAAAATACCATTATGTGCTGGGCCTGACAAAACTGGGCAAAGAAAACTATATGGTGCTGGCTAGAAATGAGAACGGTAGCACCAAGATCCTCGCGAAGGAGAAGATCAATCTAAAAGGGGCAGTGCAATTAAAGGTCAAGGCGATTGGCGATGCCTATCAATTTGCCTATGCCCTGGCACCCGGCCAGTTTAAGCATATCGGCAATACGGTATTGGGCGATATCCTGTCGACAGACGTCGCTGGCGGTTTTACAGGTGCGCTGATTGGTCTTTACAGTACTTCAGCCAATAAAATCAGGTAGCTGCATTGACCTAAAAAAGAAGTATTGAAATAACGATTATAAACAGAAGTGAAAACAAAATTTTCTTAAATCCCTAAATTATGAGAATGACGAGATTTACTATTTCTGTGCAACGAAAAAAAGCATTACAATGTATTCTGCCCTTGCTCTTTTTGCTGGCAGCCCTGCAGTTGGCTTTTGCACAAGATAAATTGGTAAAGGGCCTGGTTTCGGATCCGAAGAGACAGCCCATTGAAGGGGTGACCGTATCTGTTAAGGGCGGCACCAAAAGTTCCATTACCGACAGAAGTGGTGCATTCGCCATCGAGGCGGGCAGTGGTGCCACACTGGTTTTTACCAATGTAGGTTACAAAACGACCGAAGTCAAAGTACCTGGCAGCGGAATGGTGAAGGTGACCCTGCAGGCTGATGATATTGCCATGGAGGAGGTAGTGGTCATCGGTTATGGTACCCAGCGTAAAGAGGCCGTCACTGGATCGGTGGCTTCGGTAAGTGGCGCCACCATGAACGAAGTGCCTGCCGCCAATATTAGCCGTGCCCTACAGGGACGTATTGCCGGAGTCAATATGCAGCAGAACTCGTCAAAACCGGGCTCGCCAATGCAGATTCGCATCCGTGGTACACGCTCGTTGACCGCAGATAACAATCCACTTATCGTACTCGATGGAATTCCATTTGCAGGCTCCATCTCCGACATTAATCCGGCAGACATTAAAAGTGTCGATGTTTTGAAAGATGCTTCGGCAACAGCCATCTACGGCTCGCGTGGTGCAAATGGTGTCATCCTGGTAACGACCAATAAAGGTCGTATGGGACAGGCGGCACAATTGGCCTATAACGGTTTCACGGGACTGCGCACCGTGTTTTCCAAATATCCGATGATGTCTGGTCCGGAATTTGCCGAAATGCGCCGCTATGTAGGACAATTTCAGAATACACTCGATGAGTCGGACGATACCAATACCGATTGGCAAGATCTCTTTTACAAAAATGGAATGGTCAATAGCCACGATATCAGTGTCAACGGCGGAGCAGAGAAGGGCAACTACAATTTCGGAGCGGGTTACTTTCGCGACGAAGGCGTGGTACCCTTGCAGAACTATACCCGATACAATTTACGTGCAGCGCTGGACCAGCAGGTAGGTAAAATATTCAAATTTGGGTTTAACCTCAACCAGAGCTATAGTATCACCAACGGCAATAATCTGGGGCTTTTTGGTGTGCTCAGCGCGACACCGATTGCTAATCCTTTTAATGCGGACGGCAGCTTGAAGCCGCGAATCCAACAGCAGATTTCTGGACAACAATGGGTACATACCCGCCAGTCCTATGAAGCACTGGGGGATAGTTACATCAACCAGCAGCGTGTGTTTGGTTCGTACAATAATATGTACGGCGAAATCCACATTCCTGGCGTAGAAGGACTTACTTACCGCACCAATCTTGGACTTAATTTCCGCCAGAACAATGACGGAAGTTACACAGGGCAGGGAGTCTTTAGCGGTACGCCGGACAATGTGTCCACTGCTTCGGTCGCAAACGGCAGAACCGTACAGTGGGTCATGGAAAACCTCCTGACCTACGACCGCACCTTTGCGCAAAAACATAATCTAAACCTTGTGGCATTGTATTCTGCCGAACAGAATACAGGCAACAGTACGCTCATATCGGCACGCGATATTCCAATCGATGCCTTCCAGTTCTATAACCTAGGCCGTGCTCAGGGGGAGATTATCGTAGATCCCAATCAGCAGGGCTATGCCAAAAGTAGCCTGATGTCTTTAATGGGCCGCGCCATGTATACTTACGACAACCGCTATATGCTAACGATGACCATGCGCCGCGACGGTTCTTCGCGCCTGGCGCCAGGGCACAAATGGCATACTTATCCGGCTATTTCAGCAGGTTGGAACGTTCACAACGAAAAGTTTATGTCGTCAGTATCCTGGGTAAATCAGCTTAAGCTGCGACTAGGCTATGGCGAGACCTCCAACCAGGCTGTCGATCCGTACAAAACGCTTGGGCTCCTGAGCACAAGACCGTATAATTTTGATACGCAATTCCTGACGGGTTATTACATGTCTGAATTGCCTAACCCGATCTTGGGATGGGAGTTTTCCAAAACCTATAACTATGGTTTGGATTTCGGACTTTTCAAGAACAGGGTAAGCGGTACCTTCGAGTACTATGTTCAGAATACAGACAATATTCTGTTGCGTGTAGGGCTGCCACCGACCAACGGCGGTGGAAGTTATATGGCCAACATCGGAAAAACGCAGAACAAAGGCTTTGAGCTTTCCCTCAATGGGGCGGTGATCGACAACGAAAGTGGCTGGAAATGGGATGTGGGGGTCAACTTGTATGCCAATCGCAATAAACTCGTTGAATTGACCTCTGGAAGTCAGCGTGATGAAGGCAACCAGTGGTTTGTAGGCCATCCAATAGACGTCATCTTTGACTATAAAAAGATTGGACTATGGCAACAGGACGATCCATACAGGGATATTCTTGAACCAGGAGGTAATGTAGGGATGATCAAAGTGGAATATACCGGTGAGTACGACGAGAAGGGGGCGCCAACACGTGCCATCGGTGCAGCAGACCGCCAGATCATTAATATTCAACCCAATTTTCTGGGAGGCTTCAACACGCGTCTGGCTTATAAAAATGTCGACTTGAATGTGGTGGGCACTTTCCAGAACGGCGGTACACTAATCAGTTCCCTCTATGGTAGCACCGGTTATCTAAACCAGCTGAATACCCGCTCTGGCAACAATGTGAGTGTCGAGTACTGGCGTGAAGACCGTACGGATGCCAAATATCCTAAGCCAGGAGGCATACAAAGTGGTGACAATCCCAAATATGGCAGTACCCTGGGCTATTTTGATGCCTCTTATTTAAAGGTGCGCACAATCAGCATGGGCTACAATTTTAAACAGAAATGGGTAGAACGCATGGGGATCGGCCGTCTGCGGGTATATGCGACGGTGGAAAACCCATTTGTCCTCTTCTCGCCCTACAATAAGGAGTCGGGGGGCGATCCAGAACCCAATTCTTATGGAGACGAAAATGTGGCCGTGGGTGGCCTGAGAAGAATCCTTGTGGTGGGTACCAATACGCCAGCAATGAGAAGTTATATTTTGGGGTTAAATCTTTCATTTTAAAACATTCAGGCATGAAAACTTTCAATTCAAAACTTATTATAGGACTATGCGTCGGTTCACTCATGCTCGGCATGAACAGCTGCTCCAAATTTTTGGATGAACAGCCCAGGGGAATCTTTACACCGGGTGATTTTAAGACAGCAAATGGTATCAATAACAGTATCGTGGGACTTTATGCCCACCTGCGCAACATATATGGACAGGCGTATTATTACAATGCCTGTCTAACAGGGACAGATGAAGTGACATATGCCCAAAGCGCCGACGAAAATTTTCAGGTGATGGACTTTTCAGGTCTCAGTACCATGACGGCTGTAAATAGCCGGGCGGATGTGGCGTGGCAGGCCGCCCTGCCCAACATCAACATGGCTTCGGGCATCATCGAAAATGCACCAGCAGTAGGTACTTCGCCGGCTATCATTGCCGAAGCACATTTTTTTCGCGCATTTGACTATTTCCTGCTCGTGCAGACCTTTGGTGGTGTGCCGCTCGACCTGGGTGGGGGCGAACTAAAATATAGTACGTCTGTAGAGCGCAAATCAACACGCAATACTGTCGCTGAGGTGTATACCCGCGCCATCTTTCCCGATCTGCTACAGGCGATTGACGATTTGCCAGAATCACCGCGCTTAAAAGGCGCTGCGACCAAAACTGTTGCCCGCTTGTATCTCGCAAAGGCCTATCTGACCTATGCTTGGTGGCTGGAAAATCCTAAAAATATACCTACTTATCCCGAAACCGCGCGCACGGATCCTGATGGTAAAACCAGTGCATGGTATTTCCAGCAGGCTTACGACATAGCGGTTGACGCAATAGAAAATCCAGGGCCATTTGCTTTGCAGCCCACGTTTTATGATGTGAATGTCGGAACCAATGACCGGAACAACGAAATCTTGCTCTTTGCCGATCATACCGAGAGCAGTGAACTGTACAATGGCGGAAGTCTCAGCTATGGAAGCGGAGGTGCACCGGATAACTTTGCGGGCTGGATGATGACCTGGAACTACCCTTCGCTGACGAGTTCGAAAACAACGGCCTGGGCTACAGCCGACCTCGTCAATTCGGTACAACGGGAGGCAGCACAAGCACTGGGACGTCCTTGGACACGGATGGCACCGACCATCAATGTGGTCACCGAAACCTTTGCCGATAAAACCAACGACTCGCGTTACGACGGCACCTTTACAACAGTATACCGGGGCAACTGGGATAAGGCCAATATTAGCAATCCTTCGTTGTTCAATGCCAACAATATGCCCGTCAAACCAAAGGAAGCGATCTTGACTTTCTTGAATGAAGAACCGCAGACGCCTATCAACTACGACAATAAAACCTATAAGAGTAGTATCGGCGCTGGGGTATTGCCGGGTCGTGCGGATTATGTGATCTCTCCAGAGGGCATCAGCCGCCGCGTTTATCCGGGGCTTTGGAAGTTGGGACCTTACCGTACTGACAACGGGAATGGTCTGGGTCAGCCTAACGCGGGCAGCACCCGGCCGTTCAATATTGCCAAGTTCTCGGAGTTATATTTTATCGCTGCCGAAGCAGCGGTAAAAGGAGCTACTTCCAAAGCCGGCAAAAGTGCTCGGGATCTGGTCAATGTCATTCGCGGTCGTGCGGGGGTATGGCGTTGGGACAACAATGGAAACATGGCCAAGGAAGCCAACCATCGTGACGACATGATCGCAGCAACACCGGCGCAGATCACACTCAGCTACATCCTGGCAGAACGTTCTCGTGAGTATTATGGCGAGGGCTATCGCTGGTATGATCTGGTGCGTACGCAAACCTGGTCTGATATGGCCAAAACTTACCGCATTGCAGGTTCTAATGTTGGCGACCACACAGCGGCGACCTTTACCCGATCCATACAGCCTTTTCATTATCTGCGACCTATTCCGCAGGGACAGCTGGATGCTATGGATATGTCGGCAGCTGAAAAAGCAGCTTATCAAAATCCCGGTTATAATTAATGGGCGTGCTGCGCCTGCCATCCGCGTAGGATGGCAGGCGCAATGCCTCTGTCGCTATACTATTCCATCGCATGAAAATAAAAAGAGGACGATTTTGTGTTGTTCTGCTATCGTTAGCATTACTCTTCTGTGCCGGAGTTTCTTTCGCAGCGATACGGCTTCCCGCACTGATTGCGGATCGCATGGTATTGCAGCGTGATACGGAACTGAAAATTTGGGGATGGGCAGACCCTGGTGAAAAAATAACAGTACGTTTCCGGGATAAAAACTATCTGACGGAGACGGATGCTACAGGCAACTGGGCTGTTAGGCTACCCGCACAAAAGGCGGGTGGTCCTTATATGCTACAGGTTAATGAAATTACCGTCCGGGATATCTTGATTGGCGACGTATGGCTCTGCTCGGGACAATCCAATATGGAGACGCCGATCGCTCGGCTGGTCGAACGGTTTCCGGAGATTAACGCATCCAACAACCATATGATCCGTTATTTTAAGGTGCCAACACAGCACGCGCTAGAAAACCGAAGCGAAATTGCCAGTGGTGGGCGGTGGTGCTCCGCGGTAGCTTCGGAAGTCATGAATTGGACCGCACTGGCTTATTTCTATGCGCAGCAGAGCTATGCACATAATGGCGTACCCGTCGGGATGCTTGTCTCCAGCCTCGGCGGATCTACCATCGAAAGCTGGATCAGCCAAGAGCAGTTAAAGGAATTTCCGAAGCTGCTGCTCGACCGTCCAGCGCTGGACAGTATGCGCTTCGCCGAACGTGACCAAGGTATCAACGATTGGATAAAACCCGAATGGGACGATAGCAATTGGCCCACCTTTACGGTGCCGGGCTTGTGGCGCGAGCAGCAAGTGGATAGCAAGGGCGTACTATATTTCAGAAAGTCGTTTGAGTTGCCCGCCGACCTATCAGGTCGATACGGAATGCTCTATCTAGGCACCATGATCGACAGCGATTCGGTATTTGTAAACGGACATTTTGTGGGGGCCACAGGCTATATGTATCCACCGCGTAAGTATGCTGTGCCAGCGGGCATTTTACGTGAAGGTTCAAATCTGGTTACAATACGCCTTCGGTCAAATAGTGGGAATGGCGGATTTGTAGCGGGCAAGTCCTATAAACTGGTTGTAAATGATAAGGAAATCAATTTGGCAGGGCAATGGAAATACCGGGTCGGAGTGGATTTGGAGTTATCCAAAAGTTATCGCGCGCGACTTAAAAATAAAAATGAAGTCGGGTCAACGCTCTATCAGGGTATGATCTACCCATTGAAGGATGTGGAAGTGACTGGTGTGATCTGGTATCAGGGCGAAGCCAATTCAGATGCGCCCCAGGACTACGAACAGTACCTTAAGCTGCTGATCAAAGACTGGCGGCTCATACTAAATCGGCCTCAGCTGCCCTTTTTGCTCGTACAGTTGCCCAACTACATGCGTCAGCAAGAACGTCCATCTGAATCGGGATGGGCGAGCATACGGGAGGCACAGTTTAAAGTAGCGAAAGAGGTTCCCTATACGGCGCTAACAGTCAACTACGATATTGGTGAATGGAATGATATCCATCCTTTAAATAAAAACGACCTTGCTGCACGGCTACTGCTAGCTGCCCGCAAGTTGGTGTATGGTGAAAAATTGGTCAGCGCAGGACCATCTTATCAGCGTATGGAAGTCAAAGGGGACAAAATCCTAATCTTTTTTACCAACGTCGGAAGTGGTTTAGCGATCCGAGATGGCAAGGTGCTAAAACATTTTGCTCTTGCGGGACAGAACCGCCAATTTAGATGGGCAAATGCGGTTATTAGCGGCAATACAGTCGTTGTTAGCCATCCGGATATATCCCATCCCGTAGCCGTACGTTATGCATGGGCTGATAATCCAGCCGATGCAAACCTCGTAAACAAAGAAGATTTGTTGGCTTCCCCATTTAGAACAGATAATTGGTGAGCCATACCTGAGCTAACGGGTAAGCCGTACCTAAGCCCGGATGACGTTATACAGAAGGAGTTGATTCGTTGTGCAGCGCATGGTACATTAAAAAGGAAGACTGACCCGTGTATGGGCCAGTCTTTCTCTTTAATAACTTTTTAATAACGTTGGATTTAGATATCACGCATAATTCTAATATTTTCATGCGCTTCCCGCTGCTGGCTGAGTTGAATCTGAATCAGATTTTTAGCACCCACAGATAACTTATCCGCTTCCTCGAGCGCTTTGGTATAGACCTCGCTGAAAGCAGCTTCCCCACGCTCGCATTGCTGCAATAAATCCTGTAAATCACCGCGCGACAGTTTTGATTTAATCACCATCCATAGCCGAAAAAGTTCGCCGCTCAATTTGGTGCGGTCCGTCGCATATTGACCGGCAAGCTCAACCAAAGGAGTGAGTTCAGCGATAAACTTTTCGGACTGCGCAATACGTTCTTTGAACACAGCCTCATGGGCACCTTCACCCTGCTCATTGGCTAAGTCAATGGCAAGCTCGTAACCTTCGATGCGGTCATTGTTGATTTTAATAAGGTCATTTAAAATATTAGGGTCGTTCTGATTACTTTTCATTTTTTCCTTTATGCTTTTTGTTTTCCGTTATACTGTTTTTCTTCCCATGCTATCATCCTTCCTGTTGCTATCATCCTTCCTGTGCAGTCTTCCTTACCATGCAGTCTTCCTTCTTGTGCTATCGCCCTTCCTGTGCTATTTGTAAAGAGGAACACGAAAGATTAATCATTAGTTTTTCTTTATTTCTTTAATGATAATAAAAAAAGTGTTAGTACTTGATTTTGAGTGGTTTTAATTCGAATGATAGTCGTCGCTCCGTATGCTAACCCTGTATAAAGGCGTAGGATATGCAAAATTTTCTCATAAAAACAAACGTTCTGCTTCGTTAAAGGGTTTATTTCTTAAAAACACTAAATACAATGGATGTAAAAAAGGAAAAGAAAAGCAAGCTACAGACCTATTGGACGATATTAAAAAATACCGTATCCGGATTTACGAATGAAGACTCGATGAAATATAGTGCGTCTCTATCGTACTACACCGTTTTTTCCATCGGCCCAATCTTGGTTTTGATGATTTCATTGGCAGGAATATTCTATGGAGCCGAAGCAATTCAGGGAAAAGTCTTTGACGAACTAAATGGATTGGTAGGCAACAATGCCGCTAAACAGATCGAAGAGGTCATCCAAAACCTCCAATTATCGGGCAAGTCAAACATGGCACTGGTCATTAGTATTGTGACCTTAATTATCGGTGCAACGACTGTTTTTGGCGATATGCAAAATTCCATTAATAAAATATGGCACGTGCGGCCAAAACCCAAGAAAGGATGGTTAAAAATGATTCAGGATCGATTGCTGTCATCGTCGCTTGTGATCGGACTGGGCTTTTTATTAGTCGTCACATTGATTATCAATGGAATAATTTTGGCCTTGACAGGGCAGTTGCAACGCTATTTTCCAGATATCACTGTTGTGTTGATGAATGTAATCAATTTTGCCATTTCCTTTATCGTCATTGTAGTGCTCTTTAGCGTTATTTTTAAAACCTTGCCGGATGTAAAGATCCAATGGAAGACCGTGCGCGCAGGGGCTTTGTTTACGGCCATTTTATTTGTCATCGGTCGCTACCTGATCGGAATCTATTTGGAACGATCAGCGACTCAGGATACCTATGGCGCGGCTGGTTCATTTGTGCTTATTCTGCTTTGGGTGTATTATACGGCGGCAATTCTTTATTTTGGGGCGATCTTTACGCGGGAATATGCGACAGAGATGGCTATCCCCATAGAACCTTCTGAATTTGCGGTACATGTCGAGACACAGGAGATTGAACGCAATGTCGATGAGATCCCACCAGCACCGCTGGATGCAGAGGAAACGACAATCGATACAACGGAGTAAAAGAGCGGGAATATTTTTAACATTTGATAACATTTTTTTTAAAACGATTGTAGCTGTAGGCTGTTATATCTATAAAAAACGAAAGGAAAATATTATGAGTGAATTAACATGGAAAGGTCGTTGGAACGAAATTAAAGGTAAGGTAAAACAGCAATATGCAGATCTTACAGATGATGATTTACTATACGCAGAGGGTAAAGAAGATGAATTGGTAGGTAAACTTCAAAAGAAAACAGGAAAAACACAAGATGAGGTTAATAGCTGGTTGAACGGTTTGTAGAATAGTGTTTTTATGGTAAAGGCGGATAACAGCAATGTTATCCGCCTTTTTTATGGACACTTTTTTTAAAAAGCATAACTGCTTTAAAGACTTCAGTTCACGAGAACTGCGAAACTGTTGGAATAGATCGTAGTGCTAAAGTCCTACAATAAGCGTCGGCAGCATCAAGGGCGAAAGATCGTCCGCATTCTTTTCCTTCGACGCCTTAATTAGCTGCTTTAGCATAGAAATTAGGCTTTATAGCGCTCAGCTGCTTGAAACAATCCCCATCCCTTAGAATGGGTAACCGATCGCAAGGTTAAACATCAAATTATCTTTACGCCATCTGGAACTTCCAAAATCGATATCCTTTAACACCCAGCGCTCACCCTTCGGTAAGTAAGGAACGCGGAGTGGAATAGAAAAGTCGGTACGCAGGATCAGGAAGGTAAAGTCGAAACGTAATCCTAGTCCACCGCCCACAGCAAGCTCCTGGAGAAAATCTTTACTAAATTTTCCTCCCGGTTTGGTCTCATCTTCACGCTGAAGCCATACATTCCCAGCGTCAATAAAGGCTGCCCAATGTATTGGGCCAGTAATTTTTGCGCGGTATTCGGTATTGAGCTCCAGTTTGATATCACCCGTCTGATCGGCGTAAAAAAGGCCATTACCAAGACGTTCTGGTGCCACGGTACCCGGTCCGATTGCACGCGCACCAAAGGCACGGATGCTATTTGGTCCGCCCACATAATATTGTTTCAAATAAGGGAGGGAACGCGAATTGCCATACGAGTAACTCATCCCGATACTTACCCGCGAGGCAAGCTGTGAATTTTCGCTAAGCTTGAAATAATGCCTGCCGTCAACACTTGCTTTGATATATTGCGAAAAGTACGCGTCGAAGAGTTTAAAGGTTTTGCCCTTATTAAAGTCCGCGCCTTTGATCAGCCCCAGAATATTGCCGGAAAAGTCCAGATTTCCCTTAAAATAAAAGGTGTTCTGTAGATGTTTTTTCATGGTATTCTGAAAGGTGAAATTATAGTTGGGACCAATGGTAAATTGTGGGTCTATCACATGGCGTAGCGCGGGAATGGTATCCATCTGATTTTTGTAACTTTCTGAAATACCCCGCGGTTGCACATAGGTAATTTCCATCAATGCCAGATCATGCTGTTTCTCTTCGTTCTCCTGCCAGGTATATCCATAGTCCAAAGCAATGGAATTGAGGGTATAGGCTTTTCTCCGATTTAAAAATTCGTAACGTGCTTTGATATAGGTATTCGGAATAAATTGGCGCGACGGATTGATGGTGCCAAATGGCGTTAGTATGCGGGGGAAAGTCAAAGTAGCCTCGGTACCGTAGCGGAAATAGCTGGAGTTGAGATCAGCATTGCCACCCGTCTGTAATTCGTAACCTCCGAATACATTAATATTAAGCTTTTCGGCACCTTTAAAGGCGTTGCGCAAGGTCCAGTTGACATTGACTTCGGTCCCGTTGTACACGCTGGCCATTTTGCCCAGTAGCTCTACCCGGATGGACTTCTTGGGCAACGGTGTAAGGTAATAGTAAACATCCAGCGCATTGGGCACCTCTTTGCTATCTACAAAGTTGTTTTTAACAAATTTCCAGCTATTCAGGTTCACGAGATGGCTGATGGTCCTGTTGTGGTTATCCCGGTTATACAGATCGCCCTCTTTGAAAAAGATGTGGTTCGCAATAACGGGTTTGCGAAAGGTATGATTTGGATCGATAAAATAATAACTGCTGTCGAATAATTCAGCATTTCTGGCCGAACGTTGGTATCCCGTCCCGGTCTCGTTATAGTTGGGGTAGATATAAATCTTGTTAATCTTGGAAGGGACCCGCGCCTGCTCAGGCGTTTCTTTTTTGACCGTCACATAGAGGTTGACCTTGTGGTCGCCGATTGTACTGTCTACCTGCACGAGGATGTAGTCTGGACTAAAGTAATAATAGCCTTTGTTTTTCAATACATTGTCGATGCGGTCCCTTTCATTGAGCACCACGTCAAGACTATAGTTGTTATTGACCCGCAAGAGGCTCGCGCTTGAGGTCTCCCGAATATCGCGGCCGAGTTGGCTTGTGCTGTCGACGTCGAAAGTGACGGATTTTATGCGGTAAATCAAGTTAGGGGTGGCAGTATAGTCTACCGTAGCTTTTTTATTTTCGACGATGGTGTCTGAGGTGACTTCTGCATTGAAAAAACCAATATTCTCCAGTCTATTGCGGAGAAGATTCTCATTGTATTCTCGGTTTACATCGCTTAGCAGCACCGGTTCTTCGCCGATCTTTTTGAGAAATCGTTTGATAAAATTGCTTTGGGCGGTATCACCGGCCATGTTATTGAAATAAAGCTTGTAGGGCATTCCCAATACCCGCTTATTGGGCTTGGGGCGAAGCGACTCTGCCAAATAGGTCGCCAGCTTTTCTTTGTTTTTCTTTGAAATGGTATCCGATGCTATCTTGACATTCCCCTTGACATATAAACTCTCACCTTCAGGCAGGTTCTTAGTCGAAGAACAAGCAGCAATTAGTCCCCCTATTGTCACTAAGGCCATAAGCCATTGTAATTTAATTTGCATGGTAAGCCCTTTCCTCATCTTCATTTTTAATCGCTGTAGTTTTAATCGTATCTAAATGTTTCGGCGCATTATTTTTTTGCGTCCTATTTGTTGTGCTATCCACCTCCTGGCGGCGTTGCTGTTCTTTTTTCTGCTCTTCAATCCGTTTGCGGTATTCTGGGCTATGAAGCATTAGACTGTCGCGTATCACTGTTCTAACGCTGTCGCGATACGCCGAATCCTGCTCCATACGGTCCACATCAAAGCGTTTCCTAAACTTCTTGCTACCAGTATCGTAAAATTCCTTCAATTTTTTGGAGCGCATAAAGATCTCCTTAAATCTATTGTAGTCCATGTTGATAATGAATCCGATTCCGGTTTCAACAAATTGCCCCTGTAGGGTAACCTGATACTGATTTTTACGGTAGAAGCGCGCAAAGTAGCGTCCATCTTGAGAGAGTTGGTAATCCAGTTGAATATCACCTGCGATGTTATTGGAAGCCTCCCCGGGACGGGAATTTCCTTCTACCTCAAAATTAGATCCGATGCTGACTTTCAGGCGGTCGTTGAGTAACATCTTGGAGACGCCAATGTTTAGGTCGGTACGTGTCTGTGCCGCGCCCGTGCTGTAATCGTCTTCCGACGTAAGGTTGAAATCGAGCTCCACTCCAGTAATCAGATCCGAAGCGAGTCGGTTTAGCTGAGCACTCAAAAACGAACTGACGCTATTCCGTACCAGTGCTTCTGTACCACCACCGCCAGAAAGGCTTTCAAATGGATTGGCTGACATAAACCTACCCAGTACAATCAGCGAGAATACTTGTTTGTTAAGATCAGATGGGTTATCGCGCAATGTCGTCAGAGCGTTGTCCACCTTACTGATAACATCCTGCGATACAATGGCATTATTGGCATTTAGATCGATATCAAAGTTGAGCTGTGGTTGAAACAATTGATCCGAGATCTTCAACAGCACGTCGAATGGAATCTTTTGTTTATATAAGTTAGCATTTTGGGTACCTAGCTGTGGCGCAACCAATTCTAACGTTGGCGCCTTCAAAGTGTATACGGCCGTTATGTTCAGCTGTGCGTCCAAAGGATCGCCATTCCAGGTTATTGTGCTTCCTTTTTGAAAGGTAAAGTCTCTGCTGACAGGTCCAAAGCTGAATGAATAACTTCCTTTCTCCACGGTAAATGTCCCTGACATCGTAATTTTACCGCTTGCATCCACGCCGGCATTCAGTTCGGCTTCCCCTTGAATGTTGAGGGCATCCTGAGAACCTGCGTCGAGCAAAATCTTAAACTTGGCATCCTTATCGGTCTGTAGATTGAGGTCGACGTCTATTCCGGTGAGTTTCGTGACAGTCATGGAATCTAGTCGGGCAAGTGCATTCGCCGTTGCGGTATCGCGTTTGTCCACAAATTCAACCACCCCTTTCCGGTCGGCCATCCCAGGCTCATTGTTGGGCATGACCAGCGTAAAATCGGTGCTATCGAGCACCTTGATGGTGCCATCCACAATTGGTTTGTCCAGATTTCCGCCGATTTGCAGATTGGTGCCAAGATACATTTTTCCATAAAACATATCGTTGTCCGCTTGCGTGGAATTTAGTACTTCAAAGTTGTCCATAGCGATGTTGAGGTCAAAGTCAAAATCGGTGTAGGTCTGTGTACGGATCGAACCGCTAACTTGAGCCATATTCCCTTTGCTATCTTCCAGCTGGAAATTTGGGAAGGATATACCGTTTTGGTCAAAACGGATCTGTTCATCTTTTGCTTTAAAAAGTGAATTGAGCATCGCAACATTGAACTCGGCTTCCCTAAAATTAAGGTCGCCCCTGATCTGTGGTTTTGAAGGCGAGCCCGTTATTTTTAGCTGACCTTTGAGATTACCCTTGGCGTCTTTCAGGTTACCCATACTAAAGGCCTGTACGGTCTTCATGGTTAGTGGTGCGACATCCAGAGTAAAGTCAAGCGTGGCATCACCCTGTGGTGGATTGATAAAGTCTCCACTCAGAACGAGATTATTTCCGTTTTCGGTAATGCTCACATTGGCATTGTAGGTGTTTTCACGTGCATTATTGACTTTGATATTGATATTGCCAACGGTATCTTTTCCGAAGTAAAACTTATCTACCACAAGATCTGCAACAAACACAGGACTACTTTCCAGTCGTGATAGTGTGGTTTGTCCGTTAATACCACCGCCCACATCGATACTGTCGCTCATCACCATTTTGGTCAGCGTCTCGATACGGAAATTGTTGAACGCTACATTTAGCGGTGAATTGAATAGGCTATCTTGGGAAGCAATGCGCAATTCTTGGCCCTTGTTACGCAGTACAAAATTGTTGGCCAATAGGCCGGCGCTACCAAATTTCAGCGTATTGTTGGGGGCTACATCCCACTTATCGTAGTTGAGCATCAAGCCGTCCTGCAGCAGACTGAATTCAAATAGTCCATTTCGCGCCTGCATGTCTGCCCCAACGTGATATTGCTCTTTATCTTGTTTATCCTTGATCCACAGCCCCATATTAATCATGTTTTGAGCTACCTTTCCGCTGAAAACAGTGTTAGTCAGCTCAATACTACTGACTTTAACCTTGTTGATGAGTGCCGAATAATAGAGTGCACTATCGAGACTATTGATATCCAGGGTTACATTGTTTATTTCTGTACCGCCATAAACGATGCGCGGTGCATCCAACTTGGCTGACAGGTTTTTAGACGCACTGTTAAACAGGCCGTCCAAACTGATAGCTTTCATTTCAGTGAGTTCTGGAAGAAAATCCTGAATCAGTCTATTTCGGGTCAGCTGCGCCGAAAATTCGATGAGCTGCGGCGAGTAGGGGGGAATCGAAACGGGTTTTTCTGGTTTATAATAGACCTGCAGAAGATCCTGTACGGCACTTTGCAGTTCCAGAATTTTGTATTTGCCAACCAGGTGGGCATTCAAAAAATCAGATTTTAAGATCAGCTGGTTGCGGCTCGTATCGGCCTTGGCGAGTAACGATACAGAGTCCAGCGCATAACGATCGTTGTTGTATCGGATCAGCGAATTGGTAATATGTGCTTCACCGTTGAGGAAGTTTGGATCAGCAGTGGCAAAATTACCGCTTAGCTTACCCCGGTAGCTGATAGCATCCGGCATTAAATTTAACTTTTGCAGATTGATGCTATCGACCAGTAGTTCAAAGGCCACTTTGGGATACTTAGCCCTTGTATTCGCCGTAGCATTCAGTTTCAGTTTGATATTTGGGTCGGGACTTAAAACGGATGCTTTGATAGCACCTTTATCTGCGGAAAGATTCATGCCGATATCGTGATAGCGGTAACCCATGGCATCGAGCCGGTTTACTTTACCGTCAAAGTTTGCCATAAGTCTTTTGGGGTCGGTTCCCCTTCCTTTGATTTTTCCTTCAAACGAGAGAATGCCCAAGGTACTGTCCATCTGCATGATCTGACCGATGTTGAAGTCGCGGACGCTGATTGCTGCATCGTAGCTGGTATCTTGTTTAGCCATATGGACCTTTCCATCGAGTTTGGCAGTTCCTTTTTCGGTTACCAATGAAAGTTTGGTGTTAAAGGCATTCATTCCGCCCTTAAATGTGCCGTTTAGGCCGATGGTGTTGGGTAGTTCGATACCACTCGGCAGCATGGACTTAGCAACCAGTTTTTCAATATCCGAACGGCCTGTCGTCAGTTTTTTCAAATTGAGGTCTACCGACAATTTGTTCATGTCGGGTAGCCCCTTTAGATGGAGGCTGGCGATCAGACGCGTATTTGATAACGTTTGAAAATCGATTGTAGGGATATGAAGATCATCTACACGGCCAATAACGCGGGTGTCGATATAAAATTTCTTGTCGAGCAGCGGCTTCATCACCTGCATGGTATCGAGAAAGGGTGCGAAAAACCGGATATCCCGCATATCGATATGGCTTTTGCTGATATTGGCATTCACCGTGATCAGTTCTGGTTTTTTGGCAATCAGATCTAGTGAAGGGTAACTGAGTTTGAGGTAGTCCCGTATGAGTGTCCGCGGCGTTTCTGCATATAGGTTTTTGATTTCGGCACCGGTATTGGTATAGTTGAAATCGGCTTTCAGCTGCTTGATAACGAAGCCAGAATGGTCAGAAGCCACGAGCTCTTTCAATGATCCGCTGATTGAATCGGCGCTATAGTATAGATCAGTCAGTTGCGTTTTAAGACCCGGCATGTGGATGTTAAAATAATCGAAACCCTTCATGCGGGGCTGGTTGTCATCTTTGAAACGAATATTGGTGTTATTGATGCGGATGTCTTTGGCCGAGACTACCCAATTCATTTTTCCAGCCGCACTTGAATCTGTTTGCGCAGCATCGGCTTTTGTCGGATTAGCTTTTCCTTCTTCGGACAACGCTTTTTGAATTTTTCCCAGCAGGACATTGTTGTCCGACCCGTCTAGATCAAGCTTTTGAATATCCACAAACTGTTTGTTCAGATCAATTTTATTGAGGTCGGCATGGAAGCTTTTTATCTTAAATTCGGATTTAAGTGCGCTGGCCTGATCTTCATATCGGACCAGAATATTTTTGAGGTCTGCCACTTGGATGCCGACATCGGGGAGGAGGGACGTCGTCTGCGCAGTTTTATCGCTGATCCCAAAGTCTTCAACAGAAGGGCCCGAGCCATCTACGGCGGGTTTCCATTGCCTAACAGTGGCATTTAATCCGTCGATATGAATTTTTGGCAGCTCAAAGGCCATGTTGTTCGTGAGGTCAAACTTCTTTATATTGGTGTTTAAACTGCCTAGATAGACGTCAGCTCCGGTACCGATTACTTCGTCGGTATAGACCACATGTATTTTTGAAAATTTAATTTTATCGAGGTTAAACAACAGGGCAGACGTGGTATCAGCAGTTGGTTGACTTTCTTTTTCAGACGCAAAAGCCTTAACGATATAATCGAAATTAAAGGCGCTGTCGGGTAAAGTACGTTGGATTTTGGCCGTAATACCCTTAGCTTCTAGACTTTGGATTTCTACCGTATTTTTCAGTAGTTTTAGCATATTGATATCCACCGAAATGCTCTTTCCAGCAACTAAAGTGTCCTTACTCTGATCTTCGAGATAGATGTTTTCCAAGACCAGTTTTTTGGGAAAATCAATATTGATATAGCCAATTCTAACGGGGGTGCCAATTTTGCCTTCAACATAATGGGTTACTTTTCCGGCAATATAATTCTGTATCGAGGGAAGGCGCAGCAAAAAGATAATTAGAATGAAGAGTCCAATGATTCCGCCAATAATCCACAATAGCGTTTTTAAAGCAATTCGGGTAAATCTGTTCAATGTGTTGTCTGATTTAAGTTTACACATAAGACAACACAACCATGCAAATGGTTTGGATTTTATAAATAGATATCGCTATAACGTCATTTTTTTACCATAGCATATACGTCAGTATGATCAAAAAGCCGCCCCGGATAAGCAATTCTTGCGCAAGTTCCTCACGATCCAACTTATACCAGCTATATTTTTCGTAATATCTGCTAATCGTTTTCCTGTTTTTCTCGCTGACAATTTTATAATATGTTTTCATAACCGATTTATATTGATGTCTTTTAACAGTATGCAATTATGATGCAATTTTGGCGAATTAGCAGGGAATTTAGGTAGTTGATGTGGTGGTTTAGGTTATAAAATACACTGTAAAGGCGTATTTAAACGCTGTACTTGAGTTTACACCAAAGGTAATGATGCCTCTATACGCTAATTACGGCTTCGCGAATAGCATATCGAAGCTGTAATTAGCGTAATATAGTTTGTTTATAGTTCGTTGTTGTTGCGTGTACCAGGCTCATGTGCTGTCCCATAGTCGTGTCGAGCAGCCACTCTTCTAGTCCGTTGAGCTTGATCAGAAGGAAGTGTATCCATCTGTTTTCCGTCGCTATAAAAAGTGTCTTCACTAAAGTGATAATGCGTATAGAATGTGGATGGATCATAACTATTGTTGCTTACGACAAATCCAACATCGCCGGTGCCTTCAAAGATGTGACGGGTGGATAATTCCGTTTCCGGATCGACATGATGCTCTTGGTAAGCAGGCAGCCGAATGACCTTATCTTCCGTGATGGATAGGACGACCACCTCTCCGTCATCAGCAGGATTGTATAGATAATCCGTTGCAGGCTCTTCTGTCGGAATCTCGTCGACAGTAAAGATCACGCTAGGATTAACCGGCTCAACGGGAGGAGTTGGGTAGGTGGTATCATTACTCGCCTGAATTTTCGTGCCGTCATAAAGCGAGGCAAGACCTATGGGTACGAGTATTTTCTTATCTTCCTCCACAACAAATTCAGCATCATTCAGGTCGATGATGAGATAGCGAACCTGTTGGCTCTGCGGATCAAACAGCAGATCGGTTACCTGTCCGATCAATTGACCAGCCTCATTTTTTACTTTCCATCCGCGGATATCAGGTTCTCCATCGACTATTTCATAATCGCTTCCCCCGAGTTCAATTAAATGATTATAGTTTTTGTCTTCTAATGCCATGTCTTTAGTTTTTGAGTTATTCAATTTTTTTACGAGGTTCTAAAGGGTATCCGTTAGTGGCGCTGTGGTATTTACACTTGTATCTGGAGCAGCTTCATTTATCCTTCCGCCGCTGTTGTAGCGGTTTACAAAATAAAGGACCAATCCCAATGCAAGGAGTGATAGCAGGAGCCATAGCCACCAAGGAGCTCCATTTTTAGGTTTTACTTCTAAATGTGCCATATATACTTTTTTTAAAAGAACAACACTTCACAGGCTTCGTTTGAAAAAATTTTTTATGTATAGGTCTGGCTATTATATTTTGTTAGCTATACCGCAAGATTGGTATGAACGATATAGCTGGCTGATCACATATGACCCTAACTTTGAAGTTTGCGTGTTGTATAGCTTTTGATGGGACACTATCAAAAAAATAAAAATAATTTAAACGATTTGCCGTGGACACTGTTATTTGATCGGAAATGTATTAATTAGTTAAATAAACGCAGGTTAAAGGATTGTTTTTTGTAGAGGCTAGGTTCGTGGTTGACCTAGCCTTTTTTTGTACAAACGATTGCTAACTTTTTTTTCTCTCTTATTTTTTAGGGGCAGCAAATGAGAATCAACTGGTAACCAAATTGCCCTATTTTGCACTGCTTGTTCAGTGCTTGTTCAGTGCTCGTTCAGTGCTTGTTCAGTGGTTGCTTAATGTGGACTGAATAATCAATGACGAATTACTGTCTAAAAATTGATTAAAAATTGGTGTTAGCCATAAATTGATGTTAAGTTGTATAAGTTTTAATGTTTGATTTAATTATTTATCATCGGGCAGGCTTTGTCATTAAAAGGGGCGTATATCAGTGCCAAATCGCTTATAATGTATTCCATTAGGCATATGATGTATTCCATAAGAATTAACTAAGTTTGTAGCATAGCGCTTTTGAGAAATGCAATCTTTTTATTTCTATTGTTTATTTTTTTGTTCCTTAATCAGTACTTCGGTTGTTGGACAATCGCTGGATTATCCGTCTTTCCGGAATATTTCTTTGGGTACGAACGCAAATACCGTACACTCATTTGCGCAGGATAGTTTGGGAATGCTATGGCTAGGAAGTAACAATGGCCTATTTAATTATGATGGCTATGCGCTGCAGCCGCTTACGGGAACTAAATATCCTTTTCAGACCTTTGTATATTGTATTGAAATGGTCGATGATAAGCATTTTGCGTTGGGTACCGGACAAGGCGTGCTACTCTATAATTACCAGTTAGACCGTTTCGATTCTTTCCCTTCAGGAGGCCCTTCTGATGTCAGGTCACTACTGGTCGTGGGCAATACATTATGGATAGGCTCCATTGCTGGTTTGTACTGCTATGATATAAAGACGCATAAACTTATCGACTACACCAAGTCATTTCCCACTAATAAAGGCAGACCTGCCGTTTATGCACTTGATAAGATCGACGATAGCATCTTAATAGGCACGTACAATGGACTTTTTGAGTTAGATGCAGCTCATAAAGAGATTGTTGCCTTAACATTGCCCGATTATAAAAAAGGGAGCAACCAATTTGTAAATTCCATATTTTCTATTCCGGAGTTAAGCAAAACATTTATCGGGACAGAATATGGGCTATACTTGTATGATGCTAAAAAACATATGCTTCGTAAGACTCCTGTGCTACAGAACCATCCGATCAAGGCGATGGCGTCGAAAGATTCCAACACTTTATTGGTCGGAACAGATGACGGTCTTTTTACTTATCAGCTGAATCAGCAGCTCGTGAAGCGGATCAAACATGATTCCCGTAATAGAAACTCGCTGGCCAATAATATTATATGGAGTATATTTAAAGACCGAGCGGGAAATATCTGGTTAGGTACGGATTTTGGCTTTTCATTGTGGTCTAATCGCAAGGTAGAAAAAACACTTCCAATATACCAATTGACAGCAAGTAACGACGGTAACCGTTTTTACAAAATTGCGAAGGACCGTAACGGTTGGTATTGGCTGGGTGGCGACAATGGTTTGATTCGGGTACATGGACTGGGCGATAGAAATGCTGAAAGCAATTGGTATCGGATGGATGCTGGAACCTATCGGCTGACCCATAACCGTATCCGCGATATCTATCAGGATCGTGCGGGATTGGTCTGGATTGCTTCCGATGGTGGAGTCGATGTGTTCGACGCGCAGACCAAGCAGTTTAAAAACCTGACGATTATTGATGCTACCGGCAAACGGAATGCGAAATGGTCCTATAATATGCTGGAAGATGGACAAGGTAATCTGTGGATAGCCACCTATATGGGGGGCATATTTGTGGTCAACAGAAATAGACTCTTGGAAGCTACGGGGCCGGTCGTTGCAAACCGAAATTTCAGCAAAGAGGATGGCCTCTTAGAAGATTTTGCCAATCAGATTGTCGACAATGGAAGGGGAGAGATCTTGGCACTTTTCTTTAACAAAGGAATCAGCAGCATTGATGTGGCTACTGGGAAGATCAGGGATCTGACGGATAGTGCGGGGCACCCGTTAGATCGCGCGACCTTTATGCTCAAGGATAAACAGCACACGGTGTGGGTAGGGGAACACGGCGAGTTGCGACGAATTGCAGCGGATGGAAAAAACACGTTGATTCGTTTTGATCCTGTTGGCAAGGGTGAAGTGACCGCTATGGCCGAAGTCAATGCCTATATCTGGGTAGCAACGAGTGCTGGAGTCTGGCAGATTAATAAGCAAAGTCTAAAAGCTGAATTATTGCGGTATGGACAGCGTGTATCTTCTATGTACTACGATACGGAGCGAGAGGAAGTAATCCTGGGAGGGGTTGATGAAGTAGTTTTGTTGCCTGCACAAAAGGAGGAAGCGGATGTAGACCGCTCGAAAAAGATTGTACTCACCGCAATGTATGTCAATAATGAAAGGTTTGGTAGTTATGATTATGGTTTGCGCTACCGAAACGAGATCACCTTAGCGCATGATCAGAACAACCTTCGGCTGGAGTTTTCCGACCTGGATTATGGAAATCATCTCGGCTATCGACTTGCCTATTCGTTTAAAGGCAAAAATGAAACCTGGATTCCAATGGAACGTGGGGATAATAAGGTGTTACTGTCCAACTTAAATTCCGGAAGCTATGATCTTCAGTTGGCGCGGGTGGATATTGCTGGACATGTAGTTTCTGAAATCTATACCTATTCAATTACAATACGCTACCCTTGGTATGCGACCTATTGGGCCAAAAGTCTTTATATACTCATTGCTGGTTTCCTGATCCTCTGGATAGTCAACTTTTTCAGGGTACGCAGTACGCTGAAATGGGAGAGACGTGAGCGCCGTAAGGTTCAGGAGCTCACAAAGATGAAAATGGATTTTCTAACTGCTGTATCGCATGAGCTGAAAACACCCTTGAGTCTGATCTTGGCTCCCGTGAGCCAAATGATGCGGCAGACCAAGAACAGCGATAAAAAGAAGCAGTTGGATGGCGTACATCGAAATGCCTTAAAAATCAGTCAGCTTATTCAGGAATTGATGACTTTTGACCAGGTGGAGCAGCAGCAAATGCCTTTACAGGGATTGCTGAATTCTCAAATTGATCTGGTCGATTATTGCGCACAGCTTATAGCTGAATGGCAGCAAGTGCCTGAATACAGCAATATCCATATTGGATTTTCCACGACTGTAGAGAGCGTCTTTATACAGACGGATGTTGCCAAATTAGGATCAATCGTCAACAACCTTATCTCCAACGCCTGTAAGTATAATCGACCGGAGGGTAGCGTGAACCTGCGGCTGGAAGTAAATGGTGACGACGTTAAGCTGATCGTTCGGGATACCGGAATTGGCATAGCTTCCGACGATTTCCCTTATATATTCAGTAAATTTTATCGCTCTTCTTTAAGAGAGGTCAATGAGGTACAGGGAACGGGAGTAGGCCTTTACTTAGTCAAAAGTTATTGTGAACAATTAGGGTGGGACATTGCGATAACGAGCGATCAAAATGGCACAACTGCAACGCTTTACTGGAAGCAGGATCGTATAAACAGCAAGAATCCTGCCGCTGACACCAACACCTCAAGCAAAAAAAAACTGTTGATCGTCGAAGATAATGCCGAGCTTGCTGATTTTTTAAGAAATACCCTTCAAACAAATTACGATTGCAGTATCGTTGGTGACGGAAGTGAGGCATTACGTTTGATCGATGGGCATAGCTTTGTGCCGGATATTATCATTACAGATGCCATGATGCCCAATATGGGAGGCATTGAAATGGTCAAAAAGCTGCGCCAAAATACATTGACAGCGATAATACCCATCATTTTGTTAACTGCGCAAAGCGATGAGCTCATCAGACGTGAGTGGGTAGCTGTTGGCATAGATGCTTATATGGCTAAGCCTTTCGATCTGGATTTGCTGCAAATGCAGCTACAGCAGCTCCTGGAAAGGAAAAATAAGATTGTCGCTCAAGTGCGTATCGATCAAATCAGTCAACCAGCAGAACCGGTTGCGGTACATTCGCCAGATGAAAAATTCCTAGCAAAAGTAACGCAGTTGATTGAAGAAAATATGGACGATTCGGAATTTTCCGTACAGCGGCTCAGCGAACTCACTGATGTAGCGGCAAGGCAACTCTACCGAAAAATGAAGCAGCTCACGGGGTATACTCCTGTGGAATATATTCGCAGTATCCGCATCAAAAAAGCCGCACTGTTGCTACAGCAAAAGAAGTTTACTGTAGCCGAAGTGATGTATATGGTCGGATTCTCCAATTCGTCGTATTTCTCAAAATGTTTTCAGTCGGAATTTGGTATGTCACCAAAGGTTTATATGGAGTCTTATTCGTAAAGTGTTGTTCGTCAGTATTGTCTAATGGTTGGGAGATGTGGAGATGTCCAATTTGTGTTGTTCTTTGTCCGATATGTGGCCTTAAAAAATAATGCGGTTTGATAGGTTTGTAATCGTAATAACCAAAAAATTATAAATCGATACAATCCATGCGTGTAATTATTTTATGCTGCCTTGCTCTTTTGGGGTACGCCAATACCTATGCACAGGTTAAGGCCAATACAGATGTTCCTACGGTCTTTGTTGATCACGAAGGTGTGATGCGCTGGTCCGACACCAGAGCTGAGGCTTCATTTTATGGGGTCAACTATACCGTTCCTTTTGCCCATGCCTTTCGGGCACTTCAGGCTAGAGGAATCGACCGTAAGCAGGCCATTGATCGGGACGTTTACCACTTTGCCCGTTTGGGGTATAATGCTTATCGTATCCATATCTGGGATGTGGAGATCTCGGACCGAAATGGAAACTTGATGAGCAATGAACACCTGGATCTATTGGACTACCTCTTTTTCAAACTGCAGGAGCGTGGCATCCGGATTTTAATTACCGGCATGACGAATTTTGGAAATGGCTATCCCGAAAAAAATGAAAATACGGGTGCCTTTACCTACCATTATGATAAGTGTCAGATCCATGCCAATCCACAAGCAATCGCAGCACAGGAAAAGTATATCAGCCAGTTGCTTCGCCATGTCAATCCTTATACAGGCTACGCTTATCAGGAAGATCCTTACGTTATTGGATTTGAAATTAATAACGAGCCGTGCCATACGGGTGCAGTTCAAACGACTTCGGACTATATTGCACGGATGGTTAAGGCCATGAAAAAAAGTGGTAATAAAAAGCCGGTTTTCTATAATGTCAGCCATAATATGGATCATGTGCAGGCTTATTTCAACGCTGATATCCAAGGAACCACCTATCAATGGTATCCTGTGGGACTGGTTGCAGGAAGAGAACGTCTGGGGAATTTTCTTCCTTACATCGATCAATACCACATTCCCTTTGCAAACTTGAAAGGGTTTGCCAATAAAGCAAAGGCAGTATACGAGTATGATCCTGCAGACAATCTCTACAGCTACCTGCATCCCGCGATGAGTCGTACATTTCGTTCGGCTGGATTTCAGTGGATCACGCAATTTGCTTACGATCCGATGGATATCGCCGCCTACAATACCGAATATCAGACCCATTATCTCAATTTAGCCTACACACCGGCGAAAGCATTGAGTACGTTAATTGCTGCCGAGGTGGCCTATACGATCCCCAGGAATAAAAAATTTAATCCATACCCGCAGAATACTTCTTTTGGTGATTTTGAGGTGAGCTATGATCAGGATCTCGCCATGATGAATGCGCCGGATAAATATTTTTATACGAATAATACAGCAGTCAAACCTGTAAAGCCAGAGAAATTGATGCATATTGCCGGCCATGGTTCTTCGCCTGTGGTGGATTATGGCGGATCTGGTGCGTATTTTTTGGATCGTTTGGAAGAAGGCTTATGGCGTTTGGAAGTGATGCCGGATGCAGAAAAAATCGCCGATCCTTTTGCCAAGCCGTCGCCAAGCCGCGAGGTGGTACATATCTTGTACCGATCTCAGGCGATCGATATTCAAATTCCTGACCTTGGCGAGATGTTCACCGTGCAACAACTTTCACATAAAACTGGGGTGGTTGGAGATCTTATAGTACCAAAAACCAGCTTCAGCGTTGAACCAGGAGTTTACCTGCTTAAGCGAAAGCATGTGCAGCTAAAAAATAGCTGGACAGCGTCTTCATCCTGGAAAAATGGTAGTTTGGGTGAATATTATGCGCCAGCAGCTGCGCCGCTGAAACAAGCTTTGTTAATACACCAGCAGCCCGAGGCACTGGAGAAAGGGCGCAGCGCCAAATTGGAGTTCCGCTACATCTTTGAACAGCAGCCCGATTCGATTATTTTACAGACGGATCAGGTCTCATTTTGGAACGACCATAATCCTTACATCAAGCTGATTCCGAAAGATAGTTATAAGTATGAGGCGGATATTCCGGCAGCATTGCTAAAGGGCAATGCGTTAAAATATACGGCCACAGTGTTCGTTGGTGGTAAGCAGTTTACTTATCCTGACAGTCAGGCCGGAGCTCCGCTCGACTGGGACTATCGCGTCAATAGCTATTGGACGGTCGGATTATATGACCAGCATGCACCAATTTCGCTGTTTGAATCATTGTCCAAGGTCGCTACTTTCGAGACCTTCGCCATTCCGGAAACCGCTTATATGACTGCAGAATGGCAACAGCAACATTTAGGGAAGCTGCCTTTCTGGGCGTATAGCTTTCACGGAAAGGATTCGAGTGCCCAGTATTTCTGGCTTAAAGATATAAGAACAAAAATTCTTGATCGGCCGGTGGGGCTCGAACATGTTAAAAAACTTTGTATACTTTTAAAACATACCGGTGGCAATCCGACGCTAAAAGCAGGTTTTGTCACAAAGAAAGGGTACACCTACGTCAAAAAAATAGATGCAGTTTCAGCTACTGAAACGTTGGTTTGCCTGGATTTAACAGATTTACAGCTGGTACCAACGGCTTTGCTGCCTGCCCCTTATCCCGTTTTTCTTGAACGGTTTTTTAAACCGGTAGTTTCTGATCACTTTGATAAAAAAGCGATCGAAAAGCTCATTATCTCAGGCGAAAATATGGCGGGCGTTGTGCTGTCTGTAGCCGCGGTCTGGCTGGAGTAGTGTATAAAAACAGTAGTTTGGCAAATTGGCCGTATCGAGCGCTAAGGTGAGTGTAGCGAAGGAATTGCAGCAAAGGAAAGAAACAATTATAAACACATAAATTAAAAAAAATGAAAGGTTTTGCATTTAAAACAAGTTTATTAGGCTTGTCATTGCTATCCTGCCTTGGGGAAACGCAGCTCTATGCGGCAACAAAAGGGGAGAGTAAATGGATCAGGTTGATGCAACAACAGGATGTCCGGGGGGTAGTCCGCAATGAACAGGGGCAACCGATGGCCGGTGTTACGGTGTTGGTGACTGGAACCACCGTGGGGACTTCTACGGCCAACGATGGTACCTATCGTATTTCATTGCCGAAGGGCAAATCGCAACTATCATTCTCGATAGTGGGGTATACCAGTCAAACATTATCGGTATCGGGAACATCTTTAGATATTAAGATGGTATCGGCGGGAAATGTTTTGGAAGAGCTGGTCATCGTAGGTTATGGCAGTAGTACAAAAAAGGATCTAACGGGTGCCGTCAACACGGTAGGTAGCAAAGATTTTAATACGGGATTGGTCGGTTCTCCCGAACAGCTGATCAATGGGAAAACGGCTGGCGTACAGGTGATGTCCAACAGTGGTTCGCCTTCCTCGGGAAGTACCATTCGTATTCGTGGTGGGGCTTCTTTGAGTGCCAGCAACGATCCACTGATCGTGTTGGATGGGGTACCTTTGGAAACTGGCGGCATCAGCGGCAACAGTGGCAATTTTCTCAGTCTGATCAATCCCAATGATATTGAAAGCATGACCGTGCTCAAAGATGCATCCTCCACAGCGATTTATGGATCTCGTGCATCAAATGGGGTATTGTTGATTACGACTAAGAAAGGAAAAGGGGATACATTACGGCTTTCTTTTTCCTCCATTGTGTCCATGCAACAGGCGATGGGTGTGGCTGATATGATGTCGCGCGATGAATTTGCTAACCTGATCAATAGCAAGGGAACTTCTGCGCAAAAAGCGCTATTGGGTAATGCCTCGACAGATTGGCTTTCTGAGGTTTTTCAGGATGCCATAGGAACGGACAATAATTTAAGTTTGCAGGGAAAGATCGGTAAGACGTTGCCCTTTCGAGCTTCTGCTGGCTATTACAATCAGCAGGGAACCTTGCGCACCGACAAGACGGAACGTATGACGGGGGCGTTTGTGCTAAATCCGACATTTTTTAACAAACACCTCGCGGTAAACCTGAATGTTAAAGGAGCCCGAAATAACAACAGTTTTGCCAATACCGAAGCGATATGGTCTGCTGTGGCGTTCAATCCCACGCAGCCCGTTTACTCTGGGGTAGCTGCTTATGGGGGTTATTATGAGAGTCTCGACAATGCCGGTCTCCCAGCAACAGGTGCAAATCTCAATCCACTGGGCCTGCTTCGTCAGGAGAAGCACCTTAGTACAGTCAATCGAGCTGTAGGTAATCTTGATCTTGATTATAAGTTTTATATGCTACCCGAATTAAAAGCTCACGTAACGGTCGGATACGACTATGCGAAAGGGAATGGGTCAAATCTAATTCCTGCAAGTGCAGCCAATAATTTTACGATTGGAGGCGCTTTTGACCGTTATGAACAGACCCTTAAAAATAAACTATTCACAGGTTATCTAAACTATAACAAGTTTTTTGCAGACTTAAAAAGCACGGTTGACATTACTGCTGGCCACGATTATCAATATTGGAGTGCAGGGCGCCCACCGATCGTGTACTATAATGAAGCAGGCGATATACGTTCTACCGCTATCGCATCAGACGAGCGCCATACGCTGATCTCTTGGTATGGTCGCATCAACTACAATTACGACAGCCGTTATTTACTGACAGCAACGGTCCGGAAGGACGGTACATCACGATTCAGTCCAGAAAATCGCTGGGGAACATTTCCTTCTGTCGCCTTGGCATGGCGCCTTTCACAGGAATCTTTCATGAAAGGCATCTCGTTTTTGGACGATTTGAAGCTCCGTGCAAGTTATGGAATAACAGGACAGCAGGAAGGTATCGGCAATTATGAGTATTTGCCGGTTTATAATTTGGGAACCGCTTATGCCCAATATCAGTTTGGCGATCAGTATCATCTGGTGTATCGGCCATCGGTCTACAACAGGGATTTACGCTGGGAGACAACCAAAGCATTTAACTATGGTCTGGATTTTGGACTATGGAAGAATAGGGTATCTGGTGCAATTGAATATTATACAAGAAAAACACATGATCTACTGGCCAATGTGCCGGTGGCTGCAGGAACAAACTTTGACCAGAACGCAACCATTAACGTCGGAAATGTTGAAAGTAGTGGTTTCGAATTTCAATTGAATACCGTCCCTATTCAAAAAGATAACCTGCGCTGGGAAGTTAATATCAATGCAACCAATCAACACACGAAAGTAACCAATATAGCCTTGGTACAGGATGCGAATGCTGTTGGAACGTACGTCGGCCCGAATGTCAGTGGCCGTGGCATACAGATCCTGACAACAGGATATCAACCTTACATGTTTTATGTGTACAAGCAATTGTACAACGAGGCAGGAAAACCGTTGGAAGGCGTGTACGCTGATCTGAATGGTGATGGTGCGATCAATGAAAAAGACCTGTATCGCTATCAATCCCCGGCCGCAAAATGGCTGTTCGGTTTCAATACACAGCTAACGTACAAAAAATGGACAGCAGCTACTACGTTACGCGCAAATTTGGGGAACTACGTCTTCAATAATACAAAAATGAACCTCAGTGCGTGGGAAACCGTTCAATATGTGGATCCGTCAATCAATAACCTTCATCGGGATTACTTGCATACGGGATTTCAAACTAGACAGTATTATTCAGATTACTACGTTGAAAATGCTTCCTTCCTTCGAATGGAAAATCTTTCCGTGAACTATAATTTTGGCAAATTGGGCAAGATTTCCAATTTACGCGTGGGTGCAGTAGCACAGAATGTTTTTATTGTGAGCCAATATAGTGGGATGGACCCCGAGGTGCCGAGTGGGTTTGACAGTTCGTTCTACCCGCGCTCCAGAACGTTCTCCTTAAGTCTCAATATGGATTTTTAATGGCTACCTCAAAAAAGAAAACTTATATAACGATGAAAAATATAAAAAGATTTTGTTTTGGATTGTTTAGTATAATCTTGTTGCTACACGCCTGCACCAAGGACTTAAACCAATATCCAACTGTGGAAACTACATCGGAGTCGGTCTATACTTCGGTAGAGGGGTACCGTTCGGTCCTTGCTAAACTGTATGCCTCATTTGCCGTTGCAGGCAATGGCCGTGGTGATGCCGATTCGGACATGGCGGGTAGCACAGCCTCTTGGGGCTACCTTCGGGTGTATTTTAATCTGCAGGAAGTACCTACAGATGAGGTGATCTATACCTGGGCGGGTGGTGATAACATGACCGATATTCAGTATATGACCTGGGGAGCTTCCGATACATGGGTCAATGCCATGTATTACCGGATTTATTATACGGTCGCTATCTGCAACGAATTTCTACGGAACGCCACTACAGAGAAACTGGCAACATTTAGTTCGACCGAGCAGACGCAGATTCTGACATTTGCGGCTGAAGCTCGTTTTCTGCGTGCACTAGCCTATAGTCATGCGATGGACTTGTACGGAAACGTCCCGTTTGTGACTGAGAACGATCCTGTAGCTGCATTTTTTCCACCACGGATGACGAGGGGGGATCTTTTCAAATTCATTGAAAAGGAACTTCTTGAGGTCGCAGCAATCTTGCCAGAAGCGCGTCGAAATGAATATGGACGAGTGAGCCGTGCTGCCGCATGGTCGTTATTGGCCAAGAATTATCTGAATGCTCAGGTGTATACGGGTACAGCAAGGAACACAGACTGTCTGAACTATGCAAAAAAAGTGATTGATGCCGGATATACTTTAAATGCGAATTATAAGCAGGTATTTAATGCCGATAACGATAAGCGTACCAATGAAATTATCTTCCCGATAGAAGCCGATGTGGCACACACGACGACCTGGGGTGCGACAACTTATCTGGTGAATGGCCCTATTGTGGGGAGCATGAAATCGTCAGACTATGGTGTACTTTCTGGCTGGAATAGTTTTCGTACACTTCGCGAATTTGTCGGCATTTTTCAAGCGGAAGATAAGAGAGGTGATTTTTGGAAAAATGGGCAGTCTTTGGACGTAGAAGATCCAGCCGCATCAAGCCAGGGTTATGGATTGGTGAAGTTTACAAATTTGAAAGATGATGGCAGCTATACGACAGACGAAGGTTTGGTAAGCACGGATTTTCCGATGATCCGCCTGGCCGATGTGTATCTCATGTATGCCGAGGCCGTACTGCGCGGTGGCGGCGGTAGTGTACAGGAAGCCCTTACTCTGGTCAACGCGATCAGACAAAGGGGATATGGAAGTTCCGCTGGCACAATCGAGCAGGCGCAGCTCACGCTGGATTTTATCCTTGCGGAGCGCGGACGTGAACTGTTTTGGGAATGTACGCGCCGCACAGACCTCATTCGATTTGGGAAATTTACCGGAAGCGCTTACCTCTGGCAATGGAAAGGAGGGGATATGAATGGCCGTTCTGTGGATGCAAAGTTCAATCTTTATCCGATTCCAACTACAGATATGAGCGCTAATCCAAATTTAATTCAAAATGCAGGCTATTAGCCTAGTATGGTATTGATAAACCGATGGGATAGTTTTGCGACCATGCAGTGGAGCTGAAGCGCATAATCGGGTATTTCCATAGGGGTTTTTAAAGATAATGATGACTTATGAAACAATTAACACTTTATATTTTGGTATTGCTTTTCGCTGCCTGCAAAAAGGAGGGCGGGACACCAGCTGTCGGGGGAATAAAACCTGCAGTGTTGCATAGCAGTACATCGGAATTGGTTTTAAAATCTACAGATCGCAAAGCTGTGGCACTGCAGCTTGTTTGGGACGAGGCGATCTTGACCAGCGAAGAACCGATGGCGCAGTCGGCCTTAAAAAATAAGATAGAAATAGCGGCAGATCCCGCTTTTACTGTCATTGCCAAAAGCGTCGAGCAGGTGGCAAGTTCCATCAGTTATACGCATGAACAATTGAATAATCTCGTCACGGGTATGGGATTTGTACCCGATCAAAAGAAAACATGCTATGTCCGTATTGCTTCTCGATTGGGTGCTAATACAGAATGGCTCTATAGTAACGTGATCGCCTTGACTATCACGTCTTACCAACCGGTCGATGAGGCGGCATACCTTTATCTTTCGAACAAAGAGATGACACAATTCCCATGGAAACTGTGTTCGAGAAAAGAAGATGGTTTCTACGATGGTTTTGTCCGTCTCGACCAATGGTACAACTTTTATTTAGCCAATGCAGAAAGTGCCAGTGCATCACTGATCTATGGTTCTTATCCATTGGATGGTAGCCAATATATTTTATATAGCGGGGCAGATCGCTGGAACTGCTGGACAAGCAAAGGCGGATATCTGTACCTGACCGCCGATGTTAATAAGTTGGCCTGGAAAGAAACTGCTGTGGAATCGATGACGGTAACGGGCGATTTTAACGGTTGGAGCGCAACGGCCACGCCGATGATCTATGACCAAACGGCGAAAGTTTGGAAGGCAACAATCACGACAACAGCAGCTGAACAGTGGGGCATAAAAGTGTTGATCAATGGCAGTTGGACTTGGTTTTTTGGAGCTGCGGAAGGGGATGGCAACTGTGCACTGTATACAGCAGATGGCAGTGGATTTGCTTATGACAAGGTGGGCACACATACCTTGATCCTCGACCTGAGCGATCCAAAACAGTTTAAGTATCATGTGGAGTAAACATCAATAAGATAACTCCTTAAATAATTGAATCGAATGAAAAAATTAACAATAGGAAAGGTATTTGCCGCAGCGATAGGCTTTTGTTTGGTGCTGTCTAGCTGCAGCAAAAAAGATAGCTTCGAGCCCGCTGCAACCGCATCGCATTTGGCAAAAGGGGCTGATGTCAGCTGGATTACGGAAATGGAGGCTTCGGGTGTACAATTTTTCAATGCTGGAGGAAATGCAGTAGATGGACTGAAATTATTGCGTGGATTGGGGATGGATGCTGTACGCCTACGCGTTTGGGTAGATCCCGAACGCGGTTGGTGCAATAAGAACGACGTGTTGGTTAAAGCACGTCGCGCACATCATTTGGGAATGCGCATCATGGTGGATTTTCATTATAGTGATACCTGGGCAGATCCTGGACAGCAGACAAAGCCGGCAGCATGGAAGAGTTTGGCATTTGATGACTTAAAGAAAGCTGTAAGTGACCATACAAATGAGGTGCTACAATTACTGAAAGAGAACGATATTACACCGGAATGGGTGCAGGTAGGGAATGAAACCGGGAATGGCATGCTGTGGAATGAGGGTAAGGCCTCGGAGAGCATGGCTAATTATGCCGTATTGAATAACGCAGGCTATGATGCGGTAAAAGCGATTTTTCCGGCAGCAAAAGTGATCATCCATCTCCACAATGGATTTGATAATAATTTGTTCCGTTGGATGTTCGATGGTCTGAAGAAAAACGGTGGAAAATGGGATGTAATCGGCATGTCACTTTACCCGACCCCAGAAAATTGGAAGGAACGGAATACAGCCTGCGTCAGTAACATTAAAGATATGATTGCGCGATACAATTCAGAGGTGATGATCTGCGAAGTGGGCATGAGCTGGGATGCCGCGGATACTGCAGAAATATGGCTCAAAGATCTTTTTAGCTCGGTTAATACCGTGCCAGATCACAAGGTTTTGGGAATATTTTATTGGGAACCTTTGGCTTATGGCGGTTGGAATGGCTACACGTTAGGCGCATTTGATAACAATGGACGTCCCACAAAGGCCTTGAACGCTTTTAAATAGACTATATTTACAACGCTGAATGATGCTAATGAAATTCAACTTTAGACCCTAAACCCATAATTTGATGATGAGATTATTGCATATCGCTTTCGTATTATTCTTTTTGTTTTTAGTCGTGCCAATAGCATTGCATGGACAGTCGGTACGTCAGTCTTTCTTATTGGAGAAAAACTGGCGCTTTTTTCAGGGTGAAGTTGCCCAGGGCGAACGGACGACCTTGGACGACAAGAATTGGAAGAATGTGACTGTACCGCACGATTGGGCTATTGCCGGACCTTTTGACCGTGCACACGACTTACAAGATGTTGCTGTGACACAAAATGGAGAGAAAAAAGCGACTGTAAAAACCGGCCGAACCGGAGGCCTACCTTATGTTGGTGTAGGCTGGTATCGTACCAAGTTCGATGTGCCTCAGTTTGACCAGAGCAGCAAACGCGTGGTGCTTAAATTTGATGGTGCAATGAGTGAAGCCCGGGTCTATGTCAATGGGAAGGAAGCTTGCTTCTGGCCGTATGGTTATAATGCATTTCACTTTGATGTGACCGAACTGCTGCATCGGGATGGCAGGAACAATACAATTGCCGTTCGACTGGAAAATAAAGCGCAATCTTCGCGTTGGTATCCCGGTGCAGGACTCTATCGGAATGTGCATGTAATCGTTACCGAGAAGATTCACATGCCTGTTTGGGGAGCCCATATCACAACGCCATTTGTCTCAGACAGCCTGGCTTCAGTAAAGTTGGAGACCACTTTGGAGCATGCTGATGGTAAATCGGTGCGCATGGTAACTGCAATTTTGAATGCAGAAGGCCGTGTCGTGACGCAAAAAGAAAATGAGCAAAAAATAAATTATGGTAAGGCCTTTGTACAAAATTTTGAAGTTCCAAAACCTGCTCTATGGAGCCCCGAACAGCCTAATTTATACCGAGCTTCTACGCAAGTTTATGTCGATGGTAAGCTAATGGATAGTTTTGAGACTCGTTTTGGTATTCGTGAGGTGCGTATCATTGCCGATCGGGGATTTATGTTAAATGGAAAGATTCGAAAGTTTCAAGGTGTATGTAATCATCATGACCTCGGTCCATTGGGTGCGGCAATAAATGTGTCGGCTTTACGCTATCAATTACAGTTGCTCAAAGATATGGGTTGTGATGCAGTGCGCACCGCTCACAATATGCCCGCGCCGGAGCTGGTTTCGCTATGCGATGAATTGGGATTGATGATGATGATCGAGCCTTTTGACGAATGGGACATTGCCAAATGTAAAAATGGATACCATCGTTTTTTTGCGGATTGGGCAGAGCGGGATATGGTCAATATGATTCATCATTTTAGAAATAACCCCTCCGTGGTGATGTGGAGTATCGGGAATGAGGTGCCGACACAATGCAGTGCCGACGGATATAAAGTGGCTTCATTTTTACAGGCTATCTGCCATCGGGAAGACCCCTCTCGACCGGTGACCTGTGGTATGGACCAGGTTAGTTGTGTGCTGGAAAATGGTTTTGCCAGTTTACTGGATGTTCCGGGACTCAACTATCGTACGCACCGTTATGAAGAGGCTTATTCAAAATTGCCACAAAATATAGTACTGGGTTCTGAAACGGCATCCACAGTAAGCTCCAGAGGAGTATATAAATTTCCTGTGGTCAAAAAGGGCGACATGCTATATCCTGATCATCAGTCATCGTCTTACGATATGGAATATTGTTCCTGGTCCAATCTACCGGATGAGGATTTTGCCTTGGCAGAAGACCATCATTGGACGATGGGGCAATTCGTATGGACTGGATTCGATTACCTCGGTGAGCCGTCTCCATACGATACAGATGCATGGCCCAACCACAGTTCCATGTTTGGCATTATTGACCTGGCAAGTATTCCCAAGGACCGTTATTACCTCTACAGAAGTTTGTGGAATAAAAATGAACATACCTTGCACATTCTTCCACATTGGACATGGCCAGATCGGGTGGGCCAGCAGACACCTGTGTTCGTTTATACGGACTATCCAAGTGCAGAACTTTTTATCAACGGCAAGAGTCAGGGGAAACGAAGTAAAAATAAGCATTCTTTACAGGAGCGTTATCGCCTGATGTGGATGGAAACACGATATGAACCCGGAGAAATCAAGGTTGTTGCTTATGATGAATCGGGAGAGCCGGTAGCTGAAAAGAGCGTACGAACAGCGGGAAGCCCGTTCCGGATTAAAATGGAAACGGTGCATGATTCCATTGCTGCTGATGGACGTTCGTTGGCTTACATCCGTGTCAAAGCAGTGGATAAACAAGGGAATCTCTGCCCGCATGCCAATGGATTAGTGCGATTTGAAGTCGGGGGAGCTGGTGCGTTTAAAGCTTTGGCTAATGGAGATCCTACGAACTTGGAGTCTTTTGAAAAACCACAGATGCACCTGTTCAATGGGCAGCTTACGCTGATTGTTCAGGCAGGCGAAAAATCGGGAAGTATCAAGATAAAGGCAAAGAGTACAGGACTGAAAGAGGATTTATTTATTGTGCAGTCATATTGACCTCTTAGCTGATCGACGGTGAAGATGCTGTTTTGAAAAAATTGTGCTGTCCATACCGATTCGAAGATACTGTAGCTGATTGCTTATTGGTGGATCAGCTATAGCATCTTGATGAATAAAAATTTCCTGTTTGGTGTAGTTTATGATCTTCGTAATCAATTGGTAATAACGGAGTGTTGGATGCTTTAGAAATACTAGGCTGAAACCTTTTATTGGCTTTATAAGTATAAAAATTTGATGGTACAAAGCAGCACGATCAGCGGCTGTTTTGGCATACCCATAATATCTTTTAGGGCTTCCATGGCTCGATTATTTAATTTGTACAGACTCTTAACCGATATGTTGGTCAGTACACTGATCTCTTCATAACTTAATTCTTCGAAATAGCGAAGAAAAATTACCTCTTTTTGTTTAGCTGTTAATTGTTCTAATGCCTGAATGAGCTTTAGCGCTTTTTGTTGCTTTTCTTCCATTGCGATATAAGTGGATTCAACATCATAGGTGAGTTGGAAATCATCTTTTTCACCAAATGAAGAAAGTTTGCCATCTCGCAATTGCGTGTTCAGTAAGCTATTTTTCAAAGCGACAAGCAAATAATGTTTTGGATTGGAAATGCTCTGTAGCTTGCTTCGGTTTTCCCAAAACTTAATAAATACATCTTGAATGGAGTCTCTAACATAATCCTCATCGTTTACACGACGCATACCATACTCATATAAGGTCGGTAATAATGCACGATAGATCTGCTCGAACGCGTATTTGTCGCCATCAATAAAATCATTCCAGTACCGATCTATGGGGTTGTTCATCTCCGAATTTATAGCATTAAATGAAATAGATCATTCGCTTTACCAAAAATAGTAAAGATTTAATAACAATAATAAAACACCTATTTTAAATACAGTTCAATCATATATATGCTTTTTTGATAGCTCAAAATAGGATTTTGCACATTAATTTGGCGACTAAATTATGAATTTGGTAAGTGAAATACATAGCTTTTAAAATTTTTTAAAAAAAAATAGATTCCATGGGGTAAAATCCAAATGTTATTTGTCTTGAATTTAATAGAGACGTAATAATGGAGAAATATACGAGTTACCGTACTCAAGATTTTTTGGATGACCTGGATTTTGTTCGCTTCGTCAAACAGCCGGAAAGGGATGATGTTATCAATTGGAAGGCATGGCGTGCTGGAAATCCTATAAATGCTGCTTCATATGACGATGCGCTTGCTTATCTGCATGCTTTGTATGGCATTGCCCGGATTAGACCTAATCAGGAATTTGCGGATGATCTTTTTCAGGATATTGAACGAGGTATAACTGGAAATAGGAAGAAAAGAAGACATCAAATCATCCGTTTTTGGGCAGCAGCCACAGGAGCAGCAGCTGTAGCAATTTTTATAACTTTATCTTGGTATTACCGCTCGATGATCGTTATTGAAACTGGAAGCGGTGAATTTCAGACTGTGTTATTGCCCGATAGCAGTACAGTACAACTCAATGCCAATTCTTCTATCGCCTACCGCCGCGCCTGGAATTGGCTGTCCAAGCGAGAAGTATTTACGACCGGAGAGACACTACTCGAAGTTAAGCATCTTAACAGAGATATGTCAGCTATTCGGGAAGACGAACGGTTTACAGCCTATACCGGCGATGTCGCGGTGGAGGTACTCGGAACAAAGTTTAACCTAAAAAATAGGGATAACAAAATAACAGTATCACTATTGGAAGGACGTATTGCCCTGCGCAATAAAAAACATGTTGGTGAAACCAAAATCCTCGCACCCGGTGATATCGTTGAGGACGGTATTGACGGCTTCCGTCATTTGAGCACAGGCAAAAAAGCGGCCCAGCAGGCGGTAGCATGGACCCAGAAAACGCTAACTGGCGAAAACTTAACAGTCGCTGATCTAACGAATGAATTTCGCTATGTATATGGCAAAGAAATTATCATAAGCGATCCCACACTTTTGAATCGAAAAATCGACGGTCGCATATCGCTAGGTTCGCAGGAAAGTATCATTTATTCGATCGCGAATATCTTACACGCGAATATCCGAATGGAAAAAGATACCATCTACCTCGATCCAAAAGAAGAAAAACAATATTAATCTAATACAATAGTAACATCTAACCTAACAAAAATGAAAATCACAGAAAACAGGTGGCAACCACTACGTTGCTTGTTGATGGTTCCGGTCACTTCGCTGCTATTTACCGTCGGACAGCATGCCTATGCGCAGCAAAGGTTGCCACTTAATCAAGCCGTAAAACAGATTGAACAGCGTTTCAACGCGAATTTGAGTTATGAGCACAACCTGCTGAACGGAAAATTTGTCGATACCGAATCGCTCAAGGGAAATAAACTGGAAGAAGTACTTAAAAAAGTACTTTATCCCAATCAATTGGTATTTCTCTATGTGGATGACAGATCCTATTCCATTGTGCGCCGTTCTGCGGAAGGTCGTGAGGGAAGCCCGGTGAAAAACAGTGCGGGTCAAGAATTGATGGATCGGGTCGCTGGAACGGTGCTTTCTTCCAGTGGAAAACCTATCCCGCTGGCGAGCGTATGGGTAAAAGATACCCGCAAGGGTGCGAAAACCGACGAAAACGGCCGTTTTCTGATTTATGATATTAAACCAACGGATATTATTGTAATCACGGCAGTAGGTTATGAAAATAGTATGCTAACTCCTGGAAATCGGAATCAGATTACATTTAACATGCAGGAAAAAAATAACGTGCTGGAGGAAGCCGTGATCTCCACTGGGTATCAAAAAATTTCAAAGGAAAGGGCTACGGGTTCGGTCTCGCTCATTACGGCCAAAGAGTTGGAGAAGATTCCTTCGGCCAATATTATTCAGCGTTTAGAAGGTCAGGTACCCGGACTCCAGGTTTCCATCGGAACCGGCGATCGTACTTTTACTTACAACAATAATCAACTGAGTATTAATTCAAGCACACGTACCATTGGTCAGAATGATTATAATTTTAACGTACGGGGCATAGGTTCTATAGATACTGAAACCGAAAAATCACCATTGATTGTCGTAGACGGAGCGATTTCCACGATGGACCTTGCTACACTGAATCCAAACGATGTGGAAAACATTACTGTATTGAAAGACGCCGCGGCAGCTTCGATCTATGGTGTTAGGGCAGCAAACGGAGTTATCGTTGTCACAACAAAAAAAGGGTCCGTTACTGGGGTGCCAAGAATAAGCGTCTCTGCCAATACTGTGTTTTCTGGAAAACCTGATTTAGGATACTTGCGTACCATGAATAGTGGCCAAATGATCGATTATCAAGAGGAACTGGTAGCCAAAAATATATTGAACGGCAATAATATTGCAACCAACCTTTATTCTTATGCGACCTACTATCCGGGTGAAGTTGCAGCGGCAGCGATCAGGCTGAAAAATGGGCAGATCACGCAGACTGATTATGATGCTTTAGTCACCCCACTAAAAGGCATAGATAATAAGGATCAGATTCAACAGTATCTATTGGGACCTATGAGTAGCCAGCAGTATAACCTATCCATCAGTAACGGTACGGAAAATAACAATTATTTCTATTCGGCCTCATACGCCAACGAAAACCCATATACTAGAGGTGAAAATGGTAAACGTCTGACTTTGAACGTTAATAATAACTGGAGGCTTTTCAAGATTGCAACGTTATCAACGAGTTTGCGGGTACATTTCTTAACCAAAAACAGAATGGGATAGGAATCTCGCAGTTTTACGATACCGGAGCATCGACACTTTTGCCTTATCAATTGCTGGCCGATGCGAATGGAAAGGGTATTGCATACGACCGATTGACACCTGGATTTGTTAATGGACTGGGAGCAGCATACAAAGATTGGCGCTACAACTACTTGCAGGAATTAGAGCAATTGGACCGTACGCTCAAGAATAATAGCTTTTCGGCTGTGATCAATCTTTCTGTTCCGATCTATAAAGGAATCAAAGGAACGGTTATGTATGCCAATGAGCGTTCATTTGCGAGCAACCGTATGTTCAGCGCGGAAGAATCTTTTGCGAACCGTTCCTTGCTGAATAGATTTACACCAGTAGGCCAGACGAAAAATAGCCTGGGCATCAACAAAGGGGGAATCTATAACATCGGAAATACCGAAGTGAATAATTATACCTTGCGCGGACAGCTCAATTACGATGCTTTACTCGCGCAGAAACATGATATTTCTGCTATTGCAGGCTCGGAGATCAGGCAGACGGAGGCTGGACAGGGAAGCAGTACCTTATATGGGTATAATATGCAGACTGGATTTAATACCGCTGTAAGTTACCTACAGTCTGCATACCCTAGTATCCAAGGATTTAATGAAAGTTTGTCTGGAGCACCTCAGCAGGCCGATAAGAGAAGACGCTTTCTGTCGTATTTTTCAAATGCTGCCTATACCTATGATAGAAAATATACCCTTTCGGGAAGTGTGCGGTATGATGATTACAACAATTTTGGGCTGGACCGAAGTTTTCGGGCGACGCCGTTATGGTCAAGCGGTCTGAAATGGAATGTGCTTAAAGAATCCTTTATGAACAGGGTGCAATGGCTAAGTCAATTGGGAGTTAGGGCAACCTATGGGGTGAACGGTAACATCACGCAAGATGTACGTCCGTTTACCTATATATCACTTGATGATGTTGCACGTAATCCTACTGGTGAGCCTTCCGCAAGCATTATTGCAATCGCTAATCCGCAGCTTCGTTGGGAGAAAACATATGTCACAAACTTTGGGCTCGATTTCGGTTTATTCAATAACCGTATGACGGGTACTTTTGATTATTATGTCAAAAAGGGTCGTGATCTATTGTATGGTTTTCCAATTGCTGCTCCTTACGTAGGAACAATAAACAATGGGAACTTGAAAAGAAATACGGCAAGTATGAGTGGAAAAGGTGTTGATCTCGGTTTAAATGCGATACTCCTCAACAAGATGGATTGGCATTTAGATATCGGGGCAAACTTTTCTTACAATACCAATAAAATTACCGATAATCGTTTCAAAGCCAGTGATATCGCTAATTTCACTTACTCCTATACACCTGTTGGTATTGGTTATTTAGAAGGATATGCTAGCGATAAGCTGCTCGCATTTCGACATGCCGGCCTTGATGCAAATGGATTGACCCAGGTGTACAACAAAGAGGGAGAGGTTGTTTCCGTTAAACAGACCTTGAAGGGAGTCGATGATCTTAAATATATGGGGCGCACAACAGCACCTTATTTTGGTAGCTTAAAAACGAACCTGCGCTACGGACAATGGTCGTTATTTGCGTTGGTCACCTACCAATTTGGAAATGTCTTTATAAAACCTAGTATTGAATCTTACATGACCCCCAGTCGTGGATTAACTTCACCAAAATTTGATCTCAGCGCAGATATTGCCAATCGCTGGCGTCAGGCAGGGGATGAGGCCATAACCAATGTTCCAGCAGTAACAGCAGATATCTATGGGCAATATAGTCTATATCGCTATACTTACTCGGATATTAACGTGCTAAAAGGGGATTATGTTAGACTGCGTGAAATTTCCTTAAGTTATGCACTGCCCAAGAGGCTACTGAAAAACATGAAGATCGAACAGGTTAATCTCACTGGCTCTGTCCGTAATGTTGGACTGATCTGGACCGCGAATAAAGAAGGTATTGATCCGGATTTTGCCAATTATGTGGGTAACACGACCAACCTGCGTCCTGTTCCTTCGTATAACTTTTCTATCAACGTTAACTTTTAATTGCTAAAATGATGAAAATAATTATAAAAGATTACAGCCGTAGAATAGGTCTTGCAATGGCGGTTTTAACACTTGGAGGCGTCATCGCTGGCTGTGAAAAATATGTGGATATAAAAACACAGGGACAGTTGACACCTGGGACGATAGAAAACTATCGCTACCTCTTAAACAATACGACTACATTTGAAGCTGCGCCCGCACTGTCGGACATGGCCGCCGATGACCTTGAAATCATTGATGGTTCTGCACAACAAAAATCGCTTTCTGGTAGTGATTCTTATGGCTATTATTGTCGGTCGTACCAATGGGCAGATGATATTTATCCTATCGGTAATCAGAATTTTAAAGATGACAACTGGTCCAGATTATATAATGCGATAGCCTATGCGAATACGGTCATTGCCGAGGTACCGAAGGTTTCTGATGGTACGCCTGCTGAAATTAGCCAATTGGTTGCGGAGGCAAAGATCCACCGCGCTTCGGCTTACTTGATGTTAGCCAATACCTATGCGAAGCCTTATCTGCGGGAAAGTGCCAATACCGAGCTCGGTGTCCCGTTGATCCTGCAGCCTACCACCGAGCAGTCGCTCAATAGAGGTACATTACAACAGTTATATGATGCGATTTTAGCCGATATTGAAGCAGCATTGCCTGGGTTGCCTGCACAGCAGCAGTTTACAACCTTACCTTCCAAGGTCTCAGCCTATGGTTTGTTGGCTCGTACGTATTTTTATATGAACCGCTACGCGGATGCGGCAAAAGCAGCCGATCAAGCGTTGGCTTTGAACGATAAACTTAATGATTTAACCAAGCTGACAACAACGACCATGATTAGTTATCCGCGCCGTATAAATAATCCGGAGATCTTATTATCTAAAGTACCAGTAAATGGGATTACAGCTTATGTGCCAACAGCATTTCGACTAAGCAAAGATTTATTGACGTTGTTTGATGAGAGCGACCAGCGCTATAATTTATTTACGGTTCCAGGATCGAAAATATCTGCGTGGGAGGTATATGAAGGCAGATATTATTATCTTGATTATATAAAAGATGAAGGTCGGAATGTCGGCCCTTCAGTTCCTGAAATGCTATTGATCAAGGCCGAGGCTGCTGCCCGGGACAATCAGACGGCTACAGCCATGACACTGGTCAATCATTTACGGGCCAGCAGGATATTACCCGGATCTACGGTCAATCTGACTGCGTCAGACGCTAGTGACGCTCTGGAGAAAGTTATACAGGAACGTCGTCGCGAGTTTATGTTCCGCATGTTGCGCTGGTGGGATATGCGCCGTCTCAAAGACGATACGCGATTCCAGAAAACCTACACGCGTACATTCGGCGGGAATACCTTCACCTTGGCTCCGAATAGCGACCGTTATGTGTTTCGGATTGCTCAATATGAAATTAATTTGAGTCCCGAAATAGCGCAAAATCCATAAAGAACGGATCGAAATGGACATTTATTTGAAAAAGGAAGAATGAGAGATATGAAAAATTGTGTAATAAAAACTACATCGGTATTGGCCTGGGCACTGATGAGTTGCTCCGTTGCTTTAGCGCAACAACAGAAACAACCGCAGGTTTTTAAGGTGATACCGGAGTTTCCAAAGGAGCAGGATACGGTTGAGCTCGTATATGATGCACGCACTACTGTGTTGAAGGACGCCAACGATATTTCGGCGCAGTTAACGGGGTATACTGACTTTAAATGGACCACCACGGATATCAAGTTTGCAAAAAATGATTCGGTTTGGACGGCAAAATACATGCTGCCACCGAATCTGGGATTGATGAACCTCGTCTTTAAATCGGACACCTTGGAAGACAAGGGGGGAGAGAAGACCTACTCCTATATCCTTTCGGCCAGTGATGGGCGCCAGATGTCGGGTGGGTTGTTAGGATGGGGCCTGTTGCGAACACCAAATATTGTTGATGGTGTACCCTATGTAGTTGATTCGGCGGCTTACAAATCAGATGAGGTCTTACTGATGTGGGTTAAATATGAATTGAAATATCATCCTGAAAATCGATTTCGGGTGCTTTACGCCGCAGCAAGCGCTTTGAAACATATGAATACGCCAGAATCCCTGGCTAAATTAAGTAAAGAACTGATTACTTTGGAGCAGATACCCGATATTAGCGAACAAGACTTATTAGAAATCCATCGCGTCTATCGGGAGATTCTGAAGGATACTGCTAAAGCGGAGGCATTGCAGCAAAGGATTGTTTCCCAGTTTCCAAAGGGGCAATATGTAAAGGATCAACAGCGTCTGGTGGATTTTAAGCTAATTCAACAAGCGAAGACGGACGATGAACGTTTGAAAGCTGCAATGGATTTTATTGACAAACATCCTTACCAGGAAGCTGAAGTTGCTTTTAACGATGCGAATCGAATCAGCTATATCAGCGCTTACTGGATTATTTCGGTGTACACCAGCATGAACAAAGATCTGCCCAACTATAGTAAATATATGTCCAAGATAGCACCTTACGAAGCACTTTCGAATGTGATCTACCGTTCCTTGGACGTGCCTTATCTTTCGCAAAAAAGCATAGGAGCTGCCGAAATATTGCCCTATGCCCGTGTTATTATGGAACGTTTGAATTACTACAAGGATAACTTTCAGGGGGATAAATATGCGACTTTGTATTATTCAAATGCGCCTTTATTTGCCAAGATATTGGTCGACAATAAACTTTACGACGAAGCTTTTGCCTATGCTGCCGCTGCACAGAGTACCGCGAGCTATAAAAATGCGAATCTGAATGATACCTATGTGCGTGTTCTTGAAGGGCAGGGGAAAGCTAAAGAACTGCAGATGGCACTGGAGAAAAGTTACGCAATGAATCAGAGTTCGACCTATATGCTTGAGCTGATGAAAAAAAATTACAGCGCAAAAAACAAATCAGACATAGGCTACGAACAGTATTTGGCTAGTCTCAAAAATGTCGACAAGGGAAAGGAGCTAAAAGAAAAGGTCCAGAAACTCTTAATTAACAAGGGTATTCCGGATTTTGAGCTGTTGGATCAACATGGAAAAAAAGTACGTCTCTCTTCCCAGAAAGGAAAAATTGTTGTATTGGATTTCTGGGCGTCATGGTGTGCCCCTTGCAAGGGCGCATTTCCGGGGATGAAACTGGCGGTAGATCATTTCAAAGATGATCCGAATGTTGTCTTTTACTTTATCAATACACAGGAACGTAAGCCAGACATGAAAGATTATGTGATCAATTACATGAAAGAAAATAGTTATCCATTTACGGTCTTGTTGGATGTGGATAGCAAAGCTTCGAAGGATGCAGGTGTGGGGCCGATACCACACAAAATGGTCGTGGGATCGGATGGCAAACTTCGCTTTTCTGAAGTGGGCTATATGGGAAGCACTTCGGAGCTGGCAGATGAAATCATCGAAATGGTCAACGTTTTAAAAGCTGGGAAATAAGATCATGAAAACAATCAGATCAATATTCATTGCTGCGCTTTCATTGTTTTTTTATGGAAATGCCTCAGCACAGGCTATCAACGAAAAAAATGTTGTCTTTAAATCAAAAGCAGATAGTATTACCATTGGTGCCACCATTTCCTCGCCTGTCAAGGCGGGGAAATATCCGGCCGTTATTATCGTTTCAGGTACCGGACCACAGGATCGGGATGGTACAATGGCCGGGACAAAGATGTTTTCGCGTATTGCTAATTTATTGACACCCAAGGGGTATGTGGTCTTGCGTATGGATGATCGGGGTGTCGGTAAAACAACAGGCGAATACCGATATGCGACAACAGCTGATTTTGCACTTGACGTTTTAGGCGCGCTGCAATTTTTGAAGACTCAAAAAAATGTTGACTTAAGGCATATCGGCCTATTGGGACATAGCGAAGGAGGGGCAGTCATTTCGATAGCAGCTTCGCAAAGCAAAGATGTTGCTTTTTTGATCAGCTTGTCGGGATTAGCTTCAAACGGCTTAGAATCACTTTTAATACAGAATGAAAACCTAGTCAACACTTCTCCGCTAACTGTGGAGGATAAAAAAAGATCCAATGAGATCAACCGGTTGATGTTTGCGACAGCCTTCCAATATGCCAAGTCGGATAGTATGGAAAGTAAGCTTAATACAGTTTATAGTTATTGGAAGCAAAAGGATGATCTGTATTTCAAATCTCTAGGTATTGAATACGATCATTTTCGTTTTCCAATCTATTCCTATGTGAGGCAGGCTATCGGACCTTGGTACCGCTATTTTATCTCCTATGATCCGCAGATCTTCTTAAGCAAAGTGGACGTGCCCATCTTGGCGATCAATGGCAGTAAGGATGTTTTTGTGGATCCCATCAATTTGACCTACTGGAAAAAGTACAGTCGTGCCGGCCAGCACGGAAAAGTAACAACCATCCTGCTACCAAATGTAAATCACTTGCTGCAACCTTGTCAAACCTGCCTCCCTGCGGAATACGCAAAACTTGGTGAAATACCCGATAGTACGTTAGGCTCAATTGCAAAATGGCTGAAAGAAAACGTAAAGTAAAATGAAAAGGATCTTGTATATGTTACTGGCTTTGTCAGTGACAGGAAATTTAGCAGTCGCCCAGCAGTCCGATAATAGTAAGTCGATTGATCGGATTATTGCGGCCATGAATAAGAAAGATGCTACTGCGTTGTTAGGTATGATGGCAGATAGTGCGACAATCGGTAATCTGTCCAAAATGCATAACAAAGCTACCGTACGAAGAATCTTCACATTGGAGATCGTGTTTTTAAAAGAAAAATACCGAAGCAATTTAGGCTTCGGTATTTTTTGTGAGAAGGACTTCTATTTTGTAAGAAGATCTATAGTAAAAGATTAAATTGTTTTGCTATCGCGCAACATTTTAATAATATTGTGTGCTTCAAGCTGTTTGCTAAGTTGGGTATTGATCAAACTATGCACATTTTGCGAGAGTTCATCGGATCCATCTGCCAACGCTGTTTGGTACGTCGATTTAAACGCGTCTTCGCCCTGTTCGCAGGTTTCCAGTAAACTTCTTTCATCGTCGCCTGTGATATTTACTTTGATTCCCATCCAGGCGCGGAATAGCTTGCCGCTCAGCATGGTGCTATCCGTTGCCTCTTTGCCCTCAAGCTCAACATATGGAGTTAACTCGGCAATAAATTCTTCCGATTGTCCGATATATTTTTGAAAGGTGGGAATCAGTTTATCTAGTCCGTGACTTGTTGCCAGATCAATTGCTTTTTTATAACCTTCAATACGGTCATTGTTGATTTTAATGATGTCGTTGATGATCTCTGGATTGTTGATGTTGTTTTCCATAATATTATTATTTGTTATCATTTTTGTTTATTCGGAAAACAGCACCCACACACCCTTCGTTTGCAGAATCGCAGATTCAGGTATTTAAATCGCAACCCGTATTTATCGCACTTTTTATTGCAGCGTAATAAATGCAATTTAAAACTTTATGTAATTTATTGTTGTTCTTATCACCGAAAACTGCCATTCAGGCAGCGCAATGAAAACTATGCAACAACACATCCATGTAGCCATCATCGGGGGCGGACCCAGTGGCCTGTTTATGTACAAAAGATTGATTGAAAAGAATATGGGGGAGCTCAAAATATCTATTTTTGAGTCGAGAAAACAATTAGGTGCAGGGATGCCTTACAGCTATGAAGGTGCTACACCGGAGCACTTGACCAACGTCTCGGATCATGAAATCCCGGCACTGGTGACCACCATTGAAGAGTATGTCAAATCGCTGTCGGCAACTACACTTCGTACCTATGGAATTGATGTGGACGATTTTAATCGTTATAAAGTAGTGCCGCGGTTGCTGTTCGGCCGCTATTTATCGGAACAGTTTACGCTATTAAAGCGTATGGCAGATGCCAAAGGTATTGAAACCCAGGTGTACCTAGCTAGCCAGGTAAGCGATATCATCGACCTAGAAAGCCAAGCGCAGGTAAAAATAATGGTTGGAAGCACGGACACGTATATCGTTGATAAGGCCATTATTTGCACTGGACACAAATGGCCAACTAAACATGAGGGTAATGTCGAACACTACTTTGAATCGCCTTATCCACCATCTAAACTCGCCTTAAAGACTGATCATGCCGTTGGGATACGTGGAGCTTCGCTTACCGCGATAGATGCCGTACGTACACTGGCTCGGCACAATGGCTCTTTTGACGTGCTCGAAACAGGGGAGATAAAATATCAAATTGATCCGGGAAGCGAAAATTTTAAAATAGTGATGCATACACGCAGTGGGCTTCTCCCTGCGATCCGCTTTCATCAGGAAGACCCGTTCTTAGCCAACAATCTCTTGATTTCAGAAGAGGAACTTATGCTTAATAGGCTCGAAAATGAAGGATTTGTATCGCTTGATTTTTTATTTGAGCGAAATTTTAAAGCCCAGTTTAAGGAGAAAGATCCCGCCTTCTACGACATGGTAGAAAAGCTCAGTCTCGAAGACTTTGTGGAAGCGGTACTTGCCTTGCGGGAGCAGAAAGATGCCTTCGAAGGTTTTCGTCAGGAACACGCCCAAGCGCTAAAGTCCATCAAAAGGCACGAATCAATTTATTGGAAGGAAGTGCTTTCTGCGCTGAGCTTTACATTGAATTATCCAGCAAAATACATGTCTGCAGAAGATATGCTTCGTTTAAAGAAGGTGTTAATGCCCCTGATTTCTATTGTGATTGCTTTCGTACCGCAGGGCTCTAGCCGCGAGTTGCTCGCATTGCACGATGCCGGTCGTCTCGAGGTGGTAAACGTTGGTACCGAAAGCCGTGTTGAACCTGCAAAGGACTGTGGAGCCAATTACTTTTATACAAATGAGCAAGGTATAGAAAGTAAAACATATTATAAGACATTTGTCGATTGCGTAGGTCAGCAGCCGTTGAATTTTGAAGATTTCCCTTTTAAGAGTTTGATCGACAACGGTAATATTAGTCCCGCTTATTTGAGGTTCCGCTCTGTTGAGCATGCCAAGGAACAGTTATTGGCGGGTAATGATCATATGTTTGTGGCACCGGATGGGGCTATCTTTTTGCGGGTGCCGGGGATAAAGATAGACGATAGCTTTCAGCTTGTTGATCACAGCGGACGCTCCAACCAACGTATTTTTATGATGGCTGTACCTTATATCGGCGGTTATAATCCTGACTATTCAGGGCTTGATTTTTGTGCAGCGACTTCGGAAATTATTGCCCAAAGGATTGCTGAAGGGGGATAAATACGTAAATTTTTGTTAAAATACGGTATCATCCTCCGTGCTTGCTTAGGCGATATTCATTTTAGGCCCCCTATTGCTATATTTGGCGGCCATCTAGACCATCAGTTGGCATAGTCTTAACTCAATGGATGAAAAAGCATGCCTAAAACTATTTTAAAAAACCTGCAGATAGGTTTTGGAATATCGCTACTGTTGCTCTTAGCAAGTTCAACGGCTTCTTATGTCAGTATTCGTAAGCAGATTCATAATAGTGAGATGGTGGACCATAGCCGTCGGGTGATGAGCCGTGTTAATAAAATTCTACAGGATCTGCAGAATGCCGAGACGGGTCAGCGAGGTTATTTACTGACTGGGCTGGATAAGTTTTTAAATCCTTATCAAACTGGTCTTGAGTCGCTGCCTCAATCGCTAAGCCGTGCGCACGATTTGACAGCTGATAACCCCGATCAACAGCGGGTAATCGATACCCTGTCCACGCTGGTAAGGTCTAGACTGACCAAACTTGAAAATCTGGTTACTATCAAAAGGCGGGGCGGAATGGTGACGGTCTCCCAACTCGAAGAGGGGAAAGCCTATATGGATAGCTGTCGAATTTTAATCAGCCAGATTATAGATAAAGAAGAATCTTTGTTGAACAAGCGTTCGAATGAACTTGGACGATCTTCTGGCTACACATCGATTTTCGTTTTGCTGGCCGCAGTAGTTTCTTTGCTGATCACTGTCTTTTTTTACTTCCGTTTGCGGGATGATTTCTTTAAGCGAGAACAGTTACAACATGATCTGAAACGTAAAGATGAGGAGATCCAGCGGAGACTCAGCATTACCCAGCGCATTGCCCGTGAAATCGCAGCGGGAAATTATGATATGCAGATACAGGATGCTGAACAGGACGACTTGGGAAGCTTGACGGGATCGCTCAATGAAATGGCTAGGTCACTGAAAATTTCTTTTGATGAACTCAATAACAATAATTGGCATCAAGCTGGATTAACGCAGCTGAGCAATCTTTTAATGGGCAATAAACTCCAAGAAGAGCTCACGGCCGTCACGTTACGACATCTAACGACGTATGGCAGTTGTGTTAATGGGGCCATTTATCTCATGGAGCAGGATCAGTTGATGTTAAGAGGATCTTATGGCCTTGAAGATCCGGAGCATAAACGCTTTGCTGCAGGGGATGGCATGGTAGGGCAGGTATTTAAAGATGGCCAGGAGAAATTATTTGAAAATCTCGAAGATACGCATTATGTCATCAGCTTCGCTACTGGAAAAGTACAGGTAAACAACCTTTTTATCCTTCCTATTTTTGATGGAAGTGAATGTATCGGTGTAATGGAACTTGGTTCATTGCAGCCCTTTTCTTCGATACAGCTGGCGTTTTTTAGAGATGCTGTTCAAAAAGTGGGTGCTACACTCGCTGCATCGCAAGCTCGATTGGTTGTACAGAATTTATTGGAAGAGACGCAGGCGCAGACTGAAGAGCTGCAGGCACAACATACTGAGCTGGAATCACTGAATTCTAGTCTAGAAATGCATACCTATAAATTGCAGGCTTCTGAGGAAGAACTTCGTGTTCAGCAGGAAGAGTTGGTGCAGTCTAACCGTGAGCTGGAAGAGCGTTCCAGGCTGTTGGAAGATAAAAATTTGGAAATAGCTGAACGTAACCAAGAAATTCAGAAGAAAGCGGCAGAGCTGGCACAGAGTACACGCTATAAATCTGAATTTTTAGCTAATATGTCGCATGAACTGCGTACTCCGCTTAATTCAATTTTGCTGCTTTCTCGTCTGATGGCCGAAAATACGGACGGTAACCTCAATGACGAACAGATGGAATCGGCAGCCGTGATCCAGAGTTCGGGAAAGAGTCTGCTGACCCTGATAGACGAGATTTTGGATCTTTCTAAAATAGAATCCGGCAAAATGGATTTGGATGTACAGCCCGTATTTTTTGCGGACGTAATGCATGGTCTGTCGGCGATGTTCGGACCAATTGCTGCCGACAAGAAACTTGGATTAGAAATGAGCGTAGCGGAGCAATTGCCCGCTCAGATCGAAACAGATAAACAGCGGCTAGAACAGATTTTACGTAATCTACTCTCTAATGCTATTAAATTTACGGCATCGGGCAAGGTAACGCTACATATCGATCGGGAGCAGTCGCCCCGAAACGGGATTGTATTTGAAGTGCGCGATACCGGAATTGGAATACCAAAGGATAAGCAGCATCTAATATTTGAGGCTTTTCAACAAGCGGATGGCTCTACACGCCGTAAATTTGGTGGTACGGGGCTGGGGCTTTCCATAAGCCGGGAATTGGCACGCTTACTTGGCGGTGAAATCTTATTGAATAGTGAAGAAGGAGAAGGTAGTGTCTTTCAACTGATTATCCCCGAGCGCATTTCGGGCGAAAGTACATCCCTATTCGGCGCTGCGCAGACGTTGTTAGCAACCGACGGCGCGGAAATTTTACCTGTGGAGACTACATCTTTGGAACAAATTCCAACGGTGCCAGCTTTACCCACAGAAAACACTTTGCATATACCTATCCCAGCCGAAATTCCAGACGATCGTGATAGTATCGTTCCTGGCGACCGCTTTATTTTGATCGTCGAGGATGATATTGAGTTTGCAAAGATTCTACTCAAATATACGCGCCAGCAAAACTATAAGGGGATCGTGGTGGTGCGTGGCGACATTGCTGCGGAAGTGGTAGCGCAATATATGCCGCTCGCGGTTTTGCTGGATATTCAGCTCCCACTTAAAGATGGATGGCAAGTAATGGCTGAGATCAAGGAAAATCCCAAAACACGACATATTCCGGTGCATATCATGTCTTCTCTGCAGGTTAAAAGAGAGAGTCTGCTTCAGGGTGCTATCGATTTTATCAATAAACCTATGGCGTTGGAACAAATGGGTGATATGTTTCGTAGAATAGAGGATGCACTCACCAGACATCCTAAAAAGGTACTTATCGTCGAAGAAAACCCTAAGCATGCAGCAGCGCTATCTCTTTTTCTCGGGAGTTTTGACATTGTCTCTGAAATCAAAAGCAACGTGGAAGACAGCATTGCGGCGCTAAGCTCTGATACTGCAGACTGCGTGATACTCGATATGGGCGTTCCGGACCGGGTCGGTTACGAGACATTGGAGGCTGTTAAACGCAACCAGGGTCTAGAAAAATTACCGATTATCGTGTTTACCGGTAAGAATCTATCGCAGGTGGAGGAAATGAAATTAAAACGTTATGCGGATACAATCGTCGTTAAAACCGCCAATTCCTATCAGCGCATATTGGATGAGGTAGGCTTATTTTTACATCTTGTAGAAGAAAACAAAGGTACTTCGGCGAAAGCTCCCGCTAGGCTTGGCTTTTTGGAAGATGTGTTGAAGGGCAAGAAGGTGCTTGTAGCGGATGACGACATCCGTAACATTTTCTCGCTCACCAAAGCGCTTGAGAAATATCAGATGACGGTTGTACCAGCAACGGATGGAAAGGATGCACTGAAACAGCTAGAAGAAAATGAAGATGTGGCTGTGATCCTGATGGATATGATGATGCCCGAAATGGATGGGTACGAAACGATTGCGTCGATTCGAAGTAATCTCCGTTATAAGGACATGCCGATTATCGCTGTTACTGCCAAATCAATGATGGGAGATAGGGAAAAATGTATCGCTGCAGGAGCGTCAGATTATATATCCAAACCGGTGGATATCGATCAACTCTTGTCCCTGCTACGGGTATGGATGTATGAATAGTTGTTGTAGTAAAATAAAAGGCAATAGATAAAAGAGCATGGACAAGAACAAAACCGTATTAATCATCGATGATGATCAAAACAATATATTTGCATTGAAATTGGCCCTAAAATCGAGAGGCTTTCAAGCCTTTGGTTGCCTGTCTGCGGAAGAGGGGCTTGCTCAGCTGCGGGATCGTGCTGGCGTCGGTCTGGTGCTGATGGATATGATGATGCCCGAGATAGACGGATATGAAGCTACCCAGCTGATCCGCAAAACTTGGGATGCCCAAGAAATGCCGGTCATCGCAGTCACGGCGCAGGCGATGACTGGAGACCGTGAAAAGTGTCTGGCAGCGGGAGCCAATGGCTATATTTCAAAACCGATCGACATCGAACTTTTGGTGCGGTTAATGGGGGAAATTGCAAAATGATCAATGGCAAAAAAATTGTTAGCCAAGAGCAGGTGATGATATTGATGGAAGATGTGGAGCGTCGCTATGGTTACGATTTTACCCATTATACCACAGCGTCTTTATCGCGGCGGATCAACCAGCTGTGCCTACTGGATAATTTTGCAAGTTTTGCCGAATTGCGGTACCGTGTGTTACATGAAGCTGAATACATGCAACGATTCGTCGAAAAGATGACGGTTAACGTTACAGAAATGTTTCGCGATCCAAGCTTTTTTTTGCGTTTGCGGCAGGAAATCTTACCCAAATTAGGCACTTCACCCTTTATTCGAATTTGGATAGCGGGCTGTGCGACAGGGGAGGAAGCATATTCGTTGGCCATTTTGTTGCAGGAAGCCAAACTACTGCACAAATCACTGATTTATGCCACAGATATTAATCCTTCTGTTCTAGAGCAGGCTAAGCGGGCCGTTATACCCATGGCAAATCTAAAATCTTATGTAGAAAATTACCAGCTTTCGGGCGGAAAAGCGGACTTTTCCAGTTATTATACAGCCAATTATAAGTGGGTGAAGCTAACATCCAGCTTGCAGGAAAGGATTGTCTTTGCTTCACACAATCTGGTAAGTGATGCATCTTTCAATGCCTTTCAGCTGATTCTGTGTCGCAATGTACTCATCTATTTTGATACGCAACTGCAGGCTAAAGTCTTATCTTTATTTGATGAGAGTTTGGAAACCCTCGGATACCTAGCGTTGGGCAGTCAGGAAACGCTACGCTTCTCGGTACTGGCACCAGATTATCAGCAAGTGGGTAACGAAAAAATATGGCGTAAGGTTAAATAAAATGGGTTCATATTTCATTGAACTATTTTTAAAAAATTAACTTATTAAAAAAAATAAAGTATCTTAGTGGGATTGGAGGAAAAATGACTAAAATTCTTTTAGTTGATGACCATCGGCTTGTAAGAAACGGGATACGATTGATCATTGATACCCACGACAAGCTTTCTGTGGTAGCGGAAGTAGATAGTGCAGAGGATGCATTAATGTACCTTGAAAACAATATCTTGCCGGATTTAGTTTTAACTGACCTGAATATGCAGGGTATGGATGGAATAACTTTCATCCGAATGGCCAAGAAGATCTATCCAGACGTCAGATTTGCGCTGTTGTCGATGGTGGAAGAACCGAATGAAGTGGCCGAAGCTTTTCGTAGTGGTGCAGACGGTTATCTGTCGAAGGGTGGCGATTATGATGAAATCTTATTTGGATTATTACGTTTGTCCCAAGGGCATAAATATCTGATGACCAATTTCGGTCTACGGTTTATGGAAAATTTTGACGTGGAGAGTAGTACCAGTGTCGATGTGGCTTCACGTCTTTCGCAATATGAAATCACGGAGCGGGAGTTTGCTGTACTTGAACTCATTGCTCAAGGCTTTACTGCTGTGGAAATTGCAGATAAGATCTTTTTGAGCAAACGGACTGTTGAAGGGCACCGTCAAAATCTCATGGATAAGACCAAAAGTAAAAATACAGCCGACCTGATCCGTTTTGCATTTCAGCAAAAGTTACTGAGTTAGGAGAGGCTTTTTTTTGGATGAAAAGGATGGCCTATGGCTTATGGATAAGCCTTATGATGGGTGTCAATTGAAAGTAAAGGTGGCTTCCAGCTCATGGAAGCCACCTTTACTATTGTCTTATGCGTGCTCGAGTGTAGCACTTTTATTTCAACTTTTTCAATTTTATCATTTTGGTTGACGCAGGTATTGTATAACGGTTAAATGAATCCTTACTGAAACCTTCTACTACGTAGTTGCTTTCGGTATTAACATTAAGCAAAATATTCGTAATCGGTTGCTGATTAGCGCTATTGAAGACCAGCGTGATGCTGCGGTCTTTTTGATCGTAGTGCAGTTCGGCAATCTCGCCGGCATCTGTTGTGAGCCAAAGATTCTCCTTGGCAAGGAACACGCGGCCTTTGGATGCTGTCGTTAGTGCAACTTTGACCAGCTGTTTTTCGGTTTTTAGATTACCGCTGAATGCCAGCCACCCAAATTCAGGGTGCTCCACTATATAGGTTCCCGAATTGACTGCATAGCCATAAAAACCGGTTCCGTAATCTCCGGAGATGCCGTCATTGGCCAAGGTGGATGGGTAGGAGTGGAATGCTCCGGGACCGAAGCCGTCGGCTGTGACATTGGCCAGCGCTCCCATCATGCCGGCATGTCCGATACGTAGCAAGTAGAAATCATCGGGATGGTCCCGATAGGCTGTCAGAACAGGTATGGAATTAAGCGCGGAACCGTAGTGATGTAGCTGACGCTCGATTCGCGAAAGCTTCCCACCATAAACAAAATCCCAGTAACGCCGCGCACTGCCGTTGTAACCCCAGTGTGGAACGGTAGGCATATAGGCGATAATGGCATTCAACGTCACCTGTGCTTTCTCATCAAATCCAAAAAAGCGCGACCAAAGAAATACTTCTTCTTGACCCGTGGAATCCCAAGGCATTTCACTTCCGAACGGATAATTAAGGGTTTTCCAATGCTCTGCCCGCTTGCGCATAGCAGCTTCAAGGTTAATGGCCATCGTAGTCAATCCTTCTCGGCGAAGATCTTGTAAGACGATAAGGAAGATACTGCCTTCCATTTGGCCGAACTGGGCGTAGTAAGGTGCCTTTTCTACCATGGCGATACTCGTTTGGTAAGCCCGTTCAAGGAAAGTTTGCCAGCTTTCCTCATTCACTAAATTCGTATAGTTGCGGGCGAGTCTGTACATCACCCAGTGCGCGGCCGCCACATGAGGATAATTGTAGGAACGACCAATATCGTCGGCTTCTTTTTTCGGCCAGGCAGACCAAGTCTTCCAGTTAATGTCCGTACGATAGGTGCCAGCTGGCATGGAGTCGGGTTCATAATAAAATAGGCTTTTGACAACCCCATATTTCTTGTCTCCTTCTTTGTGCTGGATATGGCCATATAAGGTCTCATTGACAAATCGTTTCAATTTGGCTATTTCCTGTTGATCGGGCTGCAATACTTGTTTCATCAGTGCGGCAAGCCAGCTTGCCGCTCCAGCTTCGTCACTGAGACCAGCAAACCAGGCACTTCTATTTTGGGTGATGGGCTGCTGTTCCTCATAGTCGTATGATATGACAGCCGGGGAGCGGCCGAAGAGATCTTTGTCATTCTCATACCATTGTTTTGTGGTAAGGAAATGGCCGAGATCCTGAACCACTTCTTTTTCGGACTTGATTATTTTGTATTGGACTGTCTGCGTAATACCGTCCCGATAGTTGATTGTTAGTCTTGCACGTCCCCAACGGTTGCCTTTCACTTCATATTCTGTCCATTGCTGCGGTGTGTTTCCTTTTTTTGTCAAGGTTAATGCTCCTTCGGGATAAACACTGATACTTTTAATGGCTTTGTTGTGCTTGATAAAAAGTTTGGCCGGATTGTCCATCGGAACAAGATAGCCAGGTACGCCAATAGCTACAGGCCTGTTGTTCTTCACTAACTCCGACTCTATTTCCCGGATACTTGGGGCAAGGACAAATTTTAAGGCAAAGGTCTTTGATTCATGTGGTTTCAAGAACGTAGAAGTCGGTGTATTCCATTGTTCTACGCCTTTCCATTCAGTCTCGGCATGAGCCTTACTGTGGATCAGCCATTCATGAAACCCCTCAAAAGTAATACTTCGGGGAGTAGGGTCTGTATTGAGCGGATTGTAGGCTTCAAATCCTGCATTTTTATAGGGCAATACCAGCAAACTTGGACCGTTGCCGTGCAGGCGGTTGACTTGCAGATATCCGGCATCTTTACCGATATAGGGATCGAAAAAGACATTCTGGGCGTGTGCTTGATCGAGATTCTTCCAGTCCATGTTATTATTGAATGGGAGAGGGATACCCATTGATCCAATCTCGATCGCATAATCGTTGGGGTTTGTGAGTTCAAAACTCAAGATCAGATCACCATGGTCATCTTGCCAGTGACGGATCACTTTCAAAGGGATATGGTTAAGCGTGGGAGTGATATCTGCACTAGCAAGGTTGTTTTTCGCAGGAGGTATTGCGATGACATGCTTACGTTCTGCAGCTGATGAATAGGCCGTCCATGAGCTGTCTCCCTGACGACGCAAACGGATATTGATATCGCCGATATGAAAAAACTGATTGCGATCTCTTTTGTTTAGAAGTTCAACTGGTGTATAGTCAAAACCCTTTTCGCCGCTATTGGGTCGAAAGGAAGATAGTGTTTGCGATGCGTTGAGTATAGCTACGTTGAGGTTTTTCAGGGTGAAGCTCTTTGCACCCTCTTCCAAGCCCAAAGTGGCTTGCTGTGCTTTTACTGCTTTCCATACCGGATGTTCATCCTGCTGGCTATACACGCTATTTGACAACTGTGTGCAGAAGAGCGCAAATAGGATCCAATAGCTTTTTTTTAGATTCATTTTAGACATTTTAGTAACCATTTTAAGACAGCGAAGGTCATTGCTCTTACAAAGATGGATGATTGTACCCTGTATTTATGGGTGAATTTTAACCTTAAATAGCCCATTCTTAACCGATTTGACTTCAAAATTTGGAATACCGCTGCTGATTTATAAATTTAATGTAAAATTGACATTTATCGTGTGTTTTATTCGTGTTAAAATCGATTGGTTGAGCTGTCAATTTTTGAACCAATAAACTTTGCGTTATGAGGATGAATTCTTTCTATTTTACGGTGCTGGCTATAATGTACTGGTCGTTGGGCAACAAGACGTTCGCGCAGTCGTTACAACCTTGGCAGCAACCGAATGTGCTGAATCCGCTGCTGCCTGGATATTTTGCTGATCCGACGATTAAAAAAATTGCTGATACCTATTATATTTTTGCGACGACTGATGGGAATGGCTGGGGTGCGGGCCCGTCACAAGTATGGACATCGCAGGATTTAAGAAACTGGAAGATTCAACCGATGAACTGGCCCAATACACATTGGTACTGGGCGCCGGATATGACACAGGGATACGATGGCCGTTATTACCTCTATTATAGTCAGCCTGTTGAAATTTTTGGGGCGGTGGGCGACAGCCCAACGGGTCCCTGGAAACCTTTAGTGCCTGACGGCAAATCGATGATCCCAAATTATATGATTCCGGGCGTGATTACCCTAGACGGGCAAACCTTTCGAGATGACGATGGTCGTATCTATATGTATTGGGGAACCTGGGGTATCTATCCCGATCATGGATGCGCTGTAGGGATACTCAACAACGATATGAAAACTTTCGAAAAGACAGCGTTGATCCCCAATACGGTGGCGAAGGACTTTTTTGAGGCTCCTTATATGTTTAAACGTAAGGGCATCTATTATCTGATGTACTCTTCCGGTCATTGTGAAGATGATAGCTACCGCGTACAATACGTTAAAAGTAAAATAGGCCCCATGGGACCTTTTGAATATCCCTCTACCAATCCCATTTTGATCACCAATGAGGATGGTAGCATTCATGGCCCAGGACATCATAGTGTGCTGGAGCTAGACAACCGTTATTTTATTGTTTATCACAGACACAATAATCCGCATTCAGGAGGTGGTTTCCATCGTCAGGTGGCGATGGACGAAATTTTCTTTACGCCAGAGGGTGATATCGTTCCGGTGCGGCCTACACATACTGGCGTGCAGGATGTACTACCTTATCAGGCAGAGCCGGTCGATTTGGCTTTTGGGAAAGCAGTGAGGGCATCTTCTTTTTACACTATGGATTTTAGACCCTCTTTCGTGGTAGATAATAATAATGGAACATTATGGCGGGCCAAGAACAACGAAGGACCGGCCTGGGTAGAAGTAGACTTGGGTAAGGTGGTGGATATACAGACAATAGCCATTCAATTTGAGTACCCGACTTATGCCTATCAGTACCGATTGGAGACTTCTGTCGACGGAATAACCTGGACAAGTTATGTGGATCGTTCGGATAACAGCCGTTGGGCAAGTCCTATCGTTGAACATGGTAAAGCTTTGGGGCGATACGTTAGACTGCATATACTCAATACGCAATTGAATGGCCTTCCTCGTGGTCTGTGGAATATGAAGGTTTACACACAGCAGCTCGCTCAGGAGACATTGTGGTCGCCACCACAACACATGGCTGCTAAAGAAGTAACGCGAGGTGATCTGATCCATATTGATGCAGCGGATTGCGAGGAGGGGCAACATGTGAAAAGTATTAAAAATAAGGGTTTGATAGGGGGAGTGTTTAGTTCTGAACAGGCATTGGCCGTTAAAAATTATCAGGGAAAGCGAGCCTTTTTCTTCAATGGAACCACCGCGCTGCGATCGAGTTTTGCCGTACCGCAGTCGCTGGAAGGGAACAGCTCGTTTAGCCTTGCGCTGTGGGTAAATAATCCTACGGTCGAAAGATTTGAACAGCTGCTCGCCTGGTCGGCGGGATCGCAGGACCTCAGTAAGGCGCTATTTGGTTATGGCAGCGATCCAAAACAGGGTGCCATCATTCATGGATCGTGGCCTGATATGGGGTATTCGTCTGTTCCAGAGGCAAATGCCTGGCATCACATTGTATTCTCTTTTGATGGCTATCAAGAGTCTATTTATGTGGATGGAAAGCTGCAGCGTACGGAAAACAGAATGCTATTCGTTAATCCGGGAAGGTCTTTTGTTCTTGGGGCTTCAGACATACTCAATCAAAACTTTTCGGGTTATGTAGCGGGTTTGAAACTGTATAATACCGCCTTGGATGAGCAAGCAGTAGTCAAGTTGGCAAATGTTGACCCGAAATGGCAATTTTTTGCGCTGCAAAGTGATGATTTGAACTTGGGTAAGCTCACTACCTTACGAAACCAGGGAACAGCAGCAGACACGTTGGTAACGCTCCAGAATGCGGAAGTCGTTGTGAAGGGGAACAGACTGTCAATAAAAGGACACACCGTTGAAAGTAAGGCTTTGACAGCGATATTGCAGGAAAAAAACTATGCTTTGGACTTCGACTGGTACGATGGTACTGCGTGGCAACATGCTGTGATTACAGCTGATAATGGGAAGAAGAAATTCTATCGTAATGGTAAATTTGAACAGCTGGGTCATTCAGACAAACTGCTGCGGATCATGAACAACGGTATCCAATTGACTTATCCCTTTCATTTCTTTCGTGCTTATCCACATCGCTTAACATCGGATGTAGTAAATAAAAGGTTCAGTCAGTGGAAAGAAGGGTTGGCTAATGGTTTGGAAGGGTATGTTCCAAAGGTACTTTCGCCACCGCACTTTATCAATGGCAATCAGGTCTTTGTGCAGGTGGAAAAACAGCAAGGGCTTTGGTATCTGTTTCGGGGAGAAGGTGAACTATCGGGCTGGAAACAAGAGCCCTACCATCTTTTTAAATCATCCAAAATTGAGAACGCCATCGAAGTGTTTGCCAAAGATGTCTTTGGACATGTGAGCAAGCCCACCCGACTGTCTGTTCGGGAGCTAAAGCCTAACTTGCTCCAGTTCTCACAACTACAGGGGGATACAACCAAAAGTAAGAAGATCCCTTTTTGGGATGGATATGAAGCTATTGGTTGGAATGATAGTACACAGACTGAGGTTTCTTGGCAGAAAAGCAGCTGGAGAATACAGTCCAGAGACACCAAGTGGGGCGACAAATTACATCCCGGCCCTTTTCTTTATAAGGAGGTGGAAGGTGATTTTACTGTGGAAGTCAAGGTAAGCGATGTAGCGGGATTGGCTCGTCGGATACGCACATCAAACGAAGCCGGTATTATGATTCAACCGGTGGACAGAAAGGATGCTTACATCAATCATTGTATTTTAACGGGATGGAACCTCGGCAATCTTTCACGAAGCATTGGACCGCAAATTTTTCAGGAAGACAATACGGGCACGGGAATCGATTTTTCGCCTTATCTTCAGGTTCAAAAGGTGGGTGATTATTTCTTTTTACGTTTCTCAAAAGATGGTCTGGATTGGAAGGATCTACCGGGCACACCATTTGTACGAAATGATCTGAATGGTAAAAAGCTGCGCGTTGGACTGTATCAAATTGCAGGTAACAATGCGTTGGGCTATGTCGTATTTGATGCATTCAGGATATGGAAATAAACCTATTTCTCATTTTCTTATGCGCATAATATGGTTTTTATGCGCATAATGACCTTAGTCCAATAGCTAAAAATAATGTCTATTTTTCCTCAAAGATAGATTGGCATGGATTGGTCTGTTTTCCTCTAATATTTTTAACCCCCTTGCTGTTTAGCCATTCGGTAAAATGATCGGGATTTTCTGGTATAAACTGGATGACTTGACCATTTTTCAGGAGTAAGGAAAATATACCACAATTAGCAATGAATTTTTTGATTTCATCGGAACGGTGTTTCAATGGTGAAAAATATTCCATAACGTCTGGCTCTTTTTTTTAGTAGGTTGGATAAAATATCCAAAACATCATTAAATGGTTAATTCAATCGATTGCTTAAATCATATCAAAGATGCAAAAAAATATTTAATATTTCTTTAAATGATTAGAAATTATTGTGCTGGTTTTTTGATATAAAATTGTTTTCGTTGAGCGATTGAATTACCGTATTTTGATACAAAATCTTAGCAACCGTTTCTAAAAGAGTGTGATTTTGTGGTTTTTGGCGCGATATTCAACATCTTCATTGGCCGCTTCGATCCTGTGTTTTAAACATTTTTACCCTTCTTTTAAATATTTGTTGCAAAGGAATCTTAATGAAAACAATAGTTTTGCTTTATAACCAACTAGCAAACGGCTAACTCATTTTACAAGGAATGAGCTGATAAAGGGAATGATGATTTTTTAAGCATACACCTTATTGAAGAAAGCTTGTATTATGTGGCGATATTCCACATATTGGGTGAGTATATACAATTTGAATGTAAGTAATAACCAATTCATATCAATAAATAACCAAGTACCTGCCTTAGTAGGCAGCAAGAAATTTATATCAAGTAAGATTATGAACAGAAATTATGTGTCATCTTTCTTTTGTTTTTCCAAAGAGAGGAATAGGAAAGTGAAGTGGTTGTTAATAGCTTCCATGTTAATGTCCATTGGACGACTGTCTGCTCAAGAAAAAGTGATCCATGGGAAGATCATAAGTGATCAGGGAAAACCCATTATCGGGGCATCGATCAGAGTGAAAGATAAAACACTCAGTACATCCACAAATGAGAAAGGTGAATTTGTGCTCAAGCTCAATCCGGGCGAGACCATTATTGTGTCCAATGTAGGTTATAAACTCGTCGAATATGTCATCGGTAACTCTTCAGAGGTGAGCATTCCACTTGTTGCCACAACCATTGCGGTGGATGAGGTTGTGGTGGTTGGATATGGTAAGCAGAAGAAGGTGGATCTAACATCTTCCATTGCGGTTGTCGATACTAAAGATCTTGTAAAAGTACCTGGAGGAACGATAGCCACGCTTCAGAGTGCTGTGCCCGGTGTGCAGGTAACCAATGGAGCTATCCGCATCCGTGGTGTAGGATCCATTAACGGAACCGATCCCCTCTATGTGGTAGACGGCATGATCGGCGGGGCAATGCCCGACGAGAATAATATTGCCAGCATTCAGGTGTTGAAGGATGCTGCATCTAGTGCCATTTATGGTGCCAGGGGTGCCAATGGCGTTATTTTGGTCACCACAAAACGGGGTAAAGCCGGAGATGTGAAGATTGATTACAATGCTTTTGCTGGCATCAAAAATATCTCCCATAATGTACCGCTATTAAACGGACAGCAGCTGGCGGAATTGATTAATGAGGAAATGTATAATAAAGATCCTTCACGTCAAGACTACCTGGCTGCGCTCGCTAAACCGACGGCCATTGGGGAAGGATATAACATGATGGATGAACTGTTGCAGACTGGCAATTACCAACGGCATAATCTTTCCCTTTCGGGTGGTTCTCAAAATGCCAATTTTCGGTTAAGTGGTATTTATGCTACAGATAAATCCATTATTATTCAAGATAAAAACAAGTATTATGGCGCCCAATTCATCTCTGATTTTACCAAAGGTAAACTTAAGATAGGGGAAACACTTTCCTTGGGGTATACCCGCCGGAACTGGAGTGATAAAAATATCATCGATGCGCAGAAGTGGTCTTCGACATTGCCGCTATATGATGCGAATAGCAGTACCGGATTTGCAGGAGCTGGCAACGGAACCGACGTGCAGAGTGCATTGGCAAATGCATACCTCAATAAAAACGTCAATGATAACTTTTCGGTAAATGGGAATGCCTGGGCTACCTATGAAATTATAAAAGGACTGGTCTATAAATTTAATATGGGAATAGACCTTAGCCGGGTGCGGAATGAGGGTTACATTGGCAACTACTCGGTCGGTCAATATCAAAACCATAGTCCTGATGAACTCAATATATCCAGTAGTCAGAATAACCGATGGTTATTTGAAAATACGCTGACTTATGAAAATAATTTTGGCAAACATGCCATTTCGGCTTTGGCAGGTATCACGTCGGAAGAATCCCGTTATAATGCGGTGAATGCCGGGGCCCGGGGGTTGCCAAGTCCAGATGTTTTGATTCTCAATTCGGCCTCCTTGGCGAGTTCCCGCCTGGTTGGGTCAGGCGTGGGGCAGTCGGCCATGTATTCTATGCTTGGACGTGTCAACTATAATTACGACAATCGATATCTCCTGACATTTAATATGCGACGGGATGGATCGGCCAACTTTAGCAACCAATATCGTTATGGAAACTTTCCTTCGGTATCTGCGGGATGGCGCATCAGTCAGGAATCATTTATGAAAGCATTTCCTGCAATCAGCGAATTGAAGCTCCGCGGTAGTTATGGACTTCTGGGTAATTCGGATATTGCACAATATCAATATCAACGGACGGTTAGTTTTGATCATGTGTGGTATTATCTCAACAATGTGATGGTGACAGGTGCTTTACCACAGACTCCTTCTAATCCGAATGTAAAGTGGGAAAGCCAGTACTCTACTGATATTGGTGTCGATTTGGAACTTTTTGATCATAAATTGGCTTTGACCGTCGACTATTACAATAAAAGGACTGAAGACATGCTGATCAATGTGCCTATTTCGTTCACTGCTGGGTATGGCAACAACTTTCCGGTGCTGAATGCCGGTAGCATACGGAACAGGGGCTGGGATGTCTTGGCATCGTATAAAGATCGAGCAGGCAATTTTAGCTATCAAATCGGAGCCAATATATCTTTTGTGAAAAACCGTGTTCTCAGCTTGGGCAATAATAATGAAATTTTGTGGGGAAATATCTCACCTGGGGGAGAAAATGTAACGAGGACAGCCGTTGGCCGTTCAGTGGGGGAATTTTGGGGCTACACAACCAACGGTTTATATACAAACCAAGCGCAATTGGATGAAGATAAATCTTTTGCGCCCAATGCAGCACTTGGGGATGTGCGGTTCAACGACCGAAATGGCGACAAGGTCTTAAATGATCAGGATAAGGACTTTTTGGGAAGCCCAATACCCGATTTTAGCTATGGGTTCAATGCTGACGTAAGTTATAGCAGTGCTATCGGGATTTTTGATTTGTCGATGATGTGGCAGGGAAGTCAAGGGAACGATATCTACAACAATAGCCGCTATTGGGGCGAGGGAATGTACCATTACTATAACAATTTTGCTTCTACGCTGGATCGCTACCGTGCGGAGGAACTTATCTTCAAAAATCCAGTATCCGGTGAAACGACAGTGTATCCCAAAAATACAGATACCGATATTCCACGTGCTGTGCTTGGTGATCCTAATCAGAATTTAAGGGCTTCGAACAGGTTTGTTGAGGATGGTTCTTATCTGCGGCTCAAAGTCGTCAATATTGGTTACAGTTTTTCTAGCCCAACGCTTGAACGCTGGAAGATCGACCGATTACGGTTTTATGTCGGCGCAAAAAACCTGCTGACCTTTACCAAATATTCGGGGTATGATCCTGAAGTGGGGTCGGGCGATACACGCTCGAATTTGAGCCGTGGAATTGATGGGCAAACGCCATGGGGACTAAGCTTCCCAAATTCTAGAGAGTATTTTATGGGTATTCAATTTACATTCTAACCACGATATGGACATCATAAATAGACACTATATAAAACTTGCTGCTGCTGCTCTGCTGTTACAGTTTTCGAGTTGTAAACCAAATTTGGATCTCTCCAATCCGCAGGAATTGTCGACAGACACCTATTATAAGACAGCAGATCAATTGGAGAATTCGGTTATACCTGCATACCAGGCGCTGATCGGGCGTACGCAGGGTGGATATGCACGTAGTTTGTATTTTGAGCTTTTGGCTCCTGGAGATGATTACAACCACACGTTTAAGTGGGAGCCTATGTATCAGGATAGCTACAATACGCCTGCGAGCGATGGGATGACAGCTCAGACCTGGAGAGATTTTTGGAACGGGGTATTTGCGGCTAATTTAGCTATCGACCGTATTCAGAAATTTGAGGGCGAAATAGACCAGAATAGAAAAAATAGACTGCTGGGGGAAGCGTATTTTCTGCGAGGTTTGAATTATCTGCATCTGGGAATGTTGTTTGGAGAAACCATTCCGCTAATGAGTAAACCTGTTGAAACAAATGAAGATTATTATCCAGGCAATGCACCGGCGGGAGCCGTTTATGCGCAGATCGTGGATGATTTCAAGAAGGCATCGGGATTGTTGCCAACACGGGCAGCACTTTATGCCGACAGTAAAATGATCGGTAGAGCGACAAAGGGTGCTGCACAAGCTTATCTCGCCAAAACTTACCTTTATAAACCCATTTTGGCCAAAGGACAGGCGGCGGATTTTGCAAATGCTGAGATTCAATTAAAAAGTGTTATTGATAGTAAGGAGTACCAGTTGATGTCCTCTTACAGGGACAATTTCTTGGAGACAAAAGAGAATAATCAGGAGTCTGTTTTTGAAGTGCAGCTTTATAATGGCCCGGGTTGGCTAGGTGACGATATATCGAGTTCGTGGCGATGGCAGGAAATCGGCATGTTTGACGGTACTGGTGGCGCTTGGTGGAATCTCGCTCCCAATAAAATGGCGCATGATCAATTTGAGGACGGCGATCCTAGAAAGTTCATGACTTTATGGTGTGAGAATGGTGCGAATTTTACGCAATTGGATGGTAAGGTCACCACTTATACGGACTGGATGAAAAATTTAGCGACTAATAAGGATTTATATGGCACAAGAAAATATTGTCCTGATGTTCAAATAGCGGATTATGATAATGGTAACAACGACCGCATTTTTCGGTATAGTGATGTGCTGCTTCTTTATGCGGAGTGCCTCAACGAGCGGGGGGATGTCACCGGAGCCAAGCAATACATCAACCTGGTTAGGAAGCGTGCCAATAATATCGTTCCCGATGAACAGCCGCATCTTTGGTATCAAAAATCGAATGGAACAATTCCTGACGTAGACGGATTGCTTGCGCAGGGTTTAGTAAAAAACGGTGTTTCATTGAATACCGTCAAAAATATTATCGTTCATGAGCGATTTGTCGAATTCCTCGGTGAATATCAACGGTATTTTGACTTGTTGCGGTGGGGAATGGCTGATCCTGTCTGGTTGGAGCCGTTGAAGAAAGGGGGCTGGTCGCCAAAAGCCATGTATTATCCTTTCCCTCAAGCTGAACTGGATAATAATAAAAATTTAAAAGGTAATGAGATGAACAATTGATCTGAGAAAGTTATTGGTTATTTATTCATAGTTAGTGTTAGGTGGGGGTGCCCTTTTTAGGGCACCTTTTTTATTGCCTAACGGCACAAAAAAAGGTGTCTGTGTCGATATTGTATTAGTATTCATCGATTATGTAGTTTCTTTGTTGGTTCAATTCAGGTATTTTTGATATTCAAGAAGATAACAGATTATAAACCAAATGCCTTTGTCGAACATCTTTAGGTGAGGCATTTCGCAGATCATCATATCATGGACAGAAGAACAGCAATTAAGTTTCTCGGTGCAACTATTCCGACCCTTTTCCTTGGTAAATTCAGCGCGGCACATGCGTACCTCGGAAAAGCTCCTTTTCACCCCGACTGGCGTTCGCTAGAAAGCTATCAGGTTCCTAATTGGTTTAGGGATGCTAAATTTGGTATATGGGCACATTGGGGGCCACAGTGTGAGCCGGAAAGGGGGGATTGGTATGCGCGAGGCATGTATCAGGAAGGGTCGGATCAATATACATACCATGTTCAAAAATATGGGCATCCTTCCATTTTTGGGTTTAAGGATGTTATTCATCAGTGGAAAGCTGAAAATTGGAATCCTGAAGAATTGATGGAATTGTACAAAAATGCGGGAGCCCAATATTTTATGGCCCTAGCAAATCATCATGATAATTTGGACCTTTACCGCAGCAGCCACCATAAATGGAACAGCGTCAATGTTGGCCCTAAAAAAGATATTGTGGGCGGTTGGGAAAGTGCAGCAAAAAAAAGAGGGCTTAAATTTGGCGTGAGCGTTCACGCAGCACATGCTTGGACCTGGTATGAAACGGCTCAGCGAAGTGACAAAGAAGGAAAGTTTGCCGGAGTTCCTTATGATGGTAAATTGACAAAAAAAGATGGTGTAGGGACATGGTGGGCAGACTACGACCCTCAGGAGCTTTACGCACAGGAGCATGAACTTAGTTTGGATAGCAAAGACGATCATACCGTCCATCGGCAATGGCATTGGGATGTCGACTCTGGCGTGAGTGTGCCTAATAAAGCATACTGTGAAAATTTTAAAGCGCGGACGATGGAATTGATCCATAATTACAATCCTGATATCGTTTATTTTGACGATACAGTGCTACCGCTTTATCCAATAAGTAATGTTGGACTGGAGATTGCCGCCGATTTTTATAATAAGAGCATGCAGGAAAATAATGGTAAAGTTGATGTAGTCATTAATGGGAAGATCCTGAATGAACAGCAACGTAAATGCTTGGTATGGGATATCGAACGCGGGCAAAGCAATACCATTGAACCGCAGCCATGGCAGACCTGTACTTGTATAGGCTCTTGGCATTACGACCGTCGTATTTATGATAATAATCACTATAAATCTGCTAAAACTGTGGTCCACATGTTGATTGATGTGGTCAGTAAAAATGGTAATTTATTATTAAGTGTACCTTTGCGGGGAGATGGTTCCATTGACGAGAAAGCCAAGGCGGTGGTACAAGGAATAGGAAACTGGATGGCTGTTCATCAGGAAGCCATCATTGGAACGAGACCATGGCTTATCTTTGGGGAGGGACCTGCACAGGAGGAGGCTCCGTCATTGAGTGTTCAGGGTTTCAATGAAGGGAAAGGAAAAGCTTTTACCAGCGATGACGTCCGTTTTACCACGAAGGGGAATGTCTTGTATGCCTTTATTATGGGGATGCCGACCGAAAAGCAAATCAAAATTAAGTCTTTAGGCCGTTCGGCCCCGAATTCGAGAAAAGTAAGGCGGATACAGCTGCTCGGGAGTGATGATCGTATTTCCTATCAGCAACTCGATAATGTTCTTCAGGTCTCCTTACCGGAGAGCTTCGCTCAAAACAACATTGCGATGGTATTAAAAATAACGTAAAGTTTTGATTTTTTCTGTTGCTACAGCATGTGTTGGATGCTGGATAAAAACGCTATAATTGTATCTCGCGGGATAGCAAGGCAGGCGGTATGACTAAAGCGCGCAATGTTGAAGCCTATGAAGTTACCGCTGCTATCGATAATCGGACTCCCGCATTCGTCGGAATGGATACGAGAATCGTGGATAAATACTCGCGGAAAATTATCCCTTCGCAATGACTTCCCTTGAGGAATGTTGTTTGCGGGATGCGGGTTTTCCCGAAGGTTCCATTTGGAAAGAATAAGTTTCGTTTGCAGCTCGTTCACGCCACGTCGGAAGCGAACTTCGAGTGTATCACCTGCATAAAATTGTTGCATCGCCGCGTTGATTTTAGCGGCACTCGCCACATCATGTCCGCTTAATGCGATTATTCCATCGCCAGGATGAAGTCCAGCTCGGTCTGCAGCACCCATGCTATCTACTTGTGTTAAGGTTGGAAGGCCTTGAATTTCTTGCATCTGTGCATCGAAAGTTCCGGGAATGGAAATTCTTGGAAATCTTTGGGGCAACATGCCGAGGACGCCGGTTTTACGCTGACTGGCCGAAAGTAGCGACCACAACTTTATTCCGAGTAAGGAATCAGGAATGTCTTGTGCGGTAGTCTTGGTTATTGTGAAAGCGGGAAATTTATGGTCACTGACCAGCGCTATAAGGTCGTTTTTGTCATCTCTAAGCAGGATCTTCAAGGCATAGGCTTTGTCTCCAAATTTGATAATTGGCGCTTCGCCGACCTGACTGCTTTTGGATAAAATTACCTGTTTATTGTTTGTCAGGTTAAAAGCAGTGCCTAAAATATGCAGGCTATCTCCACCTAATGTACTACTGATCGAAATGGACTGAAATTTTGTTTTTGGAGGTTTTACTGTTTTTTCTAATCCTAATGCCATGAGTTTCACCGCTAAAGGATCACTGTCCATTGAATCGTTCGCCGCGGGGTAACTATGGATCGCTGCTGGCTGGGTCAATGATCGCCAGTATCTGCGGTAGCTGTTTACGGGAACTTCGAAATTGGTGCCTTCAGGAGCATCAATACGGCTATGAAGACCAATTACTCGCCCTAGCGCATCAAATAAGGGACCGCCAGAATCGCCTGGTTCCATAATACTACTGCTTTGAATAAAACCATATTCATCCATTTTTTTTAGAATGCGTCCAGCACGGAGAAAGGGAATATTGAAGGGTAGTGTTTCCGGATACGATAGTCCAAAGCAGCGTTGGTTTTCAATGATGGATGAGGACCAGCCCATTTCTGCAAAAGGCCAGGGGCCTTCGCCCTGCATTTTCATCATGGCAATATCGGGCAAGTTATGCTGTTGGTCGACGACCAATCTTCCAAGCGCTTTAGCAATACCTTGGCTGCCATCGGAAAAAATAACTTGATAATAATTGCCGGGCTTTGTGGCATGTGCCACAGTGAGGATAAAGCCATCTGAGCGTACAATGACACCACTGAAAGGCGCACTATTTTGTTGGCGGCTTACACTGTAGATACCAAATAGTTTTATGGAAGCCGCTAGGGCACGTTCAATAATAGGCCTCGGTATTTCGCGGTCGGCGGTATGCCTCTCCTGTGCTGGGCAGTAGGTGGAAAATGTGGTGAGACACAGGATTTTCCAGATCATAAAATATCGGAGCATGCTGTTTTCAGGAAATTGTCTGGCGGAACGTGTCATACTACAAAGAAGCTGATTTAACGGTTTAGGTTTGGCTTTGAAAAGCATAGCTCAAAGGTAGCGGATTTGTGAGCCAAAAAACAAGAGTAAGGATACAGTTCTGAATAAATTACTGACTTTAACTGATTTTCAATGCAGTTTGCTGAAAAATTTATGGCTGAATTACTAAAATTATGAAAAACTCAATTATCTTTATCCACGAAAAGATGTACCGCTAGCTAAACGAATCTACCCATGAATTATACGAGCGAAAAAGAACTCCTTGAAGCTTTCCTAAAGGGAGAGGAGCAGGCTTGTGCGCATGTTTATAATCGTTATTTCAGCCGTATCTGTTTATATGCATCAAGCTTTGTGGATGAAAGCAAAGAAGCTCAAGATATTGCCGAAGAGGGCTTTATTCGCTTGTGGGAAAGTGGACGACGCTATGAGAGCTTGTCACATCTGAAGGCAGCACTCTATCAGGCTACCCGGCACATTGGGATCAATCACCAGACCGCCCGGAGCAGAAGATTGAATCGGGTGGATAGTTATATGGCGCAGCAGGAACAGCATCAAAAATCCTATCTGCATGAAATAGTTTATACTGAAGCGATGGCCGAACTATATGAAGCTATTCAGAAGCTTCCACCCAAAGCTCGCGAAATTATACAGTTGAGCTATCTCGAAGGCAACAGCAACCAGCAAATTGCGGATCTACTGCAGTTAAGTATCCAAACGGTAAAAAATCAAAAATTACGCGCCCTAGGCCTTTTACGCCAACATTTGAAGCGCGATTCTTTTAATTATCTACTCTCATTGATCGTTCTTTTTGGAAAAATTTAATTTTTTTTCAGTTGTCTTTGGTACTTTTTTAAATCGGTGTGGTATCTATAGATGAAATAGCTCAAAATGGATCCTAAAGAAGAAGAAAAACTTATCCTTATCAGTTCGCTTGTACTTCGTGAAATGCGGGGAACGCTCAGCGGCGAAGACCGTCTTTTTTTGGAGAGCTGGCTGCAAGAATCGATATGGAACCAACAGGTCTATCAACGTTGCCTGGATGAAGCACAACAACGTGAGGGGTATGCCCGTCTGGCGTATTTTGATAAGCAACATAATTTCGAGTCGCTAAAAACTAAAATTTCGTTCCATTCTTCAAAGGAAAGAGTTGGACTTGTGAAGCGTCTATGGCCTTACGTCGCTGCCGCGAGCGTGCTTTTGGCACTGTCTGTCGTCTGGTATTGGTTTCAGGACAACGGTCACCCGGTTGAAACGCAGCGGACAGTTGCAATTGACCGGCTTCCAGCCTCACATCAGGCTATCATTACACTTTCGGACGGTAGACGGTATGCATTGAATAAAGATGAAAAACAAGTGGTTATCAATGGGGGTAATATACGCTATGACGACGGTCATGAAGTAGCCTCGATCGATGCGGCGGTGTCTGCCAAAATAGAAACCCCTCGTGGTGGTACCTATGATGTCACTTTGCCCGACGGCACGCGGGTTAAGCTGAATGCCGGAACGATACTTTCTTATCCAACGGAGTTTGCAAAGGACAAACGCGAGGTCAGTCTCCAAGGAGAGGCATTTTTTGAAGTTGCCAAAAGAAAAGATCAGCCTTTTATAGTCCATACCAAAAATCAGCAGGTACAAGTGTTTGGAACGCAGTTTAATATTAATGCGTATCCGACATCAACCCAAATTAAAACAACTTTGCTAGAGGGTAGCGTACAGGTAAAGGAACTGATCAAAGGCCAAAAAGTAAACTTGCTACCTGGAAATCAGTCGGTCAACACTGGAACGCAGCTGATCAAACAATCCGTAAACGTACAGCAGGAAATCGCCTGGGTATACGGCAAATTTAATTTTGATGGAAAGTCACTTCGGCAGGTCATGGATGAACTGTCCCAATGGTATGCGGTTGATGTGGTTTATAAGGGCGATGTACCTGATGTTTCCTTCTTTGGAGGAACATTCAGAACGAGCAAGTTATCAACCATCCTCAATATATTAAAAGACCAGGATCTGTCGTATCATCTGACGGACGATGGGAAACTCATCATTGAACATAATGATTCTAAAGCACAGAAAGGAGGCCAGTAGAGAACAGAAAATTATACTTGACCACACAACATAAATTAACAAATTGGACAGTTAATCCACTTAGCTAATCAGTGGATTCTGCAATCTAACCTAACTAAACTAACTAGAATTAATGAAATTAAGTTGTTTTTCACAAGCGACCAGAACCCTTTTATGGCTAGTTTTTGCTGTCTTACTCCAGCTGGGCCAGAAGGTAAATGCGCAAACAGTAACCTATTCCGGGCGCAATGTTCCGCTAATGGATGTGCTGCAGGCTATCAAGATTCAGACGAATTATGAGGTGCTCGGAACCAAAAAAATGTTGGAATCGGCAAAGCCAATTTCTATCAAAGCGGACAAAATGCCCCTTAAATTATTTCTTGATAAAATATTAAGTCCGCAGGATATCGGCTATACAATTGAATCGAAGACAATTTTCCTGGAAAGGAAAGCTAGTCCACCGAAAGCTGAACCCAGAGGCCTTCCACAAGGGGGAAAACCATTGCAAAAGCAGATCCGGGGCCAAATCCTGGGAAAAGACCGGGTGCCTCTTTCCGGAGTGAATATTTCACAAATGGGTAATACCATTGCAGTAGCCGATCAAGAGGGGCGTTTCTCCTTTGTTGGCACAACGCAACCGCTTACATTAAGTCGGGTTGGTTATAAAAACTTCACCCTCGCTTTGATTGAAACTAAAGACGATTATAGCATTGTGATGGAAGAAGAGGCAAATGCACTGGAGCAAGTGGTTGTTACGGGTTATCAAGTGCTAAAAAAAGATTCCTATACGGGAACCGCGATTACCAAAAGCGGTGATGAACTGCGGCAGGTAAATCCGCAAAACGTGCTACAAGCGATGCAGGTATTCGATCCATCGTTTAAATTACTCGACAATAATCTTGCGGGCTCCAATCCGAATGCCTTGCCAAATATCAATGTGCGTGGATCGTCGTCACTGCCTACTGGTAGCGGTGAGGTATTACGAAGAGATAATATTACGACGGCCATCAATATGCCGGCGTTTATTTTAGATGGTTTCGAAGTCAGTGTTCAAAAAGTGCTCGACCTTGATATGACCCGAATAGAGAGTGTTACAATTTTGAAAGATGCGGCGGCGACAGCGATCTATGGCTCTCGAGCGGCCAATGGCGTTATGGTCATCACAACCAAGATGCCTAAGGAAGGTAAATTGCAATTGACTTATACGCATGAAAGCAATGTAAATACACCTGATCTCACAGGATACAGTTTATTACATGCAAGCGATAAATTAGCTTATGAGAAATTAGCAGGACTATATGATCCGGTCATACAGCAGCGATCAAAAGAAGAGCTGGATGAAAAGTACTATAACAAATTAGCGAATGTATTGGGTGGGGTAGATACGTATTGGTTGTCCCAACCCGTTCGCACTGCGATTGGACAAAAACATGGCCTTTACGTTCAAGGTGGAGCTGAAACTTTCCGCTATGGTGTAGATTTACGTTATCAAACTCGACCTGGGGTAATGAAGGGTTCAGGACGAGATCAGTATTCAGGAGGCTTAAATTTTACGTACAATGTGAAAAATAAGCTCCGATTTCAGAATGAACTTGCGGTAACGATAGTGCGAGGTACGGAATCCCCTTATGGCTCATTTTCTGAATACGTGAATATGAACCCATATTATCGAATGACTGACGACAACGGCAATATATTACAAGAAGTGGATACATGGAACCGGCGTACAAACGAGGGTAATTTTAATCGAGAAGTTGTATTAAATCCACTTTATAATGCAACATTAAATAGTTTTAATAAACTCAGCTATACCGAATTGCTGAACAACTTCTCGGGGGATTTTGATTTGGGTAATGGTTTGCGCTTAGGTGGTCAGGTAAGTTTATTAAAACGCCTCAACGCAAATGACAATTTCCGCTCACCGTCGGCAAATGATTTTTATACCTATGCTACTTCTCGTACAGACGAAAAAGGCAGCTATGAAAGTTATTCAAATAACGAATTGTATTGGGATGCCAATCTACGCTTAAACTGGATGCGTACCCTTGATAAACATAGTTTTAATATTGTTGGAGGTACTAATATCCGCACAGAAAACTTCGACGAGCGTTCATTCAAGGCGATAGGATTTCCAAATGACCGATTTACTAGTATAGGATTTGCTAAAGGTTATGAAGAGGGGGGAAGTCCGGCAAGTAGCATCAGTGCTTCACGATTATTTGGTGTGTTTTTAAGTTCAAATTATTCCTATGACAACCGTTTTTTGTTTGACGCCACATTTCGTATGGATGGTTCATCAAAATTCGGAGCGAATAGACGGACGGCCCCATTTTGGTCGACTGGTATTGGATGGAATATGCATAAAGAATCGTGGTTCAGCAATGACGTCATCAGTCAATTAAGATTAAGGGCAACGGTGGGTCTTACAGGATCGGTACAATTTGATCCATATATGGCCCGTACCACCTATAGTTATGATAAAAGCAATTGGTATTCATCGGGCTTGGGGAGTTCAGTTAGGAATTACGGAAATGAAAACCTGACTTGGCAAAAAACACAAAACACGGATCTTGGGATCGACCTGGGGCTTTGGAAGGATCGTTTGACGATATCGCCACGTTATTATTATAAAATTACAAGGGATATTTTAGCTGATATTAATCTAGCTCCTTCGACGGGTTTTAGTTCATACAAGGAGAATTTAGGTGATCTGGAAAACAAAGGTTTTGAAATTAATGCAAATTGGATTCCGATTCGAAATGAGCAGTGGACCCTAAGTTTGATGGCCAACTTGGTCCGAAATAGAAATAAGATTGTCCGGATATCAAATGCCCTAAAAAGCTATAACCAGCGGGTCGATGAGGCTCAAGAGGGAGACGATTTAAAAGCTGTACCGTTATTGCGCTATAATGAGGGACAATCTTTGGATGCAATTTATGCTGTTCCGTCATTAGGTATTGATCCAGAGAGTGGAAAAGAGGTATTTCTGAAAAAGAATGGTCAATTAACGTATGATTGGGATTCACGTGATATTGATGTTGTTGCTGTGGCAACGCCAAAACTGGAAGGATTTTTTGGTGGAACTTTGCGGTATAAACAATTTATGGTAGTGGCCTATTTTCAAGCTAGGTTTGGTGGAAAAACCTATAATCAGACGCTGGTTGACCGCGTCGAAAATGCCGATCCACGCTATAATGTGGATAGTCGCGTGTTAGCGGAAAAATGGAAAAATCCTGGAGATGTAACTTTCTACAAAAGCATTCAAGATCTTGGCCAGACCCGTGTTTCTTCTCGCTTTATTATGCCCGATAAATTGTTGGCCCTTCAATCGTTTAATTTGTCATACGATGCCCGTAAAGAGTTTGCTAAAAAATTGGCCTTATCTAGCCTACGTATAGGTGTCATAGCTAATGATTTGTTCCGTTGGTCTTCCATTAAGGTGGAACGAGGGATTACTTATCCTTTTGCACGAAGTGTCACGTTTACCCTTCAGGCAGGTTTATAATCGAAAATATAAGAGTAGACAATATGAAAAATATTCATAAAATTTTAATACTGATATCCACATTGAGCTTATTTTCCTGCGCTAAATGGTTGGATATACAACCAGAAAGTGATGTAGACAAAAATGTGCTTTTTTCTACTGAGGATGGGTTTAAAGAGGCATTGTTAGGGGTATATACTCGTGCGTCAAAAAGTGACTTGTACGGATTGGAATTGACCATAGGAACGCCAGAAGTTTTGGCTCAAAATTATGTCATGTCCAGTGGTGATAAATTAAGGTACGAGGAGACTAAAAAATTTAAATATCAAGACGCTAATTTTATTACTAGGAAGGATAACATTTGGAAGGGTCTGTACAATGGGATTGTAAATTCGAATTTAATTTTAGAAGAGATCGATAAGAAGCAGAAACTATTTGTAGGCAATAACTACGCATTAATTAAAGGAGAAGCTTTGGCATTGCGGGCTTATCTTCATTTTGATGCGCTTCGACTCTTTGCTCCTTCTCCAATGCTAAATAGCAAGTCCGATGCCATTCCTTATGTAACAAGCTATTCGAATAAATCAACCAAGCTTTCTACGGTGGCGCAAGTGCTAGACTCAGCAATTCGAGATCTGGAAATAGCTAAAAATCTCCTAAAAGTGGACCCAATTAGGCAGCCTTCTTATCTAATAGGCTACCCAATTATAACGGATACTTTAAAAAATTCAGAGTTAAATAGCAGTGAGCTGTTTTTACAAAATAGAAGACACCGATTGAATTATTTCGCTGTTTGTGGTTTGCTGGCTAGGATTTATTTGTATCAGGGCGATCAAGTGAAAGCCTTAGCTAATGCCAACGAGGTTATCAATGCGAACAAATTTCCGTGGACCAATAAAACAGATTTTTTGGCTTTAGAACCTGATAAGAAAGATCGCATTTTTTATAAGGAATTGCTTTTTGCTTGGTATATACCTGCCATGAGCGGAACTTATAATAATGACTGGTTTGTGGACGGAACGGTTGGGATGTATTTGGACGAAGATGAAACGCGAACCATCTATAATGTTGCTGGCGATGGGGGCACGGATATACGATTCACCCAGTGGTTTGAAAGCAGGAGTTTGGGCACGCAACGTGCATCTACACTTCTGAAGTTTAGGAGAAATTCATTTAGTGACAGTTTTAGCGCTAATCTACATTATTTGGTCGCTCCGGCGATCAAATTAAGTGAAATGTATTATATCGCCGCTGAATGTACTTATGACAGTAATCCTACTAAAGCGCTAGCATTAGTGGATGAGGTGAGGGAACACCGCGAGATCGGGAAAAAATTGCAAGTAAGTACAAAGAATCAATTTATCAGCGAACTAGTCAAAGAATACCGAAAAGAAATGTATGCTGAAGGGCAATTGTTTTATCTCTATAAGCGGTTGAATTTACCAATCAACGGCCAACATGGTGAGGTTATTCCGGCTAAACAGGAAATTTTTGTCTGGCCGCTTCCTGATGATGAGATTATTTATGGACAACGTTAAAAGATAATTACATGAAATTTAACCCTATTTTATTTATGTTATTAGGCGTCCTCTTGCTGTTTTCTTGTAAAAAAGCAAGCTTGATAACCTACGACCAACCAGCAAACGTCTATTTTGACCTGAATGATGTCGATCGGGATAGTATCATTTACACCTTTGCTTATGATTTGGGAAAATCGAGTGATACAGTTTACGTTCCCATAAAGGTTATGGGGTATCGCGATGCTAAACCTCGAAAATATGAGGCCTATGTTGTAGCTGATTCATCTACGGCTAAAACAGGAATACATTATGACAAACTGGACACGGCATATACCCTAAAGGCAGAAGAAGGCCGAGCTTACTTGCCCATTATTGTACATAATGTAAAGGATCTGGAGGATCGTGCTGTATCATTGATCATCAAATTAAAAGAAAATTCAGATTTCGGTATCCGAAATCCAGATCTTATTCGTGTCAAATTGGTTTTATCCGCAAAATTGGAGCGCCCAAGTTGGTGGGACAATTGGTTGAATAATTATTCTCAAGTGAAACATCAGTTATTTTACATTGTAACTGAGCAGAAGTCGCTAACCACAAATGGCTTAGATGCCCCTAAAAATCTATATTTCGTCAACCTTTTACTAGCTATGTTGAACGATCCATTTAAATGGGTCAACGATCATCCGGAAAAAGGTTATGCACTAACTACAAAAGATAATGGCGAAACATATGATTTTTATCCTATTAATAATCCCGGTAGGAAAATATTAATTAAGAGAAATAATGCCACTGGTAAGTATTTCTTTATTGATGAAAATGGAAAGGAGGTGAGATAACATGAAATTCAACAAACTTAAGCTAACTGCAATAATTAAATATAGTTTAATCCTTTTAATTTGCGCCTTTTTTTACGGTTGTTACAAGGATAAGGGGAACTATTCGATACATATTCCCAATGAACCTATTGTTCAGGGATTGGATACAGTCTATGAAGTACGTGTCGGGGATAGTTTGATCATTAAACCGAAAATAACGGGTGTAGAGCTAAGTAATCTATCGTACGATTGGCAAATTAGTGCGCCAGAGGCCATTGATCCAGAGGCAAATCATTACAGCGGGGCGACTTTACGCTTGGCGTTTGGGCTAGGAGCAAATCAATATAAGGTGAGGTTTACCATTTCAGATCTTAGCAATGATATGAAATATTTCCATGATTTCTATATTCAAGGAATTACTGAATTTTCCAAAGGTTCACTTGTGCTGTCTAACGACAAGGGCGTAAGCAAACTTACTTTCATAAAACCTGATAACTCGATTTTGCCAAACATTTATGAAATTATTAACAATGAGGTGTTGCCATCAGAACCGCTTCACATTATTTATGCCAATCACTCCATTGCCAATACTCCATTAGCGTATTGGTATATAGGAAAGCATGGAGGGGTTCGCATGACTTTGGAAGAGCTCAAAAAAGAAAAGGTTAAACCCGGTACGTTGAAAGAAAACTTTTTCTTACCACCAGAAAATATCGATGTTGGGGATTTGCAAATGTATGAGCAAGGGGTGCTGCTTGGGGTTATCAATGGTAAATTTTATGGTGGGGCTACAACCACCTGGAATCAAAGTAATACTTACGGCATGTTTGGCACACCTGCAGATGGAAATTATGTGTTGGCGCCACAATTTATTATTACGAAGGTACAAAATGACCATTTCATTACAGCCTATGAAAGTAACAAGAGACAGTTTGTACGGGTTAATCTGTATGGGGGCGCGATGTATTTTGGTACGCAATACAGTACGGTTGGCAGAGAAGTATTTGATCCGACTAATGTGAAAATGGATCTTATGCAAATGGTACAGATTAATAGTACGGATATTTATGCGTATATGAAGGATGATGCAGGGAAAATATATGAACTTAAATTTAAGACCGATTTTATGCGGGAATTTAAGTTTGAGGCATTACAGAAAAAGCTGTTTTCTCATTCCGAGTGGATACATGCAGATACAAAAATGGTTGCGAGCCGTGTAGGCTATATTTATATTGCTTATCAAGATAAAGTATTTAGATATAACCCATTGAATGAACAAGTGCAAGAATTGCAAATGGCTTTCAAATCAACAGTTACATTACTAAAATTGGATGAAAGTGAGGATACGCTGATTGTTGGCGCCGGAGGATCGCTTTACTACTTAGCTGTACAGGTTGGAAAAAATGGCGAGCTTGTCAAGAAAATTGATGGGATTCCAGGCGATTTGGTGGATATAACTTGGAGAAAGTAACATTAACAAAATATTTAAATAACTCAAATAACTCAAAAAAAGATGAAAATTTTAAAAATTGTGCTATTCCTGTTCGCTGTTAGCCCTTTTGGGCTGTATGCACAACAAGGCGGCTTTTACATAAAAGGAACTTCACCAAAAGCTTTTAATGGTAAAAAAGTGTATCTAGATTATACAAAAGACGGATTTCCAGTCTCGGATTCATCGGCTATTGTGGATGGAAAGTTTAGTTTCAAAGGAGCTGTTGAGGAGCCTGCTTACTCCAGAATGGTGTTTGATCAGGACGGTAAAGGTAAATTGATCGCACAAAATATCGGGGATCGGTTATACTTTTATTTAGGCAATGAAACTTACAACATAGCTATCAAAGATTCGCTGCGTTCTGCTGCCATAAAAGGATCGCCGCTGCACGATGCTTACGTTTCTTATTTAAAGGAAATTGGCGGTGGTTTCATGGATATCATTGATGCGGGGAATAAAGCCTTTGGGGCTGTGAAACAAGATGCTCCTGATGCTAATGAGCAGTATAAGGCCATCCATGAGCAGTTTGAAGCGCGGTTTGAAGCACGACGGGTTAAAGAGTTGGCTTTTGCGGCCAAAAACCCCAATTCGATCTTTGCGGTGGATGCACTTATTGATGCGGCCAATAAACGTAAGCTCAGTGAGATCGAACCGCTATTTTTAACGCTGTCCAAAGAGGTGCGTCAAACCACGAATGGGAGACAGCTGGAGGCTCGTTTCTTGGCGGAAAGAAGTGTGAAAATTGGTCATAAAGCACCTGATTTTTCACAGCCCGACACCCAGGGGAAAATGGTCAAGGTATCCGACTTTAAAGGCCAATATGTGCTGATCGACTTTTGGGCGAGCTGGTGTAGCCCCTGCCGTGCCGAAAACCCTAACTTATTGAAGGCCTACAACAAATATAAAGGTAAGGGGCTAGAAGTACTTGCAGTCTCTTTGGATGATACAAAGGGGAAAAATGCCTGGTTAAAAGCGATCAAAGATGATGGTTTGCCCTGGGTACATGTCGCAGATCTAAAGGGCTGGAGCAATGAGGCAGCGGTATTGTATGGTGTGCGTGCTGTACCGCAAAATTATTTGGTAGATCCTCAAGGAAATATTGTTGCTATCAATATCAAAGGTGAACTGTTACACCAGGAGTTGGCCAAAATTTTTGATAATTAATGGTCAGAGACGCCGTATTGTTATTCCCTTTAATTCTAAAAGGATAATATTTTTGGAAGAAATGGCAATATCGACGAGCATCTGTATCGCTGATTATGTTTTAAGGCTAGGGATTGGATTCCCTAGCTTTTTTATTTCGTTGTTTCTGTTAACAATTCAAGCATGCTTGCCGCATAGTTTTTACCCAGCTTTCGGTATCCAGCGGGGCTGAAATGCAATCCATCGCTTATCCCTTCGCAGCCTGCGGAGGATACAATATGGGCTGTCGGTACAGTGGCGGGCAAAGTTTGGATGATGCTGTTCATACTTGCGCATTTGCCACCGGCTTCGGCCGATAGGAGTTCGCCTGCAAGTAGGGGCACTTCATCTGCTCTCAAGTGCAAATCGCGCAATAGATTTTCATACACTTTTTTCACTTTATTAGGCCATTGGCGATCGCCAGTGTTGGATTCGCCCTGATGAAGTAAGATGCCTTTGATTACACCTTTCTGTTGTGCTATCTTGGCTAATGCTACAAGTCTTTGATACGGATTATTGTCATAAGCTGCAAGCATGGATTTCATCCACTCCGGTGCTTTTGCCACATAGCTGGCCGTGCTGTCTTGATCAAATAACTGTATATGACAACCACCTACCGAAACGTTGATGACACCGATCTCGATATTTTGAGGAAGATTTTCTGTAAGCGTTCTGCCAAAATAATCTGCAGGTGTAAGTCCCGTGTGGCAGCGCGTGAGCGGTGCACGGGCGGGAGACCACTTGCCATACTGCCTTCCCAACTCGGGACAGTCTACTGCCGCAAGTACATGGAACCGACTATTGGTGATGGTATCCTGTGGTTCGAATTGGCCATGCCCCTCCATATTGGATTGTCCAAAACAAAGGTATATATGAAAGTTTTTGTCTTGGGCGAAAGCTGCTGTTCTTAAAACGTTCCCCAGCAGGAAGATGAACAGTAAGATTTTAAATGGTATTTGTCGCATCGTGGAGTTTTTTATATTTCTAAAATTAACATATTTCGCGGTAAGCACAGCTTACCGCGAAAAGATATTATTTAGTTCATCGCTATAAATTTGAATTTGAACAATTGACAGGATGTACCGTAGTAGTCCCAAAGCTGCAGGTTGGAGTTCCCATCCATTGTACAGCTGGGGATATCCCATCCGCGTGTAGCATCGACTTTTGATACGATTTTGTAATATCCATTTGCTACAGCCGTTACCTTCCATGTCTGAGCATCATTGCTGTAATTCTGCCAGAGGCGGATGGAGGTTCCCAGTGCATTGCTGTTACTGGCTAGATCAATGCAACGATTGCTGGCACTCGCTTTGGATACAAAGCGCCAATATCCGTTACCGGCATCGATCGCTACCCATCGCTGTGCATTTGCACCATTTCTAGTCCAGGGTCTGAGTACAGCACCATCCGCATCCTGACCTGATTTTAAATCAAGGACTTTGTTGGCGTCGGTTTGGAATTCAATCTCGTAAATCCCATTATTGACCAGACTAGTGACATTGCAGTTAGACATCGGATAATTGGAGGCAGCATATTGCTGAAACCATTGTTTGCTTGGTGCTGCACATGCTTCCCAATCGTTGTTGTAGGCTGTGCCACCATTGGGATCTCCTTTGTGGAGCAGATTGTCCGGAGCAAGAAGATTCCAGCTCACATTGCCGGATTGATCCACGATATACTTTAAATTTGCTCCAAAGCCATTGCCACCAGCGGTACCTGTGGAACCTGTACCGAAGGTACCATACCCTTGTGGAGCCCAGTCTGTCTCTGTAATCGCGATCGGCGCAATGTCAGCAATAGGTTTCACGTTTGTATTCCAGGCACTTTGAAAGGCTTGATAAGTATTGACACCACCCCAGTACCCTGGATATATATGTACCGCATAGCCGATGTTACCACCAGTAATCTGGTTATTGACATAGCCTTGGTAATGGGACTGCCAACCGGTACCGGGTATCCAGCATACGTTATTGGCACCGTTGTTACGGATAATATTCACCAATGGCTGGAAGAAATTTTTCAGTGCAGCGAAATGCTCGTTGCCAGTCATCCCCCAGGTACCATTTGTTCCCAATATTTCAACGGGCTCGTTGGCCAACTCAAACATCACATTGTCTGCATTCTTCAGTGAAGCGTGCTGCGAAAGAAAAGTCCATACCGTCTTAAGATAAGTATGATACGCATCGTTCACTGCAATACGGTGCGGGCATACCCCCGGCGGACGTAAGATAACATACATACCTCGGCTACGGGCGTGATTGATCAAAGGAATAATAACCTGGTTGGTGTAGGTAACCAAGCGATTATAGTTAAACCTGGAGATGTCGTTTTCAGGAATGGGCGCTCCTGGATCGTTGGTCCAATAAGGGTCGATGTGGAGACGAATGTAATTCAGGTACCAACCATCGGTTGCACTGGTGAGTTTGTCAATGACGGCTTTGTTGTAGTTGAGGGCACCTTGTACATTGTAGTTATCCCAGGTACAGTACCCTGAGTTGGCACCGTACTGACAGCCGTTGAACCATGGGCTTGGAGTAATGGCGACCCCATGAAGGACGATGTTGTTATCGCATGGATCTTTGAGGTACTTTCCTCCTACATGTAATGTTGGAGTTGGGCGAGGCCAGTTTGTAACGGCTTGCGCAGAAACATTGGATTTAAGACTTCTTTCGGATTCGCTGGTTAGCGTTTTTTCTTCCAGCCGCGAACAGCTGAAAAGGAAGGTCATTAAAAAGACCACCAGTAACCACATGTTGTTTGTTCTCATAATTTAAATATTTAAGGGTGATTAATGATCTTATTTTTTAGCTACCAATGCCTCGGCCACTGCCTGATAGGCTGGCTTTCGGACAAATCCTTCGGTCCATAAACCAATCGGCTCTCCGCGACGCCAGAATGAACTCTCCTGATCGGGGCTATCCAATGGGCTCCATATGGTAATACCGTACTGCTTATCCTTTGGAATGATTTCGAGATATTTCTCAACGACATATCTGTACAGGTCAGCTTGTTTCTGATACATTTCAGCCGTGGCATTGCTAGTCTTGATGCCATTTCCTAAGCCAATGTCCAGCTCGGATACTTTGATCATCTTACCTGTGGAGGCCAATAGATTGAACATACTGACGATATTGTCTTTGCTGGTATTGATATCGATGTGCATCTGGGTGCCGATCCCATCTACTTTAACACCTTTGCTTTCGATGTAGCTGACATACGCGATTAGCCCCTTACATTTGTTGCCACTGCCTTCTAAGCCATAATCATTGATGAATAGGAGATCGTTGGTATTGCCATATTTGCGGGCAAGCTGGAAGGCTTTTACGGCATAATCTTTCCCTAAGTAATCCTGCCAGTAGAATTCGTCATCCGCCAGATCGGTCTTTCCGATTCCGGTCTTTAAAGCATATTGGTCTGGCCAGTCGGACATCGGTTCGTTGACGACATCCCAAGCTTTGACGTAACCTTTGGTTTTTTCCAGCATACCAGCAATAAATGTCTCCAGCGCTTTGGTCAGTATGGCTTCTTTCTCTGCCGGTGTTTTTTCAATAATGTAGCCTCCAGGACTGCCATAGCCCTCACCATCTGCTGACTGTGCCCTAGTGGAGTTGTTTCCCCAGCCGCCCCAGCCATCGATATTGCTTTCAAAATCCCCGTTAGCAATCAGATTAGCTGAACTACCGGTCTTTGTGAGCACAACTTTGTCGATGAATATAGTACCGTCGTATTGGCCGAAATTGATAATAAAATTATTTCGAGCAGCAGTCGCTGTTACTTTAAGCTCGTAGGCTTTATAACTTGTGGTCAATGCCAATGACCCCATATTGTCTGCGGTATATTCGGGGGTGCTCTGCAGATCAATGCTAATATTGCCTATTTTGTTGCCCCGGGCGACGATCTTTAAGACATACTCTTTCCCCACCTCGATGGAATTAATGGCATAGGCTGTCTGTGCTTCCCAAGGGTTGACAACGGAAGGATTACTCATTTTTAAAGCATGACCAGCTAGGGCTGGCCCGTCGGAACCTGGTATTTCCACAGGTGCTATTAATTTATTGAGATAGGCCGCATTCTGTCCCGAGTGCCAGCACAGCGTATGCCCATATAAAGCCATATTGTTTTCCTGTGCGGCCGTGATAAGCTGCTCCACACGGGATAGGTTGAGGCTACCGTCTGCCTGCACAATGGAACCATGCTTCATTTCATAGCCCATGACCATTTCTTCAAAATTTCGGTTGGCTAAGCGGTAAAGCACCCCTTTATTTAAATAGTCGTTTATATTGAGCGCCACACCCAGCTTAAATCCGGGGTTGGCTTGCTTATCCAAATAACTTTTTAATGGGTTGTAGGCATTTATATCTTCTTGTGCAAGTACTTTCTCCGGTTTGTCGACGGCGTATTCCAGGGCATGATATTTGGAACATGAACTCCATACGGCGCCGAGCGAAAGTAGGATGACGATAGTTTTATTGATTTTTTTCATCGCGGTTCATAATTGATTTGATACTACTTTTTAGTGGGTGTAAAAGTTTCCATTTTGACAGATCTGTCCCGCATCACGAGGGTATCCTTGCTTGTGACACTCATTTGTGCCATATCGATCGTATAGGATAGATAAAGTGCATCTCTGTCTGCATTGCCCCAGCTATTTTTTTCGCCCCGTTTGACAAACTTTCCGGTCCCTGACGCGGATACACCCGCGCTGCCCGAGCTAACGCTGCAATTGTTATCATCATCAAAAGTTAAGTTCAGATTGACATTGATATTAACATTATCAGTTCCCTTAAAAGATAGCGGCAAAATCGACTTTTTAAGTGCTGCTGTGCTGACGCTTTTGACTTCATCTTTTTCGACATAAGCCTGGTGCCTGACAACATTTTTAGTCAAGTTGCTGTTAGCACCTTTGCCCACGATCTGGTCGGTGCCCCGGCGGAGATAATTGCCGTGCCAAGGATTGATATATTTGAGTGCATAAAAGATAAAATCTTTTGGCGCGACATCCCAATCGGATGCGATAGCCCTATTGGCTGCCTGTAAAGAAGTTTTACCGGATAAGATAGAATCAGCATTGGCAACTTTTGTCATCCTTAATGGGAGGACGTAATAGGTCTCCAAAGATTTAGGGTCGGCAAAAAATGCGTCTGTCAGCTGTACCTCTACACCGCCCGTGAGGCTACCATTTGGTATGCTGATCTGGTTGCTGGCAAGTTGGTAGTAACTGGTCGGCAAAGGTGTGATCGACTGCCCATTCGGGTAGCTGAGTCCATTTGTGAGGCTGTTGTCGACAACGAAGTCAATACGAATATCTTTCTTGTTGTTATACACGCCGCCCGTAGTGGCCATGACTTGAACCTTATGTTGATTGTCGAGGGTGTTGTCAAAGATGTCTTCGCCCAGCGTTACCGTTCTGACGGGTGTCTGATAGGCGAAGTATACCGATTGAAATTCAAAGTCTGGGAACTCCCAGTCATTATTTTTGCAAGACGCCAAGCTAACTAAGGCCATCGCGTAGAGGATATTGATCTTTTTCATCGTGTGCTTGTTAAGTTTAATTCCAACCTATATTTTGTATAAGATTACTGTATTTAAGTACCTCACTGTAGGGGATTGGGCCATAATTCATATAGTTTTCATAGACTCTATTTTCTACAGGTATTTCGGTATAGTTATTATTAGTGATGCTTATTCCCTTGGCGGCGACATTGATGTCCATTTTCCAACGGCGGAGATCCCAAAAGCGAAACCCTTCAAAGCAGAGCTCCAGTCGGCGTTCGTTTCGGATCAGCTGCCGCATTTGATCTTTATTGTTTTTTACTTGCTCGAGGTATGGATCACCATTGTTGGTGCCTACACCTGCACGCCTGCGGATAGCTTTGATGATATCGTATGCAGAGAACGTAAAGGTTCCCATGCCGGTAGGTCCCCAAGCTTCATTAGCAGCCTCGGCATAGGCTAGATACATTTCTGTCATGCGTATACGTGCGTTGAAATGCATTTGCTGGGTTGAAGATGATGGATTGAGATTGACATCCTGACGTAGGAGCTTTTTCAGGTAATACCCCGTCCGTGTGGAGGTTTCCACTTTGTTTAAGCCGTCATTTGTTGGACTATTGGCTGTTGTATTGATCGCTGTATTGCTGACCCCCGCTGTTGCTCCATTGACAATGATATAGGTTTTCAATCGGGGATCCCTTTTGTCGTAAGGATTGGCCGTATTATAGGCCGAATTGGCATCGCCAATGGGATATCCATTCTCCATGGGGAAGGCATCGACCAGGTTCTGTGTCGGGTTGAGTCGCCCTCTGCCAAATAATGTGGGCGGAAAATGGTCTTGCTCCATACTATTGCTATTTCCTTTGTCGGTGCGCCAAAGAATTTCGGCCGGATTGGATCCGGAGGTCAGGCCATCGACCACATCTTTATTGTACCAGGTAAATCCTTTAGGATCGATGCCACTGGCTCCACCTTTGGCTTGAATGACCTGTCCTGCATAGTTTGCGGCTTGTTCCCAAGTGGTTTTGCTCCCTTCACTGTATGCTGGACTTGCAGCCAGCAGCGCTGCTCTGGCTCGAATAGCTTGTGCGATGCGTTTGGTCATCCGTAGTTTAAATGTAGCGCCAAATACACGATTGTAATCATTGGCGTTTATAGATCCTGCATATTTGGCTGGAACCTGACCATCGCTAGTTATATTTTCGTAATCCATTGGTAGTAGGTCTTCTGCATTTTTTATATCATCGTACAACTGTTGCATACAGGCTTCAAATGAAGCTCGAGGTTGATTGAAATCCGAATTGACGGTCTCGGGAGTTAAATGAATAGGTACGCCCAGTATTTCCCCTGTACTTGACTTGCCGGCATGTGCTTGTAGGAGATGGAACATAAATAGCGCACGAAGACCGTAGGCTTCGCCTTTCATCCGGTCGTTGAATAGGGCGCTGACTTTTGGTTCCATTGCCCATTCTACCTGATCGGTTAAGGACAGAAAATTGTTTAAATATTGTATGGCTGCGTAGCTGTTTCGCCATTGATCGAAAGGGTTGTTTATGCTTGTCCACTGTCCGGTTGCCGTTTTTAGAAAAGTATTGTTCTTGTCGTTGCTCACGGCATTGTCGGTTGCTACATCGTCAAAGCTGTAACTGTTGCTCGGAATCCGGTTATATCCATTTAGGAGCAGTCCCTGGGCATACAAAGGACGGCTATTGGCTGTTTCAATTTCGAGATTGTTCTCTAGAGCCGGCTCAAACATATCTTCGCAGGAAGAAAATAACAGGCTGCTCAGGATAGCTATCGTTAGTATTTTTTTCATCATTCTCTTTTTAACTATTCATGATTAAAATAAAGCCTTTAGACCGACGTTGAAAAATCGGGTTTGGGGCGCTTGTCCAATATTCAATTGCATGGTTTCTTTCTCTTTTGCAATCATCAACAGGTTGGATCCATTAGCATAAATTCCCAGTTCATGGATAAATTTGGAGCTGAGTATACGTTTGGGAAAATCGTAGGAAAGCTGCACTTTGGACAGATTGATACGATCGTTCTTATAAAGCCAAAAGTCTGAGCTTCGAAAGTTATTATCGCTGTTGAAAGTGGTTAGGCGTGGGTAAGTTGCGGTCTCCTTGGTCGACTCGGTCCAACGGTCACGCACGGCCACCGAATATTTATCCTCTGCATCTACCCAAAAATATGAACTGTTTTTCATGGCCTTGGCACCGAATTGGCCTGTAGCAGCTGCAAATAGGGTAAAGTTGTTCCATTTCACTGTTAGGTTCAGTCCTAGTGTAAGTGGCGACCCCGCCCATCCGCCTTTGCCCAAATATACTTCGTCTCGTGTATCGATGGTGCCGTCTCCATTTTGATCTTTATACTTAATATCCCCTGGCTTTACTTCCCCAAATGAGGAGAAGGCCGAATTGTCGATATCGGACTGGCTCATATAGAAACCGTCGTGCTGTAAACCCCATAATGCATCAAGCGGTTTTCCGGCTCTATTTTGATAGCTAAACTGATAGAGTTCGTCCCTCTTGACTGCTTTTGTCGTATAATACATGCCATTGAAACCCAGCGATACAAAAGTTTGGTTGATCTGTTTGTTCAGATTGATGCCGAAGTCAATTCCCCGGCGTTCGTCAATGTTATAATTGATATAGGGAAGATCCGAGTAAACAGGCCAACCTGTCATGAAATACATGGGATATTGGGTTGTGGCCTGTACCAAACCGCCGCTCATACGATTAAAAAAGTAAGCGGTAGTGAAGGTGATCAGGTTATCGTAAAGTCCTCCTTCCAGGGCGACGTTAAATTCCTTGCGTTTTGGAAACTTCATGCTTGGATTGTCCCCTCTTCGTCTGTCAAAAGAGTGCACCAATGCACCATCTGCCCAGCTATACCAAGCTCCGTCGTTGTAGGTGTAATAGCCTTGATAAAGGAAATAATCGCTAATGTCCAGATCGGTGTTTAGAATACCTGCTGAAGCGGACAATCTTAACTCGTTGACGATACTACTGTTGGCGAGGAAGTTTTCTTTTGACAAACGCCAGGCAAGTGCCAGTGTTGGGGATAGGGCTTGCCTGTTTCCCTGTGGTAATTTTGCAGAGTGGCTGTAAGCGCTACTAAAGTCAACATAATATTTGCTTGAATAGTTGTAGCCTAATTGTAGTCCTAGGTTAGCATTGCTGACTTTATGATAGCTGCCGGAGGCAGCGATCTGAAATGCATTGGCCAAAAGGATTGCCGAAACATGGTGGTTGTTATTGTAGGTGCGGTTAAAGTTTAGGGAGCCATTGAGTCCGATGGTCTGCCGATAGGTACTGCCGCTGATATTCTGGATACCTGAAATGCGGTCATCGCCATACTTTGTGAGGCTACTGATTCGATCTTTTCCATCGTAGTTATTCCATGAAGCCTGATACACCGCATAATTGTTGTTGTAAGACTGGTTGTAATTTGACTGATAGTCCACGGCGAGGTTAGTTTTAAAAACAAGGCCTTGCAGTATATTTTTCAAGTCAAAATTCAAACCCGTATTAAATTGAAACTGCCGGTTGAGATAACGATTTGTGCCACCGGCATAAATATTTGCAAAAGCATTGGTTTGGTCAAGCTGACTTCCCCCCAGGAGATATTTGCCATCGATAAGAAAATTACTGTTGTTGACATAGACCATCGAGTTGATGTCTCCTTCTTCAATCATATCAATCGGGATGAGTGGGGAGAAGCGATGTGGCCGTATCGTGGCCGCTGCATCCCAATAGTTTGCATTTACTCCTTTTAAAACATAGAAACTGGCTGCTGCATCTACATTTAATGAGATGAGGTCGCTGACTTTGACATCTATATTACCGCGCATATTAAATCTATTGGCACCACCATTTTTTTTCGCTTGTCCAAAATTGAGCATAGAACCTTCTGACCAGAATCCAAAGTTGGTATAGTATTGCGCCCGCTGGTTGCCCCCCGATATTTCGGCAGTCGCATCGTAGCGGTTGTAATGATCTTTAATATAGTCCGATGAATAATAATCGACGTTAGGGTAGCGAAAGGGGGTTGTTCCAGCTGCATGCTGATAGATCGTTTCAGCACTATAAAGCGGTGTTAACCCATCATTTTGTCGGGCTTCGTTATACAATGTCATATATTCTGCTGAGCCTAAGTATTGCGGATAGCTTATCGCAGCGTTGATACCAGCATTCGCCCTGATTTTGATCTTCTGCCCCCCGGCCGTTCCACGTTTTGTGTTAATGCTGATGACGCCTTTGGCCGCCCGGCTCCCATAAAGTGCAATGGCATTGACTCCTTTTAGCACACTGATCTGCTCGATCTCTGTGGGCATCACATTGTTGGCATCGCGCGGAAATCCATCCACTAAGACCAGATAACCGCTCATTCCCCAAATATTTCCATTATAACCTGGAATAAATGCGTCGAGATTTTCTAGACTGTAGGTATTATAGCTCTTATCGAGCAATTGAGGAATATTGATGGTCTGCACATTGCCCATGAGATCATTTTTATGAACTTTGCGGAATGCGACTTGTACAATTGATGTACTATCTGTGCCGCTACTGTCTGGACTTGCGACTGTCAAAAATTTCCGGAATATATTTTTATCTGTTATAGCGTTTGGATCATGTGATGCTTTGGCCATTCCTTCAGTGGTGGCGATCGAGCTTAATCCAAGACATAGTGCTATCGTTAATTTTTTGTACTTCATTTTTTGAATGATTAAATGAAAACTTGTTACCAGCCTGGGTTCTGATAGAACTCGGGATACATACTGACATCTCTGACTTTTAGTGGCAACCAGTAGTGTTTGCTCGTGAATTTGCGCTCCAAAATGATATTCTCTTGAATATTGACGACGCGATTTTGAGACGGATCTTGGTTGTTAAATACGTCTGCTCGATCAAAGGAAACCGCTTTTTTTAAGGTGTAAGGCGCTTCGGTCAATAACAACCAGCGGCGCAGATCATTAAAGCGGTGCCCTTCGAAAGAAAGTTCGACAGCACGTTCGCGGCGTAACTCGGGAAGCAGGGATTCGGCAGAACCGAGAAACTTACTGTCCACATGTCCCACGCCAGCCCGGTCGCGTACGATATTGATTGCGTCGACCGCAGTTTTACCATAATTATCTGCTTTGCCCGTAGCCGAATTGGAAGCCATCATGGCAGCTTCTGCATACATCAGATAAACATCGGCAAGGCGCATGTAAGGGACGTAAATATGGAGCGTGGTTCCGTAACTATAAGCTTGGTCATATTTATTGGCTGTCAAAGGGATAAATTTACGTAAGACGTAGCCTGTCTGACTACCGGTACGGGTATCTCGATAGCTTCCGCCTGTATATAGGTTGGCATTGCGGTTTTTTTCTTCTGATGCGGACATGTTGCCCTGAACTACTTTTGTGCCGTCAAAGATGATATCCTTATAAAAACGTGGATCCCGATCTTTCCAAGGATATTCGGCATTATATCCCGACTCCGAGTCGGACTTAGTAATGTCCTTTATCGGTAAACCGCTTTTCATGCCATAGTAGTCAACATAATTTGCGGTTGGATTGAACTTAAGGTCGCCATCTCCGACCTCCAATGGGATATATTGTTTGCTCGTCCCCCAGTTAGATGCCCATGCATCAATGTAAGGCCCTCTAAAAATAGCTTCTGTGCTGCCGGGCATGGCCCAGTTTTGTCCGGTAGTATAAAAGTTTAAATGGATATTCGCTAGCGGTACCAGCGCATAATTTGTCTGGCCGCTTTCGACCAGAGAAAGCAATTCGCCAAAGGCTTGGGCGGCTTTTTTACAATAATCGGCGTGATAGGTTTTACTTCCTGTAGACTGAAAGTTCATCAACGGACTACCTGCCCAAAGGTAGTTTTTGCCAAGGTAGGCCAGTGCCATGATCTTATTGATGCGCAACTGGTTTTTACCCAGCGTACGTTTTCCGGCAGTAGTATTGTCCCAGTCGATGGGTAAAAGGTTTGCCGCTTCCCTAAAATCGGCTGCGGCAAGATCTGCACAGGCCTGATAGCTCAGTCGTGGTAACCGGAGCTTTTCGTCGCTCGGAAGTACATAATTAATGTAGGGCATACCGCCAAAATATTCCATCAGCCGGTGGTGAAACCAACCTCGGAAAAATAACAATTGCCCCTTGATCAGATCCTTTTCTTCTTGTGTTGCTTCGGTCAGTTTATCGATGTTTTCTAAGCCTAAGCTTATTTTGCGAAGCCCAAACCATGAGGCGCTCCATAGGTCGCGGAAGGCACGGTTGGCGAATACATCGTCGTTTTTGGTGGTGAAATCACCCTGATCCATCCAACCGGCACCCCAACCATCAAAGTCTCTTTGCCAACCCCAAAAATTACCTTCGTCTATTTTGTTGACGAAATGAAAATTGTTTGCTGTGGAAGTTATTTCATCTTCGCCCCAGTTCCAGGAGTTGGTCCAGTAGTTGTTGCTGAAATTGACTACACAGTTATACAGCTCTTCGGTGTACCCCTGGAAGTTTATAAAATTTTTAAATGCTTCTTTGGATGATACGTTGGACTGCTCTTCTTTATCTAGATATTTATTGCAGGAGAGTAATGATGTGGATGACCACAGCACACCAGTTATAAAGATTACCTTGAAATATTTTTTCATCTGTCTAATTGCTTTAAAAAGTAATGTTTGCACCTAGATTAAACCGTTTTACAGTAGGATATGCTCCTTGGGAGGCCCAGCCTGTACCGGCATAATTGGATTCTCGGTCATCGGGCATTTTCGACCAGAATACCAAGTTGTTGCCGTTTAGGAATAGGCGCAGATTCTGTAGCCCCATGCGCTTGATTACGCTCGATTCACGATTAAAATTGTAGGCTATTTCAGCGGTCTTTAATCGAATGTATGAGCCATCAAACATATACCTGTTGCCGGCGTTATAACTGCTCGGTTGCGATAGCCAGCGTGGGAGTGGCACATCGGCATTGATATTATCCTTTGACCAATAGGAGCCTTCATCGTAGGCCAGATTAAGCTGTCCCGAGAAACTATTGAAGACAACCTGCCGGGTGACATTATTGACAGCATACCATTGCGTCATGACACTGAAATTTTTCCAGTCGAAGCCAATTGTACAGTTGTATGTGTTTTGGGGAACCGAAGGAAAGGCATAAGGTATATTATCCTTGGCATCAATAATACCATCACCGTTATAATCCAAGATGTGATAATTACCGGGAAGCTTTGCAAGGTCATTGCTTTCGTGAATGGTGCTGCCATAAAGTTCGTCCCAAGTATTGTAATATCCCGAGCTCACGTAGGAATAGGTTTGATTTACCTGTTTGTTATCCGGTTTCTGATATTCTGGTAGCAATTCAGCTGCATCAGCATTGATGACTTTATCCTTAGCATGGGTAAAATTAATATCAGCCCATATTCTCCATGCGGTATTGAGTTGCTTATTAAATTTAAGTTCGACTTCATAACCTTTATTTTCTATCTCTCCAAGGTTGGCCGTTGGGGCCTCAACACCAAAATAGGATGGAATCGACCGTCCGCTACCGGTAATAAGTACATTCGTCCTATGATCTTTGAAGAAATCTACCTTTCCGGAGATTTGTCCATTGAAAAGTCCAAAATCTACACCGAAGTTTAGCTTCTTGACTTTTTCCCAGCGGATATTTGGATTTCCCAGTATATTTTCTTTATACCAGATGTACGGACTGGTATTTCCATCGGAGTAGGAGAACCGACCGTCGACACCCATTCCTGAAGTACCGCCATAAGCCCATTGCGTAAGATAGAGAAATTGCCCACCACCACTGTCGTCACCAATATCACCATAAGAACCACGCAGCTTTAACATACTCAAAAAGGATAATGGTTTTAAAAACTCTTCTTCTGAAACTAACCAACCAATACCTCCTGAGTTAAAAAAAGCAAATCTATTTTCAGGTGCGAATTTTTCTGAACCGGTATAAGCACCGTTATATTCGAGCATATATTTGTTTTTATAGTTGTAGGTTGTGCGGAATACCCAGTCTTCCCGATAGGAGGGAATAGTACTGCCTCTTCCGTATTGATTACGGTTGACTAATCCCATAGCCGAAATATTGTGGTTTTGAGCAATGGTAGTTGCATAGTTTAATTGCAACTGATAAAATAATCTTCTATAAGTGAGTCTGTCGTCAACAAATCCTGCTCCTGTTGTCCAGTCAATCCCTTCCACAAAATCAAATCTATTGGTGCCATCGAAAGGGATCTGGTAAGTCGGAAGTCCAGTTTTGGGATCTATCCACTTGCTCTGTGTGTTATTATTCGCGTCGTTGATACCGCGGTTGGCTTCCACAAAGGTGTTGTCCAGTGACAGCGTTCCACGCACATTAAGTCCTTTTGCCAAAAATTTGAGGTCCTGTTCTAGTGTAAAATCTGTTGTGATTCGGCTTGTGGTTGTATACTCTGTTCCACTGATGGCCAGTACACGTGCGGAGTTTATTCCCGCATTCGGATTTGGCGCATTGAATCCCCAGGTACCATCCGAATATCGTGGATATATTACATCGGGAGCTACGGTGTAGGCTGCAATCCAATAGGAATAATTGTTGCCGCCGCCAAATGGACTTTTTCGGACACCACGGGAGCCCGCTAGATTTGTTGAAAATTTGGTCGTTGGCGTAAGCTGGAAATCCAGATTCGAGCGCACATTAAGGCGGTTGAAGCCATAGCCTGCTTTATAACCCCTGGCGTTTTCAAATTGGCGGAACATATCGCCTTCATAGAGGTAATCCGCGTTAGCAAAGTATTTGACAAATGGGGTGCCACCGGCAATATTAATACTGCTGTTTTGTGAAAACGCTTGACTTCTAAAGAGTTCCTTCGCCCAATCGGTATTTACATAGCGTTCTCTTTCGGTTTGATCTACCGGAAAACGATATTTATTGATAATATCCTGCGGTGAATAATCGGCCCAACTTGTAGGGTTGATGCCCAATTCATACTCAATCACCTTATTGCGTAGCATCAATGCATCATAAGAATCCATTTTGCCTGGAAGCTGGGAAACGGTCTTTACAATGTTGTTGACGGTACCCCTTATCATCATTTGTCCTTCTTTACCCCGCTTAGTGGTAATTAAAATAACGCCGTTTGCCCCTCTAACACCATAGACAGCAGTTGCCGAGGCATCTTTTAGTACAGAGATTGTTTCAATAGAACTGATATCTACCGCGGATAACGGCCTTTCCACACCATCGACCATCACTAAAGGGTCGGTATTATTCCACGTGCTTCGGCCGCGGATCACGATACGAGGATCCTCTTCACCAGGCATACCTGTACTTGCAGTGGTAATTACGCCCGGTAGATTGCCTGTCAGTGCGGCACCTACGCTGGAAACACCTCCTGCGCGCTCAAGAATTTTACCGGAAGTCTGCGTAATAGCTCCTACAACGGTTTCCTTTTTCTGACGACCGTACCCGACAACTACCGTTTCTTCGATTTCGATTGACTGATCGGTTAACTGTACTTCAATGGTGTTTTTATTGTGGATATCGACTTCTATTTTGCCATATCCTAGCTTAGAAACAGTCAACAAAGTATTATCTGCCGGGACCTGGATTGTAAAAGCTCCATTATCATCAGTAGCCGTGGCCAGCGATGTGCCTTTTACCCGAATGGATGCACCGCTCACTTTTTTATGGTTACTATCGACGACAATGCCCTTTATCTGTCTTTTGGCCTGTGCAAAGAGTGTTGCTTGCCCCACGTAAAGTAGGAAAAGCAGTAAAGTGAATGGTTTAGCTATACCCCATAGCTTTTTCCAACGCCTTACTCGTGTGATTTTATATGTAATCATCATCGCATTTTTGGATTGATAAATAGGTTGAAGAATTATTGGTTAAATGTTCTTTAATTGGCGTGATACTTTTGTATCCCTATCCCCTTAGCTCATATTGATAGATATGAGGGGACAGTCAAGGATCATCAGATACTGTCATAAATTGTATATTATAATTGGTTAAATTCTCTATTATAACTGTTTCGCAACCGGTTGCATGGTTGAGATGCAATTTCCAACACTAGGAGATGCCTTTCAAATCAGTTTATAATTGTAAATCAAAGCTAGCCAATGTTAAATTTTTTGGATAGCAAGAATGTTTAAATGAAGGAAAATAATGTCAAAAATTGCCATCCATACAGCATAAATAATCGTTTCGACTAGTTTAGTAGGTATTAATTTGATAATTTAGTTGACAGTTCAGCATCGATTTTCTGTGCTGCAGATTACACACCTAAATATATGATACGGACATTACTGTTATTTACTTGGCTGTTGTTGACGTTTTTTTCTTATGGGCAAAACCAACCCGTAACCTTTCAACGCTATTATTCGAAGGACGGCCTTTCTTCCAATACTATCTATAGCATCTGTCGTGACAGTTATGGTTTTCTTTGGTTGGGAACAGAGGATGGACTTAATCGCTTCGACGGACGTCATTACAATGTATACCGGTATGACGCCAATAAGGAGAATAGTTTAATGGCTAACCATATTTCTGCGTTAAAGGAAGACAGAAAGGGGAGGATATGGATTGGTACGAACGGTGGTGGATTGAGTTATTATGATCGGGAAGCCGACCGAATTCGCTCCTATAATCTTACGCCTGATGGTAAATGGGTGAGTACTGCAATCAATTCGATTGACCAGGATGCGAATGGAAATATTTGGATTGCTTCTTACGGTGCTTTATATGTTTTGGATGTAGATAATCTACAAAAGAAGATGGATCCCACCTATAGATACATTTTGGAAACGTTTGCTGGTAAAGTAACGGGTTGCGTATTCCGGGATAGAAATAACAATATGTGGGTATCGTCGGAGAACGCAATATTCCGTATATCAGCAAACTTAAAGACCATAAAGCGTTTTGAGGTTCTTTCGGAACAGGATGGTTATGGAAATGGTATTGATATTACTTCCATTGTGGAAGATGATAAAGGCAGGATTTGGATGGGATCTATGCTAGGACTTAAATATTTGACGCCTGGAGATACCGAATTCAAGAAATTTAAATCGGAGGTCGGAAAAGGAGCGTTGAGCAGCCCCCGGGTTTATACCTTGTGCTATAATCAAAAGCAGGAATTATGGATCGGAACGGATAATGGTCTCGATGTATTGAATACCAATAATTTTACCGTTCGGACCTTCAAGCCGGACCCAAGTAATGTCCATAGCCTTTCTCATAAATCGATACGGTCGATTTGTATGGATAGCAGCGGGATCTATTGGATTGGTACTTTTCAGGGTGGCTTAAATAAGTTTGATACCAATTTAAGCCAGTTCAGCTTAAAAAGTCTTGACTTTTTGGAAGGAAGGAATGGCGATCCGGCCATCGTAACCTCGTTTGCTGCTTATCAAAATAAGATCTTTTTGGGAGTTGATGGTGGTGGTATTTGGAAATATGATCGAACAGCTGATCGATTGTCACCTTTTACACTTTCTGCTAGCCTGCCTAAAGATCTTACGGTACTAGCCTTGGAAAGAAAGCTCGATCAACTTTGGATCGGTACTTATCAGCAAGGGGTGGTTTGTTATGATTTCAATTCTGGAAATGTCAAACGATACACCGTTGGCAATAGGACAGACAACTTAAATAATAACGACATCTTTTGTTTAAAAGTTGACTTCCGGGGAGACACCTGGGTTGGGACAAATGGAGGTGGTATAAACATCATCCAAAAGGGAAGCGGGATTGTCAAAAAATACAAGCGAGCGGAGCCGTCAGATGATGGGATCGAGTTGCCTGGGAATTTTATACGTGCGCTGGCGGAAGATGAAGAACATAACATGTGGATAGGTACCTATGGATCGGGTCTAGTGATGTACGACCCTATTAAACGACATACTATAACTTATGATAAAGCAAAAAGTAAGCTTCCAAGCAATTATATATTAGCTGTACATACCGATAAAAAGGGGAATTTGTGGGTCGGAACAAATGGAAATGGGGTGGGTTTGCTACGAAAAGGGAAGACATTGTTTGAAACTCTTTCCGAGAAAGATGGTTTAGTGAATGGCGCGATCCAGAGTATTATTGAAGACGATATGGGGCGGATTTGGTTTTCGACGAATAAAGGATTGAGTTGTTACTCTCCGACAAATAATAAGTTTAAAAACTATTCAAATGCCGTAGGATTACAAGAAGGGGCTTTTATGCTTGGAGCATCGTTGAAAACAGATGATGGTGAAATTTACTTTGGCGGTCAGAAGGGTTTTAACCATTTTTATCCTGCTCATTTAAAAACGAATAGTAATCCTGCCAGGGTCGCACTAACGGATCTAAAAATTGACAATGTGGTTATTCAACCTTCAAACAAAGGTCCAATACAACAATCGCTCTTGACTGCGGATCGTATCAACCTGAAGTATAAGCAGAATTTTTCCATTTCTTTTGCTGCACTTAACCTCACCGTGCCCGAAGATAACCAATATGAGTACCGCCTTGTCGGTTTTGACAAAAACTGGATTCGAAACGGAAAGGAAAACAGCGCCTATTACACTAATTTAGATCCTGGAGATTATGTCTTTGAGGTACGTGCAAGTAACAATGATGGCATTTGGAACAGGGAAATTAAATCGATAGCTATTCACGTTGCACCACCATTTTGGCGTACAATTTATGCTTATTTATTTTATGTGTTTGCCTTTGCTGGGGTACTTTTGTCTATCAGGCATCGAGGAATTCAAAAGTTAAAGCAAAAATTTGCGCTGGAGCAGGAACGTATTCAGGCGAGGCAGCTTATTGAACAGCAAAAAAGAGATGCTGAGACCAAACATCAGTTGGATGCGATGAAGATCAGGTTTTTAACCAATTTGAGTCATGAATTTCGCACACCAATCTCTTTAATCATGGGACCCATCGATGCGTTATTGGCCAAAAGTAAAGATAACAAACTGGGCGATCAGCTTAATTTGATCAGCCGCAACGCCCGCCGGCTATTGAATTTGGTCAATCAGTTACTCGATTTTCGTAAAATGGAATACCATGAGCTAAAATTGCAGGACGAGGATGGTGAATTGGTGTCGTTTGTACAGGAAGTATACCGCTCCTTTCAGGACATGGCTTTACAAAAAGGTATAGATTATTCCTTTATTCCCTGTCAGGAAAAATTGTATTGCCGTTTTGACCGCAATAAGATTGAACGTATTTTATTTAATTTAATCTATAATGCCTTTAAATTTACAAAAAAGGGCGGGGATATCGCCGTAAGTATAACAATGGCAAATATGGTCGACAAAAAGCTTCATGTCAATCTTGAAGTTCGTGACACAGGTATCGGTGTTCCGGAGGAGCTTCAAAAGTCCATATTTGAAAGCTTTTTCCAATACGATAATGAGGGTAAAGTGGCAAGTCAAGGTTCTGGAATTGGGCTATCAATTGCCCAATCATTTGTTCAGATGTACCGTGGTGAGATTTCTGTAGACAGCCAACCGGGCAGCGGCAGTGTCTTTAAATTTGATCTGTGGTTGGATCAGGCTGAACCGCAATATGAAGAGGTGCCCGATTGTGAAGCGATAACGGCGGTACAGCCAGCTGAACTTAGGCAGAGTCCACTAGTACTGATTATTGAAGACGATGAAGATTTTAGGTATTATCTCTACGAGTCCTTAAAAGAACATTATCAAATTATTGAAGCTACTAACGGGAAGGACGGCTGGCAAAAGGCGCTTTTTCATCATCCCGATCTCGTGGTGAGCGATGTTCAGATGCCTTATATGAATGGTATGGAATTTTCTCAGAAGCTTGCCCAGGATAAACGGACAAAACATATCCCGGTCGTTTTACTGACTGCTTCACATGTCGATAATGGACTTGTCTGTGGCCTTGAGTCGGGAGCAGTCGGTTACCTGACTAAGCCCTTTGATATGGATGTATTAGTCGCTAAGGTTAACAGCTTGTTGCAGCTAAATCAGGCGTTCAAGGAAGTCTATAGTAAACAGGTATCTATTTTGGCTCCCGAAGTCACTATAGAATCCGAAAAGGATAAATTTTTACAAAAGGTACTCAAGTATGTCCACGATAATGTTGACAATCCACAATTATCGGTGGAAGCGTTAAGTGCTCATACGTTGATGAGCAGAGCCTCCCTGTATAACAAATTATTGGAACTTACGGGTATGTCACCCGTAGATTTTATCCGTTCAGTAAAATTAGAAAAGGCTGCGAGCCTGTTAGAAAAAAGTGATAAGTCTATTTCTGAAATTGCCTATGAAACGGGATTTGCCAATCCAAACTATTTTACAAAAGTCTTCAAAGCGAAGTATCAGATGACGCCGAGTGAATATATTCAATCGCAGAAAAGCGCGTCTGTGTGAGCGGTATATAATAGTTGTTTAAAAGGTTGTTTTAGATTATTTTTTGAGAAGGGTATGCTGTTTTAAACATTTTTACCCTTCTTTTTTTTATTTGTTGCAATCCTATCTACCTGAAAACAATAGTTTTGTCTTATAACCAATCGCTAGGGAGCTAGCGAATACAAAACTAATCAACTAAAAAAAATGAAATTTTTTATCGATACAGCAAGTCTTAGTGAGATTCGCTTGGCTCAGAATTTAGGTGTCCTAGATGGTGTAACGACCAACCCTTCGCTGATGGCAAAAGAGGGAATTGCAGGAACGGTTCATGTTCACGCACATTACAAAGCTATCTGTGATATTGTAGACGGTGATGTAAGTGCTGAAGTGATCTCAACTGATTACAGTTCAATGATTGAAGAGGGTAAGCTCTTGGCGGCTTTAGACAATAAGATTGTGGTTAAGGTCCCGATGACCGAAGATGGTATTAAAGCGATCAAATATTTTAGTACTAAGGGAATTAAGACCAACTGTACCTTAGTATTTTCAGCTGGTCAGGCGCTCTTAGCCGCTAAAGCCGGAGCAACCTATGTGTCACCTTTTGTGGGCAGGCTGGATGATATATCTGTCGATGGGCTGGCACTGATCCGCGAAATACGGACGATATTTGATAATTACGCTTTCCCAACCCAGATTCTTGCGGCTTCGGTACGCCACAGTGCACATATTCTGGGTTGTGCCAAAATAGGCGCAGATGTGATGACAGGGCCCTTGCAGGCGATCTTTTCACTATTAAAACACCCGTTAACGGATAGTGGACTAGCGCAATTTTTAGCTGATCATAAACGCGTTGCTGCGCAAAGTAACAATTGAGATGGTCATGACAAAACATAGTATACATAATTTAGAAGCTATTGTTAAGCAGGTACGGAGAGATATAATCCGAATGGTGCATGGATGCCAGTCAGGACATCCCGGAGGATCGTTGGGTTGTACCGAATTGTTGGTGTGCTTATACTTTGAGTTGATGCAGAGAAACGACCATTTTGACTTGGACGGCATAGGAGAGGATCTATTTTTCCTTTCCAATGGACATATATCTCCCGTTTTTTACAGTGTTCTTGCACGGGCAGATTATTTTCCGGTCGATGAACTTTCCACCTTCAGAAAACTCAATTCACGCCTTCAGGGACACCCCACGACGCATGAAGGACTTCCTGGTATTCGTGTTGCTTCAGGGTCTTTAGGACAGGGGCTTTCTGTCGCTATTGGTGCTGCACAGGCTAAAAAGCTAAACCATGACAATCATTTAGTTTATGCATTGATGGGGGATGGCGAATTACAGGAAGGCCAAGTATGGGAAGCGGCTATGTATGCCGCGCATAACAAAATGGACAATTTGATTGCCATTGTAGATTACAATGGCGCTCAGATTGATGGCGCTACCAATGATGTGCTTTCGCTGGGCGATCTACCGCGAAAATGGATGGCATTTGGCTGGACCGTTATTGAAATTATGCGAGGAAATGATATTGAATCGGTGATTTCGGGACTTCGAAAAGCTCAAGCTTCAACTGGCGTAGGCATGCCAGTAATGGTGTTGTTACATACGGAAATGGGGAATGGCGTCGACTTTATGATGGGTTCACATAAATGGCATGGCATTGCTCCCAGCGATGAGCAACTAAGCTTGGCATTAAATCAGAATGCAGAAACATTGGGGGATTATATCGCCTAATACGCAAAGGATTTTGAAATAGATTAACATGAAAAAATATACATATACAGAGTCAAAAGACACGCGTTCGGGATTTGGAGCCGGTTTGCTTGAAGCAGGAAAGCAGGACGAAAATGTGGTCGCACTATGTGCCGACCTGATCGGTTCGCTAAAAATGAACGATTTTATCAAAGCCTTTCCTGAACGCTTTTTTCAGATAGGGATTGCAGAGGCAAATATGATGGGAATCGCGGCTGGACTTACCATCGGTGGAAAAATACCTTTCACAGGAACGTTTGCTAATTTTTCAACTGGGCGAGTATACGACCAAATTCGGCAATCAATTGCTTATTCGGATAAAAATGTAAAAATAGCAGCTTCGCATGCTGGTCTGACGTTGGGTGAAGATGGAGCAACCCATCAGATATTGGAAGATATCGGATTGATGAAAATGCTTCCTGGAATGACTGTTATCAATCCTTGCGATTATAACCAGACGAAGGCCGCGACACTAGCTGCTGCTAAACATAAGGGGCCAGTTTACCTGCGATTTGGTCGTCCCGTGGTGCCGGTTTTTACGCCCGAAGATCAGGAATTTGTGATTGGTGAAGCCGTGATGCTGAATCCAGGCACTGCAGTGACTATATTGGCGACAGGGCATCTTGTGTGGGAAGCCATCCGTGCGGGCGAAGAGTTGGAAACTTTGGGTATTGACGCCGAGATCATTAATATCCATACCATCAAACCTTTGGATGAACATGCGATACTGAATTCTATTGCTAAAACCGGATGTGTCGTTACCGCTGAAGAACATAACCGTATCGGTGGACTTGGCGATAGTGTCGCACAATTGCTGACAAAGAAAATGCCGAGGCCCCAGGAATATGTGGCTGTGGATGATAGCTTCGGTGAATCGGGGCCACCGAGTGCATTGATGGATAAATATGGCTTGAATGCAGACGCAATCGTAGCAGCTGCGCTGCGGGTACTTAAAAGGAAAGAGATGTAAATCAATTATAATATGAAAAAGATAATTTGCACACTATTGTGTGTTTTCTCCGTCAGCTTAATCGCTCAAGCGCAGCAGGCTGCTCCACAAGGATTTGATCTTGAGCGAGCATTGGGCTCAACTGGAAAAATAGATTCCATAGTTTATCCTTCAAAAACTGTTGGAGTAATGAGAAAAGCCTTAATCTATACGCCGCCTGGATATAATGCTGCAAAAAAATATCCTGTAATGTACTTGCTGCATGGAATAGGTGGGGATGAAAGGGAATGGTTCAGACATGGAACCCCGCAGGTTATTTTCGATAATCTATATGCCGAGGGAAAAATGGAACCCATGCTGGTGATTATGCCGAATGGCCGCGCTATGCAGGATGATCGAGCTGGTGGTAATGTGATGGCACCTGATCGGGTTGCAGCGTTTTCGACTTTTGAACAAGATCTTCTCAATGACCTTATTCCCTATGTTGAACATCAGTTTCCCGTTATCAAAGATCGCGAACACCGAGCGATTTTTGGATTATCGATGGGGGGCGGCCAGTCGCTGAATTTTGGACTGGCTCATATGGACACGTTCGCTTGGGTAGGAGGCTTTTCTTCTGCACCCAATACGAAGATGCCACAAGATTTACTCCCTAATCCACAAGAAGCTAAAGACAAACTAAAACTACTGTGGATATCCTGTGGTGATCAGGATGGCTTGCTTCATATTAGTAAACGTACGCACGAATACCTTTCGCAAAATGGGGTGCCTCATATTTATTATTTGGAGCCTGGAGGACATGATTTCAATGTGTGGAAAAATGACCTTTATAATGTTTCGCAATTGCTATTTAAAAATAAAAAATAAATCCCCTTTTAAGTAGGAATAAACTAGTACGCATTTTGCCTGTCTGGGGTTAACGTGGATAAGACTGAGGTTTAGGTCCGAAACGGTAAAAATTAGGATTAAGAGAAATGATTGAAAACCTTATTTGGAAACATATCATCACATTCATTGGAATCGTAACATTGCATACTACACTTTTGTTTGCGCAAAAGCAGTCGGCTTTAACCCTATGGTATGATCGGCCGGCAGACGAAAAGATATGGGAGCAAGCCTTACCGTTAGGAAATGGTCGGTTGGGTACTATGTTTTATGGAATTCCATCGTGTGAACGCCTGCAGCTCAATGAGGAAACTATTTGGGCGGGTGGCCCTTATCGGAACGATAACCCGAAAGGCAGTGGGGCATTAAAAACTATTCAGGATTATATATTTGATGGGAAATCAGCTGAAGCTGAAAAGCTTGCAAATGAAACTTTCTTTACAAAGACCCATGGTATGCCTTATCAAACTGCCGGCAATATTCTGCTGCGATTTCCGGGGCATGATAACTATCAGGACTATCATCGTGAATTGGATATCGAGCACGCTGTAGCGCGTTCTCATTATGCAGTAGATGGGGTAACATTTACTAGGGAGGTTTTCACTTCCTTTGCTGATGATGTGATCGTAATGCAGATCCGATCGAGCAAGAAAGGGAAGCTCAACTGCACCTTGGCGTATGAGAATGAGTCGAAGCATACTATTTTTAAGAGCGGTGATCAACTTGTTTTAGAAGGGCGAGGTACTGATCATGAAGGTGTTAAAGGGGAGGTTGTTTATCAGATTCATACCGGAGTAAACCTTACGGATGGAGAGCTAGTTGTGGATGACGAATCGATTAATATAAAGGATGCCACTTCCATTCGTCTTTATATTTCAATTGCGAGTAATTTCAAAAATTATAAACAGTTGGGATCGGATCCCTCCAAGGAGGCCACGGAAAGGTTGCAAAAAGCAATGCGTAAGGATTATGAGCTTGCTTTTCAGCAGCATAAAACCGCTTACAATAAGCAGTTCAACCGTTTTCAATTGCATTTGGGCAGCGTCAACAATGAACAGCAACAGCCTATTTCAACACGAATTGCAAATTTCGCCCATACGCAGGATCCAGCGCTAGTTACCCTATTGGCTCAATTCGGCCGATATTTGCTTATCTGTTCTTCGCAGCCAGGTGGCCAACCTGCTAACCTACAAGGCATCTGGAACCGCTCCATGCAGCCCGCTTGGGACAGTAAATATACGATCAATATCAATACGGAAATGAACTATTGGCCTGCGAATGTAACTAACCTGTCAGGAACCCTTCAGCCATTATTTTCCATGATTAAAGAACTCAGTGAAAGTGGAAAAGAAACGGCAAAAACATTGTATAATGCATCCGGTTGGGTAGCTCATCATAATACAGATATTTGGCGTGTGACGAGTCCTATTGATTTTGCGGCAGCTGGAATGTGGCCCAGTGGGGGGCTGTGGTTGTCGCAACATGTATGGGAGCATTACCTTTTTACGGGAGATCGTTTTTTTTTAAAGCAATATTACCCCGCTATGAAGGGCGCTTGTGATTTTCTTTTGTCTACACTTGTAGTACATCGTGGATATCCAGATCAGCAGTGGCTTGTTTTGAGTCCTTCAATTTCGCCCGAACAAGGTCCACTCGCTGCCGGAGTGACGATGGATAACCAGCTCTGTTATGACATGCTCACTCGTACCGCTTTGGCTGCAGAAGTTTTGGGTATCGATTCTAGCTACAGGGATACATTGCTAACTACGGCTCGCCGTATTCCACCGATGCATATCGGTCGATATAACCAGTTACAAGAATGGATGGAAGATGTGGATGATCCGCAAAATCAACATCGGCATATATCACACCTATATGGATTATTTCCAGGGAGCCAAATTTCACCTTTTGGCACACCTGAATTGTTTGAAGCAGCCCGTAATTCATTGATTTATCGCGGGGATTTCGCAACAGGATGGTCGATTGGCTGGAAAATAAACTTATGGGCCCGCCTTTTGGATGGAAACCATGCGTACGAAATTATAAAAAATATGCTAACCCTTTCTGATGAAAAGCATCCAGAGGGACGTACCTATCCTAATCTTTTTACAGCACATCCTCCATTTCAGATAGATGGTAATTTTGGGCTAACAGCAGGTGTGGCAGAAATGCTGGTCCAAAGTCACGATGGTGCTGTGCATCTCCTGCCAGCAATTCCCGATCGGTGGGGCGAGGGATGGGTAAAAGGCATAAAGGCGCGTGGCGGATTTGAAATTGAAATGCAGTGGAAAGAAGGAAAGATAAAGGAAGTGAGGGTATTTTCTACCTTAGGGGGCAATTTGCGGCTTCGTGCAGCTTCGGCGTTGGAAGGGCGTGGAATTCAGATCGCAAAAGGTCATCAGCGCAATGCGCTTCTCGCTCCAATGCGAATACCAAAACCTATCCAGTCAGCAGAATCACATCTGAAAGGAATTAAATTACCTCACTATTACGAATACGATGTGCTGACCATGCCAGGAAAATACTACACTTTAACGGCTGACTGAATTAATGTGGCCATTTAATCATTTTACTATGTTAAGAATGAAAATTAGTGCTTTTGTCTTCTGCTTTATGATCCTGTTTTTGGATTCATTAGCGCAGCAAGCCCGTAATCCAATCATCTTTGCCGATGTACCCGATATGTCCATGATACGCGTTGGTGATACCTATTACATGAGTAGCACCACCATGCACATGAACCCCGGGGTTCCGATAATGAAATCCAAAGATCTAGTCAATTGGACCTTGGTTAATTATGTGTATGATCGTCTTGGAGATCAGGATGAGCTCAATTTGTCGAATCAGAAGAATGCCTATGGGCACGGTTCCTGGGCAAGCAGTTTACGCTTTCATGATGGACAGTACTATGTAAGTACATTTTCTTCCAATACAGGTAAAACACATGTCTATCGCACGGCAGATATTGAAGGGGGACCTTGGGTTTCTACCGAGTTTAGACCGATGATGCACGATCATAGTTTATTCTTTGACCAAGGAAAAATTTATATGATCTGGGGTAGCGGACAGATCCATATTGCCGAATTGTCGCCCGACTTTTCAGGTATTAAAGCTGGGACAGAACGCGTGTTATTAGATGATGCTTCTTTACCTGCTAAGCCTAAAGAAGGTAAAGTGGGGTTGCCGGCTGAGGGGTCCCAAATGTTTAAGATCAATGGCTTTTATTACCTTTTTAATATTTCATGGCCAGCTGGAGGAATGCGCACGGTGATTGTCCATCGGGCAAGTCAACTGGAAGGTCCGTATGAAGGGAAAGTGGTTTTGCAGGATCAAGGTGTGGCCCAAGGGGGGCTGATTGATATGCCCGACGGAAAATGGTATGCGTATCTTTTTCAGGATTATGGTGCTGTAGGACGTATTCCATTTTTGGTCCCTGTCATATGGGAAGATGGATGGCCAGTGCTCGGTATCGGCGGAAAAGTGCCGTCTACCTTAAATCTTCCTGCAAATAAAAGTTTAATTCCCGGAATCGTTAACTCCGATGATTTTGACCGGAAACCTGGAGATGCGGCTCTTCCACTGGTGTGGCAGTGGAACCATAATCCAGACAATAATCTATGGTCTGTAACAGCGCGAACGGGCTTTTTGAGAATGCATACAGGCGATCGCACCGATGATTTTCTTTCGGCCAAAAACACCCTCACCCAGCGTACCATCGGGCCGACTTGCAGTGCAGCTATTGCTATCGAGGTTTCTAACATGAAAGATGGTGATTTTGCGGGCCTATCGCTATTGCAAAAAAATTATGGTTTAGTTGGTGTGCGTATGGAAGGAAATACGAAATCATTGGTGATGATCAATGCGACGACAGGCGTACCACAAGAGTTGGCCAAGATCGGCCTCAAACAGCAGCGTATATATCTTAAAGCAAGCTGTGACTTTACAAACAAAAGAGATCTCGCTCAATTTTTTTATAGTACAGATGGGCGCAATTGGAGCAGGATAGGTAATGATTTAAAAATGAGTTATACCATTCCTCATTTTATGGGCTATCGATTCGGACTTTTCAATTATGCAACCAAAGCCGGCGGTGGCTATGTAGATTTTGATTATTTCCATTTGACCGCAAATTAAGATAATATGATGAAACGATTTTTTATACAATCCCTATTCGGATTTTTGCTTCTATTTTTGGTTAAGGTGGGTACATTAAGGGCACAAAACCCCATTGTGCAGACTGCTTATACTGCGGATCCGGCCCCTTTGGTGTATAACAACAGACTTTATCTTTATACTACACAGGATGAAGAAGAATCCACCTGGTTTAACATGAACAATTGGCGTGTGTATTCAACCGATGATATGGTGAATTGGACCGATCATGGTGCGATTCTTTCTTATACAGATTTTGAATGGGCAAAAGGTGATGCCTGGGCGGCGCAATGTGTTGAAAAGAATGGTAAATTTTATCTTTATGTACCTGTCATTTCCAAAGTGAACAATCGAGGTGCGATCGGCGTTGCTGTAGGAGATAGCCCATTGGGACCATTTTATGATCCTTTGGGGAAACCATTACTGCAAAGCGAATGGGGAGATATCGATCCTACTGTGTTTATTGATGACGACGGCCAAGCTCATATGTATTGGGGTAACCCCCAGCTGAAATATGTTAAGCTGAATGAAGATATGATCTCCTATAAAGGTGATATTGTTGAGGTTCCGATGACTGCGGCATCGTTTGGAAAGAGGGAGGGCGACCCGAAGCGGCCTACGGGCTATGAGGAAGGGCCATGGTTATATAAAAGAAATAGTTTATATTATCTTTTTTGGCCGGGAGGTCCTTTGCCAGAATTTATTGGTTATTCGACAAGCCAAAAAGCCGAGGGACCTTGGAAGTACGGTGGTATAATCATGCCTGCGGAAGGAAAAGCCTTCACAAATCATCCTGGCGTTGTCGATTTTAAAGGAAAAACCTATTTCTTTTACCATAATGGTGCCTTACCTGGAGGGGGAGGCTTTACGCGGTCTGTCGCTGTTCAAGAACTGAACTTTAATCCAGACGGCAGTATCGATCCAATGAAAATGACAAATGGAATTACTCAAGCGACCGGCAAAGTGAATCCCTATGAACTTCATCAGGCTGAAACGATTGCTTGGTCCGAGCACGTTAAATCCTACCAAAATAAAAAGGTGGGCGTTTTTATAAAGGCAAAAAAAGATGGGGCTTTCACCTGCGTGAAGAATGTTGACTTTGGTGAGGAGGGAGCACGTAATTTTTTTGCACGGGTAGGAACGACGCATAATGGAGGTATCCATATGGAGGTACGTTTGGGAGCGGTTGATGGAGCGTTGTTAGGTACGATACAGGTGCCCATGACGGGGGGAGATGACAGATGGACTACAGTTGAGACAGCACTGTCCGATAAAGTATCGGGACTACACGATCTATATTTTGTTTTTAAAGGTAAGGCACCGTCAAATATCCTGTTTTTCGATTGCTGGAAATTTGGAAAGTAACATACTAACATGAAGCAAAGTAGTTTGAGCCAAGGGAAAAAATGCAACAGCATACAAGATAACTCAACAATTTAAGAAAAATTAATTTACTCAATTTATGAAGGGACTAAATATTGTCTTAAAAAAACGGACAATGGCATTTTTATTATCCGTTACAGGAATTTTATCAGCAGCAACAGCACTTGGGCAGCAGCAAAACCACCTCAACGATCCTAGTAAGGGGTTTGTGCACCAGTCTATAGGAAATCCTTATCTACCGCTATGGGAGCATCTCCCGGATGGCGAACCCCGTGTTTTCGAAGATCCTGACCAGCCTGGGAAATATCGTGCTTACATCATTGGTTCCCATGACTTACGTTTTAGCAGCTATTGTGGGCCTGACATTAGAATGTGGTCAGCTCCTATTGAGAATTTGAGCAGCTGGCGGGACGAGGGCGCTATCTTTACGTACGCGATCGATGGTAAATGGGATGTGATGTATGCGCCAGATCTTGTAGAGGTTAAGCGAAAAGATGGAAAAAAGGATTACTACTTGTTTCCTCATAGCAGAGGTGAGGGCCGTGAAGCGATGGTTGTTAAAGGTGACAGGCCTAATGGTCCCTTTAAACCTGTCAATCTGACTGAAGATGGCAAGCGTACTTTGCCTGGAAGTATCTTAGGATTTGATCCTGCCATTTATATCGAATACGTTACGGACCCTCAAGATCCTGATTTTGACATTGGATTCCGGGCATATGGTTTTTGGGGATTCCAACGTTCTATGGCTGCACAACTGGATCAGAAAACAATGTATTCGTTGAGGCCTGGTACGGAGGTGATCAATTATTTATTGCCAGCAAGTGCGCGATATGGCCAATTACGCGATCCAAAAGGAACTTCCTATCCTAATATTTTTGAAGGTGAGGATTTGGGAACCTTTAATTTTTTTGAAGCATCATCCATTCGTAAAGTGGGAAACAAGTATGTTTCGGTATATAGTGGTTACTCCGGCCCGGAATATGGCGTAGGAAGTTCAAATTCCACTTTGCGCTATGCGGTAGCAGACTCGCCACTAGGACCATGGAAGAGCGGCGGCGTTTTAGTCGATTCACGTGCTCCAGTCTTAAACAAGGACGGATCTGCTATTGAAACCAGCAATGCAGGTCATAACACACATGGTAGTATCGAACTGATCAATGGACAATGGTATGTATTTTACCATAGACCACCGCGTGGATTTGGCTTTGCACGTCAGGCGGTGGTTGAACCTATCAAAGTATCTTGGGATGAGAAAAGTGTTAAAGATGGCGGAATGGTGTCCCTAAGAGCGTTTGACCCCTTTCAAGAGAATTTGACTATTAAAGATAAACAAGGGAAAGAGTATAAAGGTGCAGAAGTGACATCGGAAGGATTTCATTTTTATGGATTAAATCCCTATCAGTATTATTCGGCTGGATATGCTTGCTACCTGTCTGATATCAGTTTGCAACAGGATTCATGGGATGTATGGGATAATCATATGCCGGTGACAAATATGAAAAACGGAAATATTGCAGGTTTTAAATATTTCGGATTTGGAGGTTTGGATCAAGATAAGTTTGGATTGAAAGCTTTTGAGGGGACTAAAATTGGAAATCAAACGGCTTTCAATGTGTTTATTACGCCAAAAACAAAAGCTGCCTTTAAGGTCAACGTATGGTTAGATGGCCCTTGGGATAACGAAACCTGGAAAGGTAAGCGAATTGCGCAAATTTCTGTTCCGGCGAATTCTGCGGCTGAAGTCAAGCAATTTACGGTCGACGTTTCCAAATTTGTAGATCAATTGGACGGTAAACACGCCTTATTTTTAGTTGCTGAGGGTGAGGAAGGAAAGCCGCTTTTCGATTTTATAGGCTTAGGATTTAGTTCGAAAGACAAAAAAATTGAACGTCCAATACCACCTTCGGTCACCATTACAGTAAATGGGACCAAACTAGCTTTACCATCCATTCCTGTACGATCTACGGATGAGAATGGTATTATTGGTTATCATGTTTATGAAGTTTCCTTTCCGATGGAAGCAAAAAGTAAAAACATTCCTTTGGTAAAAGCGACTGCCGATAATCCTGAAGTTAAGATTAAAGTGAATCAAGCTACTTCGCCGACGGGTTACGCTCAAGTTGATTGCCTTTATAGAGGGCAAACAAAAAGCTATGTGGTAAAATATCCTAAGAATTAAACGGTAAAAACTAAGCAGTTTAATAGCAGGTAGAAATGGGCTGTCCAAAAAAAGTTTGGGCAGCCTATATTTTTCAGGCTACGTAATATCTTTGACGATATCATTTCTGCTGTCCGCATACCGACAGTTAGATTTATTTTTAAAGAAGTAATTTTTACTGGAACGGCTCAGTGCTACGATGAAGATTTTTATCGATTTATTCTTTGTTAAGTGGGCTTTTTAAACATTTTTATTGGAATATAAAACATTTGTAATGGGTAATGGAAAAAAGCTACTTGTAGTTTTACCATTGTAATATAACTAATCGAATAACCAATTATATGGACCAAAATATGACAGAAGTGAAGCCTTTCAGAGGTTTTTACAAGCTTTCAACGAAGCAGCGCGTAGGGTTTGGTGCTGGCGATCTTGCACAGAATCTCATTTACCAGACTGTTTCGATGTATCTACTGATTTTTTATACCAATGTTTATGGGATCTCTGCAGCTTCTGCAGGGGTCATGTTTCTCATTGTTCGAATTGTCGATGTACTATGGGACCCCATCGTAGGCGCATTTGTTGATAAAAGAAATCCCCGCATGGGAAAGTATAGGTCTTATTTGGTGCTGGGAGGAATTCCGCTGACAGGATTTGCAATTTTGTGTTTTTGGAATGGTTTTTCGGGATCTTTAACCTATGCTTATATCACCTATGTTGGTTTATCGATGTTGTACACGTTGGTGAATGTTCCGTATGGCGCTTTAAATGCCTCCTTGACCAGAGATACGGATGAGGTTACAAAACTAACGTCTACGCGTATGTTTATGGCGAACGTGGGTGGTCTGGCTGTTGGATATGGGGTACCACTCGTCGTAAAGTATTTCTCTCCAGATGGAAAGATAAACTCGAAAGATTCTGCCGAAGCCTGGTTTACAACGATGCTGATCTATGCTTTAGTTGGGTTAGTTCTTTTAATCTTTTGCTTCTCACAAACAAAAGAACGTGTCATCATGGATGAGAAAGATACAGATAATGTGCAGGTTTCCGACCTGTGGCGAGAATTTAAGCATAATCGTCCTTTGCGTATTTTGGCATTTTTTTTCATTACTGCATTTGCTATGATGGCAATCGGTAACTCGGCAGGATCATACTACATGATATATAATGTACATGCTCCGGATATGCTACCTTATTTTATGGCATTAGGATCTTTGCCTGCTTTTATTTTTATGCCTTTAGTGCCAGCCATCAAGCGGGCAATTGGTAAAAAGCAGATGTTCTATGTCTTCCTGACTATTGCAATCCTTGGAATGGTGATGCTATACGTTATTTCATCAAACGAAAGCCTCAAGGCAAATATTGTTTTGGTACTGGCTGCTCAGTTTATCAAGTCGACCGGAGTAATTGTTGCAACGGGATATATGTGGGCACTCGTTCCTGAAGTCATTTCCTATGGCGAATATAAAACCGGGAAGCGTATTTCAGGTATTGTCAATGCGCTTACCGGTATTTTTTACAAAGCTGGGATGGCCCTTGGAGGTGTCGTGCCGGGGCTGGTGCTAGCATATGTTAACTTTGATAAAGATAATGCAACAGCCCAGTCAGCGCGTGCTGAAATGGGAATTCTATGGTTGGTAGCCATTATTCCAGCAATACTTTTAGTCGTGGCCATGTATGTTATTTCCAAATACGAACTGGACGATAGTACCATTGATGCAATCAATCAGGACATAGAGTCTAGACATACTTATTAATTAAAAACTAAATCATGAAGATGTTAAAAACTATTGTTGTGGCTGTAGCAGCCTTACTATCAAATCTATCTGCTTCAGCTACTTTGCAAAAACTGAAGCTGGCACCTGATTCATTGACCTTAAAGGATGCATTTGAAGGTAAGTTTTTTATCGGAACGGCTTTAAACCTTGATCAGATCTGGGAGCGGGATGCCGCCGCAGTAGCTGTCGTCAAAAAACATTTCAATTCTATTGTAGCGGAAAATTGTATGAAAAGTATGTTCCTGCAGCCGCAGGAAGGCGTGTTCGATTTTAAAGATGCGGATCGTTTCGTATTGTTTGGCGAAAAAAATAAGATGCAGATTATTGGGCATACGCTCATCTGGCATTCCCAGACACCAGATTGGTTTTTTGTTGATAAAAATGGAAAAGAGGTGTCCAGGGATGTACTTATAGCACGCATGCAGAAGCATATTCATACCGTGGTGTCCCGCTATAAAGGACGGGTATACGGCTGGGATGTGGTGAATGAGGCCATATTGGATAATGGAGAATGGCGCAAAAGCAAATTTTACGAAATTATTGGTCCTCAGTTTATTGAATTGGCATTTAAATTTGCACATGAGGCAGATCCAAATGCGGAGTTGTATTATAACGATTATTCAACCGCCGTTCCAGAAAAAAGAAAGGGCATTATCGAAATGATTCGTCAAGTAAAAGCAGCGGGTGGTCGCGTCAGCGGAATTGGTATGCAAGAGCACAATGCACTGGATAATCCACCTATTGATGAGGTCGAAAAAACTATACTTGGATTTGCGGGACTTGATGCGAAAGTAATGGTTACGGAAATGGATATTTCGGTTTTGCCACATGTTCGTCCTAATATGGGCGCCGAAATTGGGGAGCAATATGCTTATAGCAAGGAGATGAATCCATACGAAAAAGGGCTACCTGCTAAGAAAATGGATGAGTTGGGAAGACGATACGTATCGTTTTTTAAGTTATACCTCAAACATAAGGATAAAATATCACGTGTGACGTTGTGGGGTGTTGGTGACGGAGACTCATGGAAGAACGGTTGGCCTATTCCGGGACGTACAGACTATCCATTATTATTTGACCGGAATTATCAGCCTAAGCCCTTTTTAAAAGATATTACTTCATTAACTCAAAAAAAAAAGAAATAGTAAGCATGAATAAGAGCAAGTATTTATATCCCAAAGATTATATGGCTGATCCATCAGCACATGTTTTTGAAGATAAAATTTACATTTATCCCTCTCATGATCGAGAAAGTGGAATACCGGAAAATGACAATGGAGACCATTTTGATATGCGAGATTACCACGTATTTTCTCTTGAGGATATTCAGGGGGATGTGGTTGATCATGGTAAGGTGTTAGATGTAAAAGACATTCCTTGGGCTGGTCGTCAGCTTTGGGATTCAGATGTGACGGAGAAAAACGAAAAGTACTATATGTATTTTTCCATGAAGGATAAAAATGATGTTTTCAGACTAGGTGTTGCTGTTGCAAGTCAGCCCTATGGGCCATTTATTCCGCAGGAGCATCCAATTAAGGGTAGTTATAGTATTGACCCTTGTGCATTTAAAGATACTACTGGAGACTATTATCTGTATTTTGGCGGTATCTGGGGGGGGCAGCTCCAATTTTATCGAAATAATAAGATTATATCACCCAATGAATTGCCTCAAGATCACGAAGATGCTTTGTCTCCAAAAGTTGTCAAGCTGTCTGCTGATATGCTGGAATTTTCGGAAGAGCCAAAGGATCTTGTCATTTTGGATAAAAATGGCACGCCATTGAAACATGGGGACACGGAAAAGCGATTTTTTGAAGCTTCTTGGATGCACAAATATCAAGGGAGATACTATTTTTCCTATTCTACAGGAGATAGTCATTTAATCTGTTATGCCACTGGAGACAATCCATATGGTCCATTTACCTATCAGGGTGTAATTCTATCACCGGTTGTCGGTTGGACCACTCATCATAGTATCTTGGAATACAAAGGTAAATGGTATTTATTTTATCATGATTCAGTTCCCTCAGGAGGAAAGACCTGGTTGAGAAGCATGAAAGTTATTGAGTTAACATATGATGAGAAAGGTCACATTATACCAATCGATGGATTGTCGTCGTAGATGATGTGAAGCACGATTTATCTACTTATTCGGCGTTTGTAACTCATTGGTGTTTCACCTGTGAATTTTTTAAATAGTCGATTAAAGTAAGAGATATTTTCAAAACCTAATTTAAAGCACAATTGTTGGATATTATCTTCATCGATTAACATCATCAATTGTGCTTTTTCTATTTTCTTTTGATTGATGTAATGTACAGGTGTGGCATTCATGTGTTTTTTGAACAGTCGGATAAGGTGATCTTTGGATATAAAAATCAGATTGGCAAGTTGTTCTATAGCGATCGGATGATGGATATTTTCGTCTATGTAATCTAGTACACGCAAGAGTCGTTTTTCCACCTGTGGTATTTTGTTCGTTGCTTCGGCTAGAAATCGGCTCATTAATAAATGAATGATAGCTTGGTTTTCGGCTGCTCTGGCGATAGGTGACGCCGTTTGCAGCGCCATGTTTTTCATTAATTCTGTTGAATTATCATAACCTTTCGGATCATACATTTTTAACTCACGACCGGGATTTAAATCGTAGAGGTGTTGAATGACTGTTGCTAACAGCTGATCTGATTTGATTTCCTTCGGGAAGGAGTAGCGGTCGAAAATACTCGATCTTAGCTCTGGATTTTCATAGATATGGATATAGTAGAGTGATAGTTTAGCGGAACAAGCGTAGCTATGTTGGATATACGCAGGTGTGAGATAGAGATAGCCGGGCCGAAGTTTGATGGTTTCGTCCGTTAAAATTATTGATGCTTCTCCTTCACACACATAGTGTATCCGCGCAAAAGGGCTCTGAATATCTTTGAAATTCCAATTCGCCTGATGTTCCGCATAGCCAATGTTCAATAGTGTAAAATCAAGTTTATTATTTTCGTTATTTATCATTACGCGAAGAAGAAATAGTTAGATACAATATTAGTCGTTTTCTTAAAAAGAATAGCGTTTTTAAAGTGTAAATATCGATAATGTTATAGTTGATTTATCTGTATATAGCGTTTTTTTACATATTTCTCTTTCTAAAACAGGATGTAAGTATTTGATATTTAGTTTGCTAATTTTTTATTTTCGTTGCTAGCAGTATGGTAGTGGATCATTGCGCTTGCATCGATATCGTGTTATTTTTTATCGTTAATGGAGTTTCTTTATCCGTTCTATATAATTATTTTTGGCTATACCATAATATCAAAGATCTCAAGCCAGTAAATCTCTTAAGTTTGAGCTTGAGCTTTGTTGTGATCAATAACAATCGCAAGTGCTATTTAAATCTTGATGCCATTTATAAATGAAAGCTATAAAAATAGTAAAAGAGGGACGTGTGGAAATCACGGATATTCCTCAGCCTACCGTTAAGGATGGACATGTCCTTTTAAAAATAGATTATGTTGGTTTCTGCGGCTCTGATCTGAATACATTTCGGGGCTTGAATCCATTAGTTCAGCTACCGGTTATACCTGGACATGAAATTGGAGCAACAGTAGTTGGATTGGGGACTGATGTTGGACCTGATATTAAGATTGGTACAAGAGTTACCGTAAATCCTTATTCAAACTGTGGTATTTGTACTGCATGTAAAAATAATCGACCTAATGCTTGCCGCTACAATGAAACGATGGGGGTACAGCGCGACGGTGCCATGACAGAATACCTTGTCGTACCAATACAAAAGGTCATTGTGGGTGGACAACTATCGTCCAAAGAATTGGCCTTGGTGGAGCCTATGAGTGTAGGTTTCCACGCCGTTGATCGGGCCGATGTCACCGACAGCGATATCGTATTGGTGTTGGGATGTGGTATGATCGGAGTTGGAGCGATTGTTCGGTCTGCTTTACGGGGTGCCACCGTTATAGCAGTTGACGTGAGCAAAGAAAAACTTGAGTTGGCAAAAATTCTCGGAGCGACATTCACCATCAATAGCGCTGAGGAAGACTTGGCGGCTAGCTTGGATACACTGACGCACTCCATGGGGGCTGACGTTGTTATCGAAGCCGTAGGACGCAAGGAAACCTACTTAGCGGCGATTGATGCCGCGGCGTATACAGGCCGGGTTATGTATATAGGTTATGCAAAAGAAGCTATCCCTTTTGATACACAGTTTTTTGTCAAAAAAGAGTTGGATATCAGAGGCTCACGCAATGCCACAGTGAAAGATTTTGCAGCGGTAATGCATTATTTAAAAATGAAAAAGTGCCCAATAGAACAGCTTATAACAGGAGTATATCGTGTAGAAGATGCACAGTTAGCTTTAGAATCATGGCTAAGAGATCCTGGGCGCGTTTTTAGACTTTTAATCGAATTTTAAAATTCTATATGTCTATTGTCAAGAACCGAACAATAGTGCGATGCATCATCTCTATGCCGAATAATGGAGCAATAATTTGTTTTTAAAAAATACAAAAAGCCTTTTTCATATAGCAGGAAAAGGCTTTTACTTAAATCTCTTATCAGTCCATAACTAATGTGCCGGAGATCCAAACTTATTTTTTCTTTCTGGATTTTTTCTCTTCTTCAGCAGGTAAATCTAAAATAGCCATCAATAGTAGATAATAGCCTTTTTCTAATCCCATTTTTTGTGCTTTTTGGTTGATAGTGTCCATATCTTTATTCAATTATTGTTTCTTAACTAATTTGTATTTGGTTAATTAGATCAAATGCTATACCCAAAATACGCTAACTACGAGCTACCCGTATTTTTAAGTGGTAAATTGCGTAGAGTTTTCACTTTTTAACAAAAAAATACGTGTAATGTGGGTATTAAATGCGATGAAATTATAAGTTCGATACGCGTTTGGCGTAATAATAACCTGAACATGTTTGCGGTAAAACATTTTCAGGCCAATATTGTCTTTATTTCAGATTAATAATTAAAACAGGTATTTATGAAAAAGATAATTCCATTTGCACTGATGTCGAGTTTATTGGTGCTCGTATCAAGTTGTGCAGCGATTGAAGGTATATTTAAAGCCGGCGTATGGTCTGGTATTCTATTGGTTGTAGTGGTTGTTGCTCTTGTAATTTGGTTGGTAAGCAAATTATTTGGCGGATCAAGATGATAATGAATATTTGATCTTTACATGCTTAGAAAGCTATATTTTTTCTACTAGATATTTCCAGTAACGTTTCGGAACATGCCTTAAATGAAGTTTCAGATTTTTACGTGATTCAATGGTTGTACTCTTAAAGTAGGTTTTCCAAAGATGCTGATAAGCCTTTTCTTGAGGATCGAGATCCACTTCTAGCTGATATGGATCTCGAATTTCATCACTTTCATTTGGCGATACTTCGACAATAGTATTTCCATCATAATGAAAGCCATAATTTCGCCTTAAATCATAAATTAACCAACACTGGTCTGCAAATCGATTTTTAAAGAATTGCACAACAAGCGGAATCACATTGAAATCGGGCTCAACAACCGCTGTATACAGATGGTCATTAGATTTGACAAATCGTATAAATGCTTTCATACGGTGCCGTTCCCTATTGATCTTTTTAATCGATTGATGCAAACGAAGTATAGGAGGATAACCATAATTATGTATATCCAACTGTTTTGTGCGAAATAATTCGACAATCAGCCGAAATCCATTGAGCCATTCAATCTGATTATCGGACAAAAAATTATGGTAAAAAAAAATCGTGCCTTGGTTTCCAATTATTTTTTTCATTCCCGCAAGAATGCGTTGGGCTTTTTTATTATCTGTTGAAATGAGTCGTTTTTCCGAAAAAAGAGTAACTTCCGTCGCTTTTCCTGTTTTAGGAATGCTGTCAAACTCTTTCCTTTCAAACGCTTCAAATACGCAACACAGATAGCCGGAATAACTTCCGTCAAAAATATAATCCATTAAAATAAAGTTAATTGGCTATTCGAACCTTTTATTTGCGATTGGGGATTATGTTCCAGTATGGATTTTCTGATCTTTTCCGGATAGTGAAAGCCCGCAGTGATCAATGTATCCTGACATAGCATAAAATATTTCGCTCGATTATAAGCTATTCCAATTTTTTGCACTTGCTGTTCTTTTAATTTTCCATATTTGCGTGCCTGTATTATTTTTTTAGCGGATTGTCTTCCTATCCCCGGAATTCGTATGATCCAATTATAGGTAGCGGTGTTAATGTCAATAGGGAAGAATTGTGGATTGCGAAGTGCCCAAGCAAGTTTAGGATCTATTTCTAGATCGAGGTCCTGATGTTTACTATTAAGTATTTCATGAAGCGAAAAGCCATAAAATCGAAGTAACCAATCTGTTTGATAAAGTCTATTTTCACGAACCAGCGGTGGTGCTGTTCCAATTTGAGGAAGGTTGGAGTCCGTTGCATTAATAGGAATATAACCCGAATAATAAACCCTTTTGAGATTATAATCATTATAGAATGTATTTGCAGCCTGCATAATTTGGAAATCATTCTCTGGTGTTGCCCCGATAACCATTTGTGTACTTTGTCCTGCCGGCACAAACAAAGGTGTTTTCTTATTGATTTTTCGGTCCTGCTGAAGATTTTGGATTTCATTTTTAATTATTGTCAACGGTTCGCGAACAGATTGATGATCTTTTTCGGGAGCGACAAGTTTTAATCCCTCTTCGGTAGGTATTTCGAGATTTACACTCATACGGTCAACATATAGACCTGCTTCTTTTAGCAAAGATTCACTTGCTCCAGGAATAGCCTTAAGATGAATATAACCATTAAACCGCTCTTCAGTTCGAAGCTTCTTGACAACTAACATTAAGCGTTCCATGGTATAGTCTGCAGATTTAAAAATACCTGAACTTAAAAAAAGTCCCTCAATATAATTTCGACGGTAGAAATTCATCGTCAATTCGACAACTTCCTTAACCGAAAATGCTGCCCGCTGCACATCATTGCTGCGCCGACTCACACAAAAGGAGCAATCGTAAATGCAAAAGTTAGTCATTAAGATTTTTAGAAGGGAAACACAGCGCCCATCTTCGGTATACGTATGGCAGATACCACTTGCTGATGAATCACCGATACCACCACTATTTTTTCGCTTACTTCCGCTTGAGCTGCAGCTTACGTCATATTTAGCAGCATCCGCTAGTATCTGTAGTTTATCATCAAATCCAAACATATTCAATACATCATTTTTATATTGGTAAAAATACTAATATTTTTAGTAAATAACACGCGTAGAATTACGTGTTTTAATTTTAAAAAGTATCGTCCCCTTTTATTTAAAGTATACTGCCTGAATTTGGTTAAATAGAAAACGATTTATAAGGGGACGTTGTTCTTTATTAAAAATAGTATTATGGCAGAGAATAATTTAAGTGATAAAGACGCTTTAGAAAAGCTAAAAGAAATCGTTGATAAGATTGACGTAGGTACAGTCTGCTCTTTTCCAAAAGATTCGGACTATCCCCATGGTGTCCCGATGAGTAGACAAGAAGTTGATGAAGAAGGTAACATTTGGTATATCTGTTCGGCAGAAAGCGAAACCTTTACAAATCTTTCACTAGATTCAAGAGTTTCTTTGTTTTACGCAGATCCTGGAAATTATACCTTTCTCAGTATAAATGGCGAGGCGAGTCTTTCGCGGGATCAAGAAAGGATAGATCGTTATTGGAATAAGATGATGGAAGGCTGGTTTGAAAAAGGGAAAGAGGATCCAAATATTAAGTTGTTAAAAGTTACTCCCCAAGATGCTCATTATTGGGATTCAAACTCTAATATGATTGTCAACTTGTTTAAAATGCTTAAATCGAGAGTAACAGGCGAGACAGAAGATATAGGTAAAGAGGGAGATCTTAATATATAGCGTGCTTCATATTAAATGTATAAAAAAGGCTCCTCAGTATTGAAATTGGGGAGCCTTTTTTATGACAGGAGCAACGGCCCGACCAGTTATGCATTTCCTTTAATAACACGAAGGAGAACCGCAATGATAGCGATTACCAATAGTATATGAATTAGTCCCCCGCCCGCAAAGCCGCCAAAAAAGCTGATGGCCCATATGAGCACCAAAATAACTGCAATTGTATATAATAAATTTCCCATAGTAATAAATATATATCTGTTTATTGAATAACAATATTTATCGAACGATGGTTTACTATATTTAATCTTTTTTATTCATTAACCGAATCCAATTGCTGGTTATTTTTTTGTATTTTTTTCCATTTACGAATTCTCCCGGTTGCATTTTGATATGGTGAAGCGGTATTAAATTGTATCATGCGGCCTAAGGTCCATTTGCCATACCAAGTCACTCCATAGAGTTCATAGTTTGTTTTTTGCTCAATTAAATCCAAGATTTTAAAAACAGTTTGATTGAGTTTGGTACATAGAGTCGTAAAATCTAAATCGGCATAATCCCCGTAGAATTTTTGCGCTAATTTGCCTAGTTCATTCCATTTAAAGCCTGTCTCAGGGAGTTCGATGTGGCTGTTTTCCTCGCTTTTCCTATTCCATTTGAGAACCAATTCACCCCATCCAATCAAATAAGAAAGTAGGTTATTTACACTCATTAGCGTTCCTTTGCTATGTCCTTCTAGTGTCAATAAACTGGTTTAATCAATGGGAATACTGGACAGTTCATGGACGAGCTTGTTGTGATTTGTTTGAATCGCTTTAAGGAGTTCCTCTTTCGTAGTTGGTATTGCCATGATATAAATTTGAAATAACATAAATTACAGCTAATTTCTCAAAAAGTTGATTATAAAATAATGTTATGCTCCTAGCGTTGCTGGAATGCTGATCGGCAAACAGCATTATCTGACTTGAGCTATTGTTTTAATGCAATAGTTATTTCGAACTTATTATTGAAATTGAGAAAATTCCACGATTTAAAATGAAAATAATATGGCTTATGGTATTATTTTTTGTAAAATTTATTGTTTAAATATAATATGGTTGTGTTTTATTCTGTTTATAACGAATATTGACGTGCGTATTCAGGTGCAGGTTCTTGTAGTAAGGATACTGTTTATATGTAATGCCAATAAAATAATAAACTGAAAAATTTATAAAAAGATGAAAAAGATTTTAATTTTAGCAACCTTGGTTATGTTTTCCATTACAGGTGCTTTTGCTCAGATTCATAAACCTGTTAAATGGACTGTTGCTAGTAAAAAACTCAATAACAAGGAAGCAATTATTTACGTTAAGGCGACTATTCAAAATGGTTGGCACATATATTCCCAACATGTGAAAGATGGTGGCCCGATATCAACTTCCTTTAATTTCAGTAAAGCTACTGATTATGCGCTAGTCGGTAATACGGCCGAACCAAAACCCAAGATCAAACACGAAGAGGTTTTCAAAATGGATGTAGGGTATTTCACCAATGAGGTAATCTTTCAACAAAAAGTTTCTCTTACTAAAGGAGCGGCGACAGTAAAAGGCACTGTGGAATGGCAAGCTTGTGATGCTTCACAATGTCTTCCTCCAGATGAATACGCTTTTGCTGTGACGGTCAAATAGCCTAAAGCAATTCAAAACTAAAGCAATTGGATGCTTTATCTACCACAGTTGGACGACTATGAATAAAGTTATTTAGAATTATTTTAAATAACTATCTTTGCTTGTATATTGGAATAAGATAGGGTATATCTCTACTTATGTAAGTAAAACGATTATTCTTATGATTATGAATACAGTAGAACTGTTTGAAAATGAACGTGCAAGTGGCTATGATGAATTTGTTGAAACCTGGATCCCCAATTACCATTATTTTTTAGATCAGTTGCCTAAGATCCTGTCCGAAATAGAGCACAAAGATTTATTAGTGGTCGGATGTGGTACAGGAAATGAAATCGAACGCTTTGTCGACACATCAGAATCTTGGAAAATAACAGGGGTCGATCCCTCACCCGAGATGATTGGTCAAGCGAGGGAGAAATTTGAAGCAGATGAGAATGTTAACCTTGTGGAAGGTCTAGTAAGTGATTTGGATGAAGGAAAACAATATGGCGCCGCGACGCTTTTGCTTGTATTACACTTTTTAAAAGACGATGGCGAAAAATTGGGTATGTTGCAAGATATTTGTAAAAGAATGATGTCTCAAGCACCATTGGTATTATTAGATATAACAGGCAATAAGGAGCAAATTCAGCAAAACTTGGGGCTGTTGAGACTTCTTCTGCCTAAGGGTATAGATGAAACACAGGTCGCTCAAAGATTGCAACGAATCGAACATGAATTGTTGCATGTTTCTGAAGAGCGCTTAGCAGAACTCTGTGAAGAAGCTGGATTTGAACCTCCTGTTCGATTCTTTCAATCCTCAATATATATGGGCTGGATAACCCGAAAAAAAGATATTATTTCCTTTTCTTAGCAAAGGGATTGAAGGAAAGCCCCGCATTCATATAAAATGAAGGTTCGGGGCTTGCTTCCCATATATAATCGCGTTGGGGTTTGTTTTTCTCAAATATACGTGCGCGAGGTATGGCTTTTATTCCTGATTTAAAGGTGGCAATAAATGATCGCCCGAGGTTATGCTCATAAGTCAGGCCCGAATTGATCTCCATCTGATTGAAAGTATATACTTTTTCAGAACTTGGAAAGTTATAAAGGTAAAAGATTGTACTATTCAAATCTGAACCGATCGAAACTCGGCCATTCCACAATACCCCTTTTCGGAGATATATTCCTTTTGGTAAGATCACATCAAGTATCATCCCTTTGCCAAATTGCTGTTTGTAGGCGAAGGTTGGTAAAATCGGAAGAATTGCTGCCGGGTCTATAATCCCGATAATACCTACGGCCATTTGAATCTCCTGCGTAGCTTTTAGTACTACAGTGGCAGAGAGCATCCCATTCACGCGTTCGATTGCTTTTTCACTCCCATTTGTAGCGACCGTTGCTGTGTAAAAGGCTACTTTACCCCATAAACGTGAATAACGGGTCAGATTAAGTGATTCGTATTGATAATGATAGTGGCTGGCTAAATGTGTGATGGAATGCGCAACAAGGTCTGGACGACTGGAGTTTACAGAAGTGAACTGATAGCCAATATTGGTCCCCAGATTCCATGTTCGGCTCTTTAAAAAGTTAATGTTGATACTACCTCCTGCTTGGTACATTGATTCTACTTTCGTTTCGGATAAATCCCTACCGTGGAGTTTTGATGAATAGCTATATCCTGCATTGGATTCAAAGGTCAAATTGAGGACGCGTGTTATGGGAAATTTGTCGGTAATCACTGCCATCACTTTTTGCTGCACGCTATCCTTAGTTTGTGCGATTAAAGTGTATGACCAAAACAGTAATATAAACACTAAAAGTATTTTTTGCATAGATGTTTCATTAAAATTATTGTAAGAATAGCTGAAATTTGTAGGTGGTATTTTTTTTTTAGACCAACAGGTGTTGTTTTTATACAAAAGCCCAATTTAGAAGAACTACGGAAAGCGAAGCTATACATCATCTACTAATTTTGGTATAAAAAAAACAGGTCTTCGTATAAGAGATCTGATTCTTGCCTAGAAAAACTTTATTTTTGTTATTTAAGTTAAATCTATTCTAATCCATGCAAGACTTTAATAATAGTATTGTTTTAAGGTTTTTTACAGAAAATAAATTCAGGCCATTGCGACATATATTTTTTCTGATCGGGTTACTCTTGCTCTTTGCTAATGCAAATTTACGTTCCCATTTTCAGAGCAGTTATCGGTTTTATTTTTCTATTGTCCTATGGTTTGTATTTGTCTGCATGTTTTATGCTAATATGTACGTATTGATACCAAAGTTTTTCTTTAAGGCCAAATATGAGTTATATGTACTCGCATTAATATTGCTCGTGACGGCCAGCGTGCTGGTTGTTATGTATATTGCTAATTACATCTATTCCATTCATATTCCGGTGATAAAAAAGGCTGAGTCGGACTCTATGGGGCTAATTGCAGCTTTATTTATCTGTATGCCTATCATTCTGACCACCACGACTTTTAAGCTCTTTAAACGCTGGTTGGAAGATAATAAGCGTATTTCTGAATTGAAAAATCTGGCTTTGACCACGGAGCTTATTTCCTTGAAAAATCAGATTCAGCCACATTTTTTATTCAACATGCTTAACAATGTTAAAGCTTTAATTCGAAAAGATCCTATTATGGCTACTGAAGTGATCATGAAGTTGTCAGATTTTTTAAGATATCAGCTGTATGAAAATAACGATGATAAGACGCTTTTGAAGTCTGAAATCAACTTTATTAGCAATTTTCTGAAATTAGAGGAAATACGCCGCGATAACTTAAAAACGCGTATATCCTGTCCTGTTGAATTAGAAAAAAAAGGTGTATTTCTACCGCCACATCTTTTTACGGCCTTTGTTGAAAACGCAATTAAACATAGCCTCAGCGCAGGTGATGGCTCTACTTTTATCACAATCCATTTTTCTGAGCGGGATCAGCAACTTTGTTTTGAATGTGAAAATTCGAAAGATCCCAATAGCCGGTATGTTAGCAGCAAATTTAGCGGATTAGGACTGGCTAATGCCAAAAGAAGGCTAGACCTTCTGTATAGAAATGATTATGAGCTCTCGATTTTAACAACCGAGGTGTTGTATCAGGTTAAACTTACTATTCCATTATGAATTGCATCATTGTAGACGATGAACCCCTGGCTAGGGAAGAAATGAAGAATTTAATCGAAGAGATTTCTACCCTTCAGATTGTTGGTACATTTTCCAATGCGATATCTGCATTGGAATGTATCAAAACGAATCCGGTTGACTTGCTTTTTTTGGATATCGAGATGCCCACGGTCAATGGGCTTGATTTTGCACAATCTCTTCCAGACGACAAATTAGTGATCCTTACGACTGCCTATGCGCATTATGCCCTGAAAAGTTACGAATTGGATGCAATAGATTATCTGCTGAAACCCATTAGCAAAGACCGTCTGGCCAAAGCGATCAACAAATCAATAGCTTATAAAAAACTATTGGAGCTAAAAGAAAACCAAAATACGGTTGAGAAGTACAGTGAGGACGCACTTTTTATTAAATCGGATAGGAAATACTATAAAATTGCATTTACCGATATTCGCTTTATAGAAGCGCTCAAAGATTATGTGGTCATCTATACTCAGAACAATAAACTGATTACTGCAATGAACTTGAAGACAATTCACCAGAAACTTCCTGTGAGGCTGTTTGCGCGTACCAGTAAATCCTATCTGATTAATTTATCGTTTATTGATTCTTTTGATAGTCACACTATTTACATCGATAAGTTTGAAATCCCGATTGGTGAGATCTATCGAGAGTCATTCTTTAAACAATATACCGGGGGACTCCTCTGATTGAACAGTCGCCCTAAGCAACTACAAAGCGATCTAGGAAATGAACTTGAATATTGTAACGCTGTAGGAAATCTGTCAGATATTCAACAGAACATTCTTCTGTTTCGAAGCGGAAAATAGCGTCCTCATCATCGAGATCGACAGTAGCATCTTGTACTTGTGGAAGATGAGTTTTGACTAATTGCATTAAAAAATTTTTCTTATCTTCTGTCTTTACTGAACTTTTAAAAATCAACACTTGCCTAGCTTTCATCATTACTAATTTATATGCGTTCAAAATCACTGCAATCTCCAATCACCTGTGGAGATATTGATACAAATCTATGTTCTTGACTATTTACTGCAATCTATATTATACGAAAGTATTTAATTTTTATACAAAGCGAGATTGATACAATATAAAATATCCCCAGTGCTATCAACTTCACTGGGGATATGCTACTATAAATTGTCTATTGATCTTACTAATCTTTCTTATGGAAAAAAGATGCTTTTGGAATATCGATCACCGGTGAATCTTTGACGCTATATTGAAGTTTTAGGGTGAATCCTCCACCTGCTTCGATGAAATCAATAGCAATTGGATGGTAGCCAGGTTCTAACGCAATCTGTCCACTTTTCATAATTGGCGCATGCTGTCCATCATTATCGACGACAGGCTGATCGTGTATCCGAAGGACACCACCATCATCACAAGTGAAATAGAAATTATAGACTCCTTTTTCTTTGACATAGAAATATCCTCTTATTTTAGCACCAAAAGAAGGCATTTTGATGGTATCGCTTAGTGATACATTGCTGATCACTTCGTGGCGTACTTCGGGACCGGCAATGGCAGATGTATTAGCAAAAGTTCCATTAAAGAAAGTTGCTTTAAGGCCTGGTGCCAATGTTGATTCATCCACTCTCACACTTTTTTTCCAGGTATCATACTTAAAACTAATTTGATAGAGCTCACTTTTTGCACCTGAAGACGAGATTGTTGCAAATCGAATAGGACCTTCTTTTTTTACAGCGAGCGAATCTTTCAGTACGGGGCTTTGCTGGGTTGGAAGACTACCGTCGGTAGTATAGTGTATTGGATTTTGAGGAAGTTCATTCGCGACCTTTAATATAGATTGTCCATCAACAATCACCTGTGTTTCGGCAAAACCTTCGAGGTCGGGCATGCGATAGCGCAAACCCATTTTATCCCAGAGTCCAAAGTGGGAAATTACTCGATTTCTATAACTATCGTATAACGGTTTGTTGGTCCATACGCGTTCAGATAGCGCACTTAAACGCGGGAGAATCATAAACTCTAATCGCGCAGTGGTTGGAATCATTTCTGTCCATATATTGGTCTGAGCACCTTGGATCAAATGAGCTTTTGAACTAGATATATCTGAAGGTATCACGTTCATGTTATACACAGCATCAAGGCTGCTGCTATTCGGAAGATAATCAAAATATAGCGGATTGGTGGGTGTCATAACGACCCTATGACCGCGGTTCACAGCCTCCTTTGGTGCATTTTTTTCCCAGCCACGCCAGTACATAACCATCATGCTAGTGTCTGAGCTGCCGTCCAATATCTCATCCCAGCCGATGCTCTGTTTATTTTTTGAACGGATAAAATTGTTTACCCGTTTGACGAAATAGCTCTGGAGATCATGTAAATTGGCAATTTGCTTTTCTTCCATAAAAGCTTTAGCAGCAGCCGATTTTGCCCAAGAATCTTTTTCTACTTCATCGGCACCGATATGAATATAGTGGGAGGGGAATAGTTCAATGATTTCACTGAGCACATTTTCAACAAAAGTATAACTGCTTTCTTTCCACGGACTGATCGGTACGGAGAATTGTTTTCCCCAGCCGGCGGTTTGACTGTCCAACAGCAGTTCGGGATAAGCTTTTGTAGCTACCATCATATGCCCTGGCATATCTATTTCGGGAATGATTTCTATTTGTCGGCGCTGCGCATAAGCAACAATGTCTCTGATATCCTGTTGGGTATAAAATCCCCCATACTCTTCTTTTCCGTTTGTTGTGCGTATCAATTCTTTGGGCAAATTAAAGTCTGGATTTTCTTTGGCCTTTACAAAGCAGGCGGAATCTTGGTTGTTATACGTTCTCCAGGCACCATATTCGGTAAGTTTAGGGTACTTCTTAATTTCTATCCGCCAACCCTGATCGTCCGTCAAGTGGAGGTGGAATTTGTTGAACTTGTAGCTTGCAATGAGATCGATAAATTTATAGAGATACTCTTTTGGAAAAAAATGGCGTGCAACATCGAGTTCGACCCCACGCCATTGAAAAGCAGGCTGGTCTTTGATTGTAATATACGGAAGAGCCACTTTAGCTGTTGTGCCCGAAAGTAAATATAATTGCTGAACTGTCTGTAAACCATAAAATGCCCCCTTCTCCGAAGCAGCAACGATCTGAATGCCTTTTTGATCTATTTTCAATTCATAGGCCTCATCTGAGAGCCCTTGACCTTTGATCAATTGCAGCGAAGCACCAGCTCGCTTAACGCTTTTTTTATTCAATTTCCCGAACAGCGCACGGTCGATCCATCCAGATAAAGATTGAGAAGATAGCGCTGGATCGATGTAGTAACCCAATTCTTGTCCCTTTAGCTGAAAAAGACCGGGATTGGATGCTAATTGTTGAGGAAAAGGAATGAGTTGCGGAACAGTAGTTTTGTTTTGCGCAAAGTTTGTCGTTGGCAAGTATAGGGCGCAGGACAGAAGAATGGTTGCTAGAATTTTATTCATAAATTGTACTCTTTAGTAATCCACAAGTATGTTAGAATGAGCTGCAATATACCAATATTTCAGGTATTCGATCGCAAAACGCTTCACTTACTGTTGCTAATACGATTAATTTCTGTTTATAACTGTTTGACCGACATGTATGAATAATGTAGTATATTTAGCGCTGAAATAACCTTTGGACGAGGAAATATTGTGTAATACACCCTATTTTTGATATTTTAACCTGTTTACTATTTGATAATGTACTGTTTCCTGACTTGGCGCAGTGTATCCCAATTGAAAGTAAACTGTGGCTAATGTGACGTTAGATTTTATGGTGTTGTGAATGTTGTATCTATGAAAAATTTGCTAGTTGTCGTTATTTTTCTGTGGCACTTGAGCCAAGTTTTTGCGCAGCCTAGTCGCGCTCATTTTTTTTCTATTCAAGATGGTCTGACCAATCAACAGGTCTTGGACCTTGTTCATGATGATGAAGGATTTATGTGGATAGCGACAGAGCTTGGTTTAAATCGATTTGCAGGAAAAGCATTTAAGAGCTATTACGCTTTGGAGAAACCAGAAGGCTTGTCTGTCAATAGTAATGAAATCAATACCTTACTGTACGATAATAAAAAAGTTTTTATAGGTACGCGTGCCAATGGGCTCAATGTTCTCGATCTGAAGACCAATAAATTCAGTTATTATACGCACGATTCGAATAATCCGAAGTCTATCGCCACCAACGATATTACGGACATGATCAAAGGTGCGGACGGCAATCTATGGTTGGCAACTTACCATCAGGGATTACAGTATTTTGACATCACAAAGAAAGAATTTCGCTGTTTCAATAAAAAGAGTTTGCCTGGTCTTCCCGAAAATAGTATCTGGTCGTTGGCTGAAGATAGAAACAGGACACTTTATATTGGTCATGTAAATGAAGGGGTGACCATATTTAATCCTATTAGTCAATCTGCCAAAAGATTGACTGTTCAAAATACAAATGGGCAATTGCCTGATAACGAAGTGAAAGCTTTGTTTTGTGATCGTTTCGATAACATTTGGATAGGTACCCGAAAAGGGCTTGCTGTCTATTCTCCTTCAACAGGTGAAATTATGCACATACCGTTGGCCGTAGCATCAAAAAATGGAAATGAACCATTTGTATATACGATTGAGGAAATCGGAAATACGATTTGGATCGGGGCTGAATCTTCTCAGCTTTTTCTTTTTCAACCAGCATATGGTTTTGATCAGCAAATCTCGGGTGTTAAAGAGCTAAAAACTATGGATTTGGGAAAGGGCAATAATGCAATGGTCCAACGTATTGTAGCAGATCGATTTGGGAATGTTTGGCTTGGGTTATATGGTGGAGGTGTTGGTGTTATAAATCATATACGCCCTTTTTTTAATGTATTCCCCGAAGAAAATACGCTGCCTGATCGCCTAGCAACAGTAAGTAATATCATCGTTCGCGATAGCCAAACAATTTGGCTAACAACAGAAGGATCGGGTATTATTGAGATGGACAAAGATGGTCGTTTGAACAAACAGATAACGCATAAGGAAGGCAGCCCGGACGATTTTATATTGACTGCTTTTAGCGATCACAATAAACATGTTTGGGCAGGTTTGCGGAAAGGTGGAGTAGCTGTTAGATATGCTGGCTCGTCCGCATGGCATGAAATTGATCTTGGAGAGCGCGTTACAGAAGTCCGTGCAATTTATGAAGATCACCGCGGAGGAATTTGGATTGCTGGATATCAAGGTATATTTATATATGATCCCATAAAACATACTGTAGAAAAAATGCTGATTAATAACCCTATGTTAGGTGACTATGCGCCTAGGGCGCTAGTCGAGGACGGGCAGCACAATATGTGGGTAGGCACCTATGGACAAGGCCTCTATATCTACAACAGCAATCATCAATTAATTCGAAAAATGGATAGTGAGAATGGGTTACGAAATAATACCATCAACTATCTCTTGCGTGATAGGAATAATAACATTTGGGTGGCAACAAACCAAGGTTTAGCACTGCAGGAGTCTCAGAAAAAAATTGGAGACTTAAAAATATTGTCCGTTCCTGGCGGCAATGCCTGGCTGTTTATCAATGGTCTTGCGGAGGATCAGAATGGTCACATTTGGTGTTCGACGAAGTCTGGAATGCTCAGGTTCCTACCTTTAGAAAAGCGCTTTCTACAATATGATCAGTCATTTGGCCTACCACTTGGCGGGTTTATTAATGGTAGCGTGGGAAAAGATTTGAAAAATAGGCTGTTCTTTGGAATGCAAGACGGAATCTGTTATTTTGATCCGAATGAGATCCCCTCAAATCTACCGTTATCGCCTGTCCGGGTAAGCCGATTTATTGTTTTTAGATCCGGCGAATCAAATACCCAACAAGACGAATACCCCTCGCCTAAAAATGAGATTAACCTCAACTATAAGGAGAATAGCTTTCGTGTCGAACTTGCCGTAATGGATGTTGCGTTGGATGGATTGGTTGAATTCAGTTATCAACTACAAGGACTCAACAATGATTGGATCTTCCTTGGGAACGAGACGAATCTAGATTTTCGGAATATTCCATATGGGGATCATGAATTGTTGATACGGACGCGGATGAAGAATGGGCAATGGTCCAAGACATATGAACGACTGCTTATTAAGATTACACCGCCGATATATTTAAGTTTAGGCGCTAAAATAGTTTATTTGATTCTGATACTGCTTATCGTTTATACACTCATATTCTTTTACTTCAAAAGAATGAAAGCGGAAACCGAATTGAAACTTAAAGAGAGGCAACATCAACAGGATGAGCAGCTGCACTCGGAGCGGATGAATTTTTATACGCGAATTACGCATGAGCTCCGTACACCATTGACACTTATTTTAGGGCCTCTGGATGATTTATCACACGAAGGGGAGCTGTCAGCAAAAAATAGAAGTTTGGTTCAGACTGTACAGAAAAGTGCAAATAGACTTTTTACGTTGGTGAATCAGCTTTTGGAGTTTCGCAAAGTGGAATCACAATTTAAACCTTTGGTACTTGAATCCGGATCTTTACGTGACTTGCTCAACGACATCATTCATAAATATAAAACGCTAAACACTAAGCCGCGACTTCAAATACTATCGGATTTTCCCGAAGTTGAAACTCGTACGCTGTTTGATGCCGAAATTATGCAATTGATTGTTGATAATCTTTTATCAAATGCCTATAAATATACAGATGCAGGTTATATCAGATTGAGTCTCAAATATGAGGAAACCAATCTTGCCAACTGGACGGTATTAACGGTAGAAGATACTGGTTGTGGTATTCCTGCTAAGGATATTGAACGAATTTTTGAAAAATTTTATCAAATCTCCAAAGTTGGAGTTCAAGGTACAGGAATAGGTCTAGCCTTAGTTAAGGAGTTAACAGCAATTCACCAAGGAAAAATAGGCGTAGTAAGTAAGGAAGGTGTTGGGACAACAGTTTCAGTCCGATTTTTATTAAATCGAGTGGTCTCTAAAAAATCTGAAGAACCAGCGTTAAGTGTGGAAGAAAGTCGTCCTTCGCTTGATCCTATTCGTCCGCTGATACTCTTGGTTGAGGATGATGTGGATTTGAGCGAATACATGGTGAAGGTGTTAAGCAATCATTATGATGTACTGACGGCCGAAAATGGAGCTATAGGATTTGAGCGTGCTCAAGCTGTCGTTCCTGATTTAGTGTTAAGTGATGTCATGATGCCCGATATGGACGGGTTTCTTTTGGCTGAAAAGCTCAAAGCAGAGCGGGTGACAAGTCATATCCCAATCATTTTATTAACTGCAAGAGATACCGATTTGGATAGACAACGTGGTTATGAGCTTGGGATTGATTCTTATCTGACTAAGCCCATTGGGAGCATGCTTTTGTTGAAACGTATTGAAAATCTTTTGCAGAAGCAAAAAATAATGAACGCCGTTGTATTGCAAAAGATAAAATCGGATAATCCGCCGGAACTAAAAGGTGAAATGATTGAAAAAGATAATTTATGGCGTGAGAATACATTCGTTCAGGATTTTATCACTATTGTAGAAGAGCATATGCAGGATGAAGTTTTGGACGCCGCTACGCTAGCAGAACGGATGAATATGAGCCAGTCCACACTGTATAGGAAACTTAAAGGGATTACGGGGAAGAATATCAACCAACTGGTACGTAAGATCCGGATACATAAGGCAGCCGAACTGCTTCGTTCCGGAAATCATAATGTGACTGAAGTTTCCTTCTTGGTCGGTATCAATAGTGCTATCTATTTTCGTCAATGTTTTAAAGAAGAGTTTGGCAAACTTCCGTCTGAATACCAAAAATCAGATGGAAAGGGGAAATAGCTTCCATAGGCCAAAAAATAAGCTCTAGGGGTTTCTAATCATTGATTTTGACCGAATATTGTATGTTTTTTGACGGATTTATATATGTTTTGGTGAGGTAAAACTCGCTAAGTTTGGCTTACAATTCAATTATAAATCTAGGGAGGAAGGGCAGCGATGCCGCTGATATAACCAATATAAACCATGGTGCGACATCTTTTTGTCTATTCTGACCTGATTATATTTTTTACTGTTTAATTAGCATAATTACTTTATGAACAACCTAAAAATTGTTTCTCTTTATACCCTGTTGAGCGTTGCGCCAACATTGGTATACGCACAACAAGGGAAAATTACGGGACAGGTTTTGAACAAATCAAACGAACCGATTCTTGGCGCAAGTGTTATCGTCGAGGGGGCGGGTAAAGGGACGAAGACAGACATGTCAGGTAAGTTTGAACTCAATGCCAATAAAGGTATTCTCGTCGTATCATTTGTCGGGTATAAAACTTTAAAAATTCCATTGGATGGAAAATCAGATTTAACTATTCAGTTAGAACGTGATGAACATGTATTGGAAGATGTCGTCGTTGTAGGTTACGGTACGCAACGAAAGGCGACGTTAACGGGATCCATTTCAGAAGTAAAAGGAAAAGATCTCGTAAAAAGTCCGCAGCCAAATCTGTCCAACTCTTTAGCTGGAAGATTTTCGGGAGTGGTGATCAACAATCGTAGCGGAGAGCCTGGATACGATGGTTCATCAATCACGGTGCGGGGCCAAGCGACAACAGGTAGTAATGACGTGTTGGTTGTTGTCGATGGAGTGCCGGGGCAGATAGGTGGTCTGGAGCGCCTAGACCCCAACGATATTGAAAGTATCTCGGTTTTGAAAGATGCTTCCGCTGCAATTTACGGAAATAGGGCTGCTAACGGAGTAATTTTAGTAACCACCAAACGCGGAAAGAGTGGTAAGCCATCCATCACCTATAGCGGGAATCTTGGATTTAGTTCACCAACGAGATTGCCCAAAATGGCGGATGCGGCAACATATGCGCTATTGCGAAACGAAATCGCCTATGGTAACAGTTCTTCAGCTGGGATGAACCAAATCTATTCAGAAGAGCAGATCCAGAAGTTTAGGGATGGTTCCGATCCTTTATTGTATCCGAATACCAATTGGGCTGATGTCGCCCTGAAAAATACCGCCTTACAAAGTCAACAAAATCTATCTATTGCAGGGGGGACGGAGGATGTCCGCTATTTTATGTCCTTAGGCTCGGTCTATCAAGACGGGATCTACAAAAAAGGTGTCACGAAATATAAGCAATATAATTTTAGAACAAACCTGGAGGCCAATATAACCGATCGATTTAAAGTTGGCCTATCGCTTTCGGGCAGACAAGAAGACCGCAAATTCCCGATAGCGTCGGCAGGAGATATTTTCCGTTCGATCTACCGTGCTTACCCTACAGTAAGTGCATATTATCCGAATGGCTTGCCTACACGGGGCATCGAAGGCTCTAATCCAGCTTTAATGGTGACCGATATAGGTGGCACTGTTGTCAATCCCAAGCAGGTGTTTAACGGTATCCTCAAAGCGAGTTATCAACTTCCTTGGGTAGAAGGATTATCTGTAGATGGTTTTCTTTCAATAGATAAATCCACAAATTTTAGTAAGAATTTTAGTGTTCCGTATGTTTTAAATAATTACAATCAAGAGAAAAATAGCTATGAGGAGTCGATTGTTGGCGGAAACAATAATAAAGCTACACTGACTGAGTCGCATACGAACGAGTCGTTGATTACAAGTAATATTAAGTTGAATTTCGAACGAAAATTTGGAGATCATGCTATCAATGCCTTTGTAGGATATGAGCAGAGTAAACGACATTTGGAGTATTTCGATGCACAGCGTTTCAATTATCTATCTACGCAATTGCCCGAATTATCCCAAGGTGGATCCGCTGCTACAGATTATCTCAACTCCGGATATAGCAACAATTACACCCGTAAAAGTATCATTAGCCGTATAGCGTATAATTATAGCGAAAAGTATTTGTTTGAAGGACAGCTCAGGGCTGATGGTTCGTCAATTTTTCCTTCAAATAAGCGTTGGGGGTACTTCCCTTCCGTGTCCGCTGGATGGCGAATCAGCAAAGAAGATTGGTTTTCCGACAAGATTGGATTTTTAGATGATTTAAAACTGAGAGCTTCTTACGGTAGCCTTGGAAACGATAATGTGGATGCATTCCAATATTTTGATAATTATACACTCGTGGGAAATGGATTAGTAGCACTTTTAAATGAAAAAAGTCAGATCGAGCCGAATGTTAAATTAGCGAAATTAGCCAATCCTGATATCACTTGGGAAGTATCGAAGAAGCTTGACGTCGGACTAAACGCACAATTTCTCAAGAATTTTACACTAGAGGCCATTTATTTCAAACAAAAGAGATCAGATATTCTGACCGAACGAAATGCATCGATTCCGGGAGTTTCAGGTATTGTCAATCCCTATAAAGAGAGTAGTTCCAAACCATTAGTCCCTTCGGAGAATATTGGCAGGGTGAATAGCGAAGGATTTGAAGGAACACTGTCTTATCAAAAACCGGGAGAATTTAGCTGGGGAATGTCGGGTAATTTTACCTTTGCTAAGAGTAAAATTATCTTTATTGACGAGGCAAGTGGGACATTAGATTACCAACGTCAGACAGGACGACCTTTGGGAACTTATCTGCTCTATAATGCTATTGGATTAAATAGAAATGAGGCAGATCTTAAAGGATCTCCGCAAGCTCCCGGTGCGCAAATAGGCGATTTAATTTTCGAGGATTATAATCAAGATGGTAAGATTACCGCAGATGATATGCTGCGGACAAAGTATGGAAATATACCACAGATCACCTATGGTTTTAGCTTAAATGCGGCTTATAAAAACTTTGATGCAGCAGTATTATTTTCTGGGCAAGCCAGGGTTAGCCAACATGTACTTCCCGAATCTGGTACGGTAGGAAACTTCTACAGCAGTTGGGCCGACAACCGATTTAATGCCGTTAATAACCCGAATGGCACATATCCAATGGTTCCCGAACGTGCTTCTTCTGCGGTCAGCGGAGGGCTGTATGGAAATAATTTTTGGTTGAATAATGCTTCCTTTCTGCGTTTGAAAAATGTTGAAATAGGGTATACACTGCCACATGAGGTTCTTTCGCGATGGAAACTGGGTGGACTGCGCTTCTACGCGAATGGATTCAATCTGTTGACTTGGACAAAAGTCAAAGATTATGATCCAGAGGGAAGTAGCGGCAGCGGACAATTTTATCCGCAGCAACGAATTATTAATGTAGGTGTAAATTTAAAATTCTAAGGAGGAACATAACAGATGAAATCTTTAAGTAAATATTTCCTGCCCTTGGCTTTGGGAACGACTATCTTTTCGGCTTGCAACAAAAACCTTTTGGACGTTACAGCAACTGATCGTATTTCTACAGAAGCTATTGAAACAGATACAGCCGTTTTAGAAGCCTTTGTCATCAATAGATATATTGGCGAGAAAATAATATCAAATGAGGCAGATGGTACTCATCCAGGCTTCGGTCGCGGATTTGAATATGCGCTGTGGTCTTCTCTCACAGACGAATCCATGTATACCAATGATGATAATACCTGGCTTATTACCCGGGGACAATTGTCTCCAGAAAATTTAGGTGCCGCCGGATCGCTTTGGGCGCGTAGCTACCGAAGTATCCGCGAGTGCAATTACGCTAAAAAAGTATTGGCTAATATACAGATGAGTACGTTGCATAAGCGCCAATTGGAAGGCGAACTTCAATTTATAAGAGCATTTAGGTATCATGATCTCATTCGAAATTTTGGACGCGTTGTGTTGGTGGGAGATACAGTATATGGATTGAAGGATGATCTAACCAAAGCAAGTCTTTTTGAGCGAAAATCCATGCAAGAAGGTATGGATTATGTGATCAAAGAATTGAATGAAGCGATTGAAAAGCTGCCTGCTGAAAATAACGACAAAACCTGGGTCGCTGGACGGGCCACAAAGGCTGCAGCCATGGCTTTAAAATCGAGATTACTTTTGTATGCTGCAAGTCCATTGTATAATGTCGGAAATTGGGCGGCCGCTGCCCAGGCAGCGCAGGAGGTGATCGCCCTAAATAAGTACAAGCTATACACGGGCGGATACCAATCGTTGTTTTTAACAGACCGAAATCCGGAAACTATTTTTGCAAGATACTACACCAAAAATGCCAATCACGTGCACCTCGAAATTGCCAACGGACCGAATGGCTATGGCGGATGGGGCGGAAATACACCATACCAAAACTTGGTCGATGCCTATGAAATGAAAAATGGAAAAGCCCCTTTCAATGAGGACGGCACCGTCAACACGGCTTCAGGTTACGATCCGAAAAATCCTTATGTTAACCGCGACCCCCGTTTTGACGCGACTATTTTATATAATGGCGCTTTATACAGGGGTAGGGCAGTGGAAACATATATACCAAAGGGGCAAGATAGTCCGCAAGGAAGTGACAACTGGAATACTTCTAAAACCGGATACTATCTGCGTAAATTTATGAACGATGCCTATCCGCTTCAAAATCCTTGGGGTAATGCGGGATTTCAACCGTGGAATTACTTCCGCTATGCAGAAATCCTTTTGAATTTTGCAGAAGCAGCAAATGAAGCTTACGGTCCAGATGTGTTGCCTGCTGGTGGTAGCTTAACAGCGAGACAGGCTTTAAATTTGGTTAGAACGCGGCCATCTGTCGATATGCCCGAAATTCCTATGGGACAGTCGAAAGATGAGTTTAGAAAGCAAGTGCGTTACGAGCGCAGAGTTGAGTTAGCGTTTGAAGAACATCGTTTTTACGATGTCAGAAGATGGAAGATTGCGATGGTAACAGAAAATATCCCTGCTTATGGCGTGACTATAGATAAAAATGGTGAGGGTTTTACGTATACACGCAAGGAAGCGCTTTCAGGACGCCGATTTGAAGAAAAGCACTATTGGCTACCGATTCCACGTTCTGAGATATTATCGTCGAATGGACAATTGGAGCAAAATCCTGGCTATTAATTAGCATATTTGTTTACGTAAGTTATTCATCCTCTTGGTTCTTTAATAAGAGTCAAGAGGATGTTTTTGAGAAATAAATCAACCTTTAATAAATCAAATACTCCATGCGATTAACACTTATTACATTTTTATTGATGAATATTGCGGCGGCAGTTTACGCACAAGAATACAAGTATGGCCCAGCAGAAAAAGATTTTGCGGGTTATCTATTCGCCTATTTTAAAGGGAACGCTGTAGCTGATGAGGCTGTGTGTTTTGCGATTAGCACTGATGGCTATACATATAGGGCTCTAAACGATAATCAACCCATCTTAGATTCAAAGGTTATCAGCAAAACTGGTGGTGTAAGAGACCCACATATTCTTCGTGGCGACGATGGGAAAACATTTTATATGGTGCTGACTGACATGACCTCCTCTAAAGGCTGGGACTCCAACCGCGGAATGGTCTTGTTGAAGTCCCAAGACCTTGTGCATTGGTCGTATCAAACAATCGACATTCAGCAGCGCTTTAAAGGCCAGGAAGCCTTGAAAAGGGTGTGGGCACCGCAGACAATATTTGATCCTTCGGTAGGAAAATATATGGTGTATTGGTCTATGCAGCATGGAAACGATCCCGATATCATTTATTACGCTTATGCTAATAAGGAGTTTACCGATTTTGACTCTGATCCTAAAGTACTTTTTCTGCCGAAAAACGGTAAATCTTGTATTGATGGCGATATTATTGAAAAGAATGGTCTATTCTACCTCTTCTATAAAACTGAAGGTCATGGCAATGGTATCAAACTAGCGATAACAGACTCTCTGACATCAGGAAAATGGATTGAACAGCCAGGGTATAAACAGCAGACGAACGATGCTGTGGAAGGATCTAGCGTCTTTAAGATCAATCAGTCCGACAAATACATCCTTATGTATGATGTATATGGCAAAGGAAAATATCAATTTTGCATCTCTGATGATCTTGATCGTTTTAAAGTTATTGATCATGAAATTGATATGGATTTCCATCCAAGACATGGTACCATTATCCCCGTTTCCAGACAAGAATTACTTGATCTGACCAGCAAATGGGGAAAACCAAAAGACATGCAATTCACATTTAGAAAGAATCCAGTTTTGGATGGTTTTTATGCTGATCCGGATGTACTCTATTCCAATAAAACCAAAAAATACTACATTTACCCTACGAGCGATGGTTTTGACGGTTGGGGCGGCTATTATTTTAAGACCTTTTCGTCCCCGGACCTCAGCAAGTGGAAAGACGAGGGGGTGATTTTGGACCTGAAAGAAGATGTTGCCTGGGGACCTAGAAATGCGTGGGCACCAACAATTACGGAAAAGAAAGTTAAGAACGACTATAAATACTATTATTATTTCACGGCGGCGCAAAAGATAGGCGTTGCGGTAGCAGATTTGCCGACAGGGCCTTTTAAGGATTCGGGAAAGCCATTGATAGATTTTAAACCTGAAGGTGTAAAAGGTGGTCAGGAGATAGATCCAGCAGCGTTTAACGATCCAAAATCTGGGAAAAGCTACCTATATTGGGGAAATGGCTATCTAGCGGTAGCTGAACTCAACAAGGATATGGTTAGTATCAAGAAAAACACTGTAAAAGTCATAACTCCTGATAAGACGTTTCGCGAAGGTGCATATGTAGTCTACCGTAAAGGCCGCTATTATTTCTTTTGGTCAGAAGACGATACACGGAGTGAAAATTATCGGGTACGTTATGGAACAGCCACTTCCCCCGGTGGACCGATCACTGTTCCTGAAAATAATCTAGTCTTACAAAAAGATCCTGCAAAGGGGATATATGGAACAGGACATAATTCTATTTTGCAGATTCCAGGAAAAGATGAATGGTATATTGTTTACCATCGTTTTAATTATCCCAAAGGCATCGAAATGGGTGACGCTGCAGGATTTAATCGCGAGGTGTGTATGGATCGGTTGTATTTCGACGATGAGGGCCATGTAATACCAGTAGTTCCCACGCTTTAATCACTAAACCAAATCTACATATAATTAAAATGAAAAGAATAATAAGAAAGTTGGCCGTGTTAGCGATCTCCAGCTATATAGGTATCAATAACCTATATGCACAGCCCGGGTTTGGCATCGCCGAACGCGTAAACTCAGACTGGCGCTTCCATTTGGGGGACATGGAGATAAAAGCGGGAACGGAAATGAATCGCGTTGGATGGCAACAGGTGAGTTTGCCTCATGATTGGAGTGTAAAATACCCGTTAAGTCCTAATTTAGCCAGCGCGACAGGATATTTGCCCGGCGGCATAGGATGGTACCGCAAACAATTGACTATACCCGCAGACGATCAGGGTAAAAAGATTTTTATCTATTTTGAGGGAGTGTACAACCGAAGTGAAGTCTTTATCAATGGTAAATCTGTTGGCAAAAGGCCTAATGGTTATGTGTCCTTTTCTTACGATATTACGCCATTTATTGAGTTTGGCAAAGAAAATACCATAGCCGTTAGGGTAGACCATAGCCAAAGCGCCGATTCGCGGTGGTATACAGGGTCTGGAATCTATCGGGATGTATGGATTGTTAAGGCCAATCCGCTGCATATCGACCAATGGGGCGTGTACGCCTATCCAGAAATGAAAGGTGGAAAGGGAATTTTAAATACCGAAGTAACTGTGGTCAATAGCGCTGCAGCATCTTCTGCAGTTGCAGTCGAGCAGCAGTTGATTGACATGACAGGCCGTATTGTCGCAAAAAAAACGCAAAAAGTACAGGTCGGTGCCACTGATAAGGCAACCGTACAACAGCAGTTGACCGTGTCGAACCCCAAACTATGGAGTTTGGATCAACCCCAACAATATACCTTACGGACAATTGTGACGCAAAATGGACAGCAGATCGATCGGTCGGAGGTGAAGACTGGTTTCAGAGCATTTACGTTCGATGCCAACAAAGGGTTTGCTTTAAATGGAGAGTGGATGAAGGTAAAAGGAGTGTGTTTGCACCACGACGCTGGAGTATTGGGAGCTGAAGTGTATCCAGAAGTATGGCGTCGACGTCTCCTAACCTTAAAATCACTGGGAGTCAATGCTATTCGTACAAGTCATAATCCGCAGGCATCTTCGTTGTATGCACTATGTGACGAGCTTGGTCTTTTGGTGATGGATGAAGCTTTTGATGAATGGGAATTTCCAAAAAGAAAATGGTTGCAGGGGTGGAATTTTGGTACGCCCGGCTTCGAAGGATCATACGACTTTTTTGAATCTTGGGGAGAGCAGGATCTTGCTGACATGGTCAAAAGAGATCGCAATCACCTTTCGATTTTTGCGTGGAGTATAGGCAATGAAGTGGATTATCCAAATGATCCTTACTCACATCCTATTCTTAACGGAGAAAAGAAAGAGGGTGGCTTTACACAAGCTTCGTATGGGGGCTACAAAAAGGATGCACCCGATGCGATGCGGTTGGGTGATATTGCCAAACGCTTGGTCGCGGTTGTAAAAAAATACGATAAAAGCAGAGCGGTTACAGCAGGGCTTGCAGGTGTAGCAATGTCTAACGAAACCGCCTATCCAGGCGCACTTGACATCGCTGGATACAATTATACAGAAAGCCGTTATCAACTGGATCATCAACGCTTTCCCGAGCGCGTTATTTTCGGCAGCGAAAATAGACATGATCTTTCTGCTTGGTTAGCGGTACGTGACAATGCGCATATTTTTGGTCAATTTCTATGGACAGGAATCGATTATCTCGGCGAATCCGGACGTTGGCCTTCCCGGGGATTCTATTCGGGACTGCTGGATTTTGCGGGATTTGTCAAACCGAGAGGTTATTATCGCCAATCGCTGTGGTCGGATAAACCTATGGCTTACTTAGGCACTTATCCATTGAAAGGAGGGGCAGGAGCAACCGATGTGTGGTCGGCATTGGAGTCGGAGGAAGGACAGCGCAAGAATGAAGCCCCTTCTATGGACGCTTGGCCAATTTGGAATTATCAAGAGGGACAACAAATTCGGGTCGTTTGCTATACTAATAGTGCGCAGGCACGATTGGAACTCAATGGTAAGCTTGTTGGCGAAGAAAAGAAATATGATGAGAAAACAGGTATTATCTTTTGGGATATTCCCTATACTTCGGGCAAATTGGAAGTTGTAGGTTTAGACAATGATAAAAAGGAGATCGTCCGTCATGCAATACAATCAACTCAACGGCCCACGGCTATTCATGCCACCATTCTTGGAGAACAAGACATAAAATCGGGCGCAATCATTCAAATTGCCTTGCAGTTGGTAGATGCCAACGATGAACCCGTCATACTGTCAGAAGATGAAGTAACCTGCGACCTCATTGGAAATGCACGACTGCTGGGAATGGAAGCAGGAAATAATGCCGACATGGGCGATTATACTGATAACAAACAGCGGGTATATCATGGTAAGATGATTGCTTATGTTCAAGTATTGGGCCAATCTGGCGACAAAGTCGATATAAGGTTCACATCACCTTGGCTAAAAACAGCAACGGTACAGTGTCTGGTAAAATAAGGGCATAATAAGTGACAAGAAATAGGAAGGCTGGTTGATTTAATTAGCGTTTTAAATCATCAAGCTAAAAGAGCATTGGAAGTTTTTCCAATGCTCTTTTTATTTAAGGTGAATTGATAAACTGACTTCGTTATAAAATAACGTAATGCGATTATATTAAATAAAAAAAATTATTAAATACTTTTTTTATTGTAAATTTTATTATTAATTTAGCTTCAAGATAAATCTAAAGACTGACTCAATTATATCCATGCGTTTAATCATATGCCTTTTATGTGCCATTGGCACAATGTTGGCCAAAGGACAAGAGCTGTACATTTTAAAATCTACCCATCTTTCTGGAGTAGATTCCGGCTACGTCTATATACCAAAGATGAAGCCGGGCAACCGAGCCTTACCTGTTGTATATGTGCTGCACAGTCATGGGGCAAATTATAAAAGTCTTTCAAAATTTGTCGATTTTCAGGCATTGAGCGATCAATATGGCTTTGTAGTGGTATGCCCTGACGGTCTTCGGACGAGCTGGTTTTTAGACAGTCCACAAAAAGATGGTTCTCAATTCGGACAGTTTCTGACTGAGGAATTGATGCCCTACATTCAGCATAAATATCACACGGATCGTGAAAACTCATTTATTACGGGTGTAAGTATGGGGGGGCATGGTGCACTTTGGCTCTTTTTTAACTATCCATCATTTTTTAAAAGTGCTGGCAGCAGTTCGGGAGTTGTCAATCTGAGACATTCGGCTTTCAAGAAAACAAGTCTAGCCCAACATTTAGGTCAATACAGCGATCAAAATCCATTATTCGATCGTTTTAGTGTCATCCATAATGTCCATAAGGTCGCTGGGAGTGAAAAGACATTTATTTTTGATTGTGGTACTGAAGATTATCTATATGGGGCCAATAAGTCCCTTCGGGATAGTTGTGATGTACTCAAGATCAAAGCCACTTATATTGCGCAACCCGGCGCTCATACCTCTGGCTACTGGGCCAAAACCATTCCGGTTCATTTCGCTTATTTTAATCGTCTGATCCATTAATCGATAACCTATATGTTTCATTCACCTTATACTGATCCTTTAGTCCGACAACAAAATAATGTATCTCTGGTCCTTAAACCGGTATTTGGTGCGTATTTTTTAAATTATTTACTGCAATTAACTTCATATGAATTGGTTTAAATCTTTTTTTTCTATTTTATTGGTTTCTGTCACGCTCTCCTCGCAGGGGCAGACTGTAGCATCATACGATGTATTGATCGTTGGTGGCGGTGCTAGTGGTGTTGCGGCAGCTTTGCAGGCAGCGCGGTTGGGAAGTAAGGTTCTTGTCGTAGAAGAGACAGGCTGGTTGGGCGGTATGCTCACGTCGGCTGGAGTGTCGGCTATTGATGGTAACCATCGTATGCCCTCGGGAATATGGGGTGAATTTAGGGCAGAACTTTATGCGTATTATGGTGGTCCAAAGGCAGTGGAAACGGGTTGGGTAAGTAACACCTTGTTTGAGCCTTCGGTAGGAAACCAGATACTAAAAAAAATGGTTGGCGCCGAAAAAAATATTGCCGTTTGGTATAAAAGCAACCTTTTAGATCTGAAAAAACAGGCTAAAGGCTGGACTGTTGCCATTGAACGGAAAGGAAAAAAGAAAACCGTAAGCGCTTCTATTTTAGTCGATGCGACGGAGTTGGGGGATCTCTTGCCGCGTGCGGGTGTTGCTTACAGCATCGGTATGGATAGCCGCTACGATACGAAAGAAGAATTTGCTCCCGAAAAGGCCAATTCAATTATTCAAGACCTTACTTATGTCGCTATTTTGAAAGACTATGGTGCTGATCCAAAGAGATTGCTAAAGAAACCTCAGGGTTATGATCCGAAAGAGTTTGAACATGCCTGTGATGTTAAAGATCCCGCTTCTCATAATAATTCTCCAATTATTGATTGTAATCAGATGATTACCTATGGCAAATTGCCAAATGGAAAATACATGATAAACTGGCCGAAAGATGGAAATGATATCTACCTGAATATTATCGAAATGTCGCCAAAGGCGAGGGCGGTGGAATTGCAAAAGGCGAAAGATCATACTTTACGTTTCGTATATCATCTTCAAAATCAGCTTGGTTTTAAAAATTTGGGGCTTGCCGATGATGAATATGATACGGTCGATAAACTTCCCTTTATTGCTTATCACCGCGAGTCTAGACGTGCTAAGGGCTTGGTGCAGCTTACATTGCCTTATGTGCAGCGTCCTTATCAGCAGGAGCTTCCTTTGTACCGAACAGGTGGGATAGTAGGTGATTATACCATCGATCATCATCATCTGAAAAACCCGGATGCACCTAAAATCGATTTCGTTAAAATTCGGGTACCATCTTACAATGTGCCTCTTGGAAGTTTGATTCCTGAGCAAGTTAACGACTTTATCGTTGCCGAAAAGAGCATCAGTGTGAGCAATATTGTTGCGGGGGCCACCCGCCTTCAACCCGTTGTGCTTGGCATTGGTCAGGCTGCCGGCGTACTGGCTGCGCTTTCTGCAAAACAAGGTGTGAGTCCCAAAGATCTTTCTTTGCGACATGTTCAACAAGTGCTTTTGGAAAACCATGCCTATCTCATGCCTTTTATTGATGTGGATCTAAACGATCCCCGTTTTCAATCAATTCATAGAATTGGAGCAACTGGCATTCTTAAAGGAAGAGGTGTACCCTACAAATGGGCCAATCAGACTTGGTTCTATCCCGAACACCGCATAAGCGAAGTAGACCTGATCGATGGTATGCGTAGTTATTATCCAGTTGCCGATAAAGTCGCTGGCTCGGGGGCCGATGTGACAGCAGAATTTTTTGCGGCGCTATTGCTCCAGGTCGACCCCACTTTGAATAAAGATAAAATCAGGTCCGTCATTGCAGCAAAAGAAAATCAAGTGTTAACAAGGGCTCAAGTGGCGGTTGTGCTGGATCATATCCTAAAGCCGTTTGAACGGCCGGTGGATTTTACCGGCCAATTTATAGCAACAAAAAATTGATTTCCGAACGCATAGAAAAACGAGATGATACCAATTTTACCAAATTCTACAGCGACTCCACAGCAGCGAAACGATAGTTTGGATGTTCTGCGGGGAATTGCCATCCTTTTAATGGTGCTTTCATCGAGCATTTCATTTGGAAACCTGCCTGCTTGGATGTACCATGCACAGGTGCCACCGCCAAAACATGCATTTGATCCCAGTGTAGCAGGTGTAACCTGGGTAGATCTGGTTTTTCCGATTTTCCTTTTTACGATGGGTGCGGCCATCCCATTGGCTATGCGGAAAAAAGTGGCTAACCTAAACGCTTTGCCTATCTTGGGTACAATTTTTAAGCGTTTTTTTGCCTTATTCTTTTTTGCCTTATTTTCTTTTTATATGCGCGCTTGGGTGATGCGTTCTGAGCCTGGTACATCGCACTATATGATGTCTATCATCGGCTTTATCTTACTCTTCTTAATTTACGCAGATTTAAAGTCCTATTTGCCGATGCGGACCGCGAGACGTGTTCACGTAGTGGCCCTGTTGCTATCTGTAGGGATGCTATATCTGGTGTATGCACAGACGGATAGATTTACCCTCCAGAAAACAGATATTATTATCTTGGTGTTGGCCAATATGGCTTTGTTTGGGACAGTATGGTGGTGGCTGACGGCGAAATCCATCTGGTTACGTATGGCGATTTTACCATTTATTATGGGCGTTTTTTTGGGATCCAAAGAAGTCGGTAGTATCAACGAATTTATCTACAAACTCAGCCCTGCGACTTGGCTTTATCAATTTTATTACCTCAAATACCTCTTTATTATCCTTCCGGCTACAGTTGTCGGCGAGTGGATTATTGCTGATACGTCGTTGGCCGACAAACCCAGGATGCAGCGGTCTCAACTGGCATTACAAGGCTTGCTCTGTGCACTTCTAATTGGGCTGAATGTCTTCAATCTATACATGCGCTATCTCGATATCAATATGGGAGTTACCCTGATGTTGATCTTTTCGCTATGCTTCTGTTCAGGTGTTTTTCGGAAGGGCGAAGTACTGACACTGCAGGCAAAAATGGCTGTGCTCGGAAGCTATCTGCTTTTTTTAGGACTGATCTTCGAAGCATATGAGGGGGGAATAAAAAAGGATTATTCCACATACAGCTATTATTTTGTCTGTACGGGCTTAGCCTGTTATGCGCTAACAATGCTGTGTTGTATCGAGAAACTTGCTTTTGGAAAATCGCTGTTTCTAGGTATAGCATTGGTTGGTAAAAATCCGATGGTCGCCTATACCGCAGGAAATCTATTGTTGATCCCACTATTGGCGCTTACGGGACTACAGAGCGCTCTTGATCAGATGGGGGCACAGGGTGTTTTTGGGGGAGTGATGCGCGGTGTATTATTCACCGGAATCGTGGCGCTGTTGACGATCGTGAGCAGCCGGTTAAAACTTTATTGGAAGTCATAAAATGAATGAATTATTAGAACAAACGGTGGAGCTTCGCAAAGGGCGTAAGGCACTTCCGCCTATTTTTTGGATCTCCACAACGTGGTTTGCCATGGGGCTACCTTTTGTTGCCCTTTCGGGTGCGAGCTCCATTATGTATAAAAATTTGGGGGTATCGGACGCACAGATTGCTTTTTGGACCTCATTGATTATGCTGCCCTGGACAATAAAACCTTTATGGGGGCCTTTTTTGGAGCTGTATAAGACCAAGAAATTTTTTGTCTATACCACGCAGATACTCACGGGGCTACTCTTTGGTCTGCTTGGTCTTACGCTACAGTTGGATCATTTCTTTAGCTTCTCCATTGCCTTATTGACACTGATCGCATTCAGTGGCTCCACACATGATACCGCAGCCGACGGGGTATATTTGAATGAACTGAATGCAAAACAACAGGCAAAATATGTCGGCTGGCAAGGTGCCTTCTATAATGTGGCCAAAGTTTTTTCTGGCGGCGTACTCGTTTATTTGGCGGGGCAATTGGAGCAGGAAATCGGCATTAAATCCGCGTGGATGGTGGTGATGTTTGCTTATGGATTTATTATGTTGGGGATAGGATTGTACAGCATACGTGCTTTACCTGCTCACGATGAAGCTCCCAAATCCACTTCTTTAAAGGAGGGAATGGATACGCTTAAAGACGTTATCATAACTTTTTTTCAGAAAAAGAATATTTGGTTTAGTTTGCTTTTTATTGTCTTTTATCGTTTTGCTGAAGGGCAGGCCATTAAGATCACCCCCTTATTTTTTAAAGCGCAACGTACCGAAGGTGGCCTTGGCCTGAGTACTTCGGAAATTGGATTGCTTTATGGTGTATTTGGTGCCATAGCTTTTGTGTTGGGGTCGATTGTCGCAGGGCACTTTGTATCCAAAAAGGGCTTAGACCGGAGGACACTTATGATCCTTTGTGCCTTCTTTAATGTTCCATTTGTAGCTTATGCATTTCTTGCGATCACATTGCCGACGAACCTTTATCTCATAGCTGCTGCTGTCGCCATCGAGTACTTTGGATATGGTTTTGGCTTTATCGGAATTATTCTTTTTATCATGCAAAATATTGCCCCAGGCAAATATAAGATGGCACACTACGCTTTCGGAAGTGGACTTGTTAATCTGGGGTTTATGATTCCTTCGATGATCAGCGGCTGGCTGAGTGATCATTTGGGCTATAAAGAATTTTTTATCTGGGTGTTGATTTCTACTATTCCAGCCTTTTTGGTTTCCTGGTGGGTGCCATTGCGAAAACCCGAAAAAGAGCATACCGACGAAAATAATTAATGCATATGAACAGACTTTCTTATAGGAACTGGAAGGCCCTATTGTTGCCTTTTTTTTTACCGGCATTGACTTTAGCGCAATCAAAGGGTATTGATTCTACGTTTGATAATCAGCATTATCGCGCAAGGCTTGAGTTTTTTAAAGCGATGCCCAATCAGAAGGACGAAATCGTTTTCCTTGGCAATAGCATTACCGAAGGTGGAAAATGGCAAGAAATCCTCCAGCGGAAGCATGTGATCAATCGTGGGATTAGCGGCGATGTGACTTACGGTATTTTAGCACGACTAGACGAGATATTAGCGTCCAGACCACGAAAAATATTTCTGCTCTGTGGGGTGAACGACATGAAAAGAGGAATACCACTTTCCATTATTTCAACGAATATAGAGCGGATAATAAAGCAGGTTAAAAAGCAGTCGCCAAATACAGCGCTTTTTGTGCAGGGACTTCTACCTGTGAATGAATCTTTACTGCCAAAAATCTATGAAGAGGTTCGGAATGACAAGATCGTGCTATTGAACAAAGCTTTGAAAGAATTGTGTACGGCACATCAAGTTCGTTTTGTAGACTTACAGCCGATATTGGTAGATGGTAAAGGGGAACTAAAAGCTGAGCTAACAATTGATGGCTTACATCTGAAGCAAGCCACCTATTTAATTTGGGCCAATTATTTAAAACAGCAAAAACTATTATGAGATCATTGGAATTTTTTAAGCGGTATCGTGTTTTCCAAGGTTGCTTCCTCATTGGAATATGTCTATCGGTATTTTCCCAGTCCCTCTCAGCTCAGGAGACTAAAATAGATAGCAGTTACGCCAACTGGTATTATCAACAACGAATGGCCTATTTCGAACAAAGTCCAACAATTAAAGGAGCAATCGTGTTTTTGGGAAATAGTATTACTGAACGGGCAGAATGGCAGGAATTGCTTGCAGATTCAAGATATCCTGTACTGAACAGGGGGATAGGCGGAGATAATTCGTTTGGGATTCTTGCGCGTATAGATGAGGTGTTGCGCGGACGTCCACGGGCAATTTTTCTGATGGATGGCATTAATGACCAATTCCGAAAGCTTCCGCAGGAAGTGTCGGTCAATAACTACAAGCGTATCATTAAACGAATAAAAAAGATCTCACCAAAGACCCTTATCTATCTTCAGAGTGCTTTACCGATCAATGAAGAACGAACAAAAGAGCCTTATACAAAAGGTAGAAATGTGTTGGTTCCGATCTTAAATGAAAAACTAAGACAGCTTGCAGCAGATGAAAATATCCCATTTGTTGACCTCTGCCCACTTTTTCAGGACAATGAGGGAAAACTTAACGCAATTTACTCAGCTGATGGTGTGCATCTGATACCCAGTGCCTATATAAAATGGGTACAATTATTAAAAGAAAAGAAATATTTATGAGAATTACAGGAACATTTATTGACGAGATTTCCCACGATATTCCGCACCAGAATTGGGGTCCGGAAGAGTGGGATCGGGATTTTGCATATATGAAGGCAATTGGTATAGACACTGTTATTATGATTCGCAGTGGCTATCGTAAATTTATAACCTATCCATCGGCTTATCTGATGGACAAATATGGCTGTTTTAAACCATCGTTGGATCTTGTAGAGCTTTATCTGCAGCTTGCAGACAAGTACGATATGAAATTCTATTTTGGACTTTATGACAGCGGTATTTATTGGGAGACAGGAGATCTGAGTCACGAAATCGATGCCAATCAATATGTAATTGAAGAGGTTTGGGCTAAATATGGGCATTATAAAAGCTTCGGTGGATGGTATATCAGTACGGAAATCAGCCGTAAGACGAAAGGAGCTGTTCATGCTTTTCGTACACTTGGGTTACAGTGCAAGGCGGTCAGTGGGGGCTTGCCGACATTTATATCGCCCTGGATTGATGGAAAAAAAGCTATGCTTGCCGCTTCTCCCGAGCTTAGTAAAGCCGATGCAGTTTCGGTATTGGAACATGAACGGGAATGGGGCGAAATTTTTGAAGGTATACAAGGAGCGGTCGACGCAGTGGCCTTTCAGGATGGACACATTGATTACGATGAGCTTCCCGATTTCTTTGAGGTCAATAAGAAATTGGCTGATAAATATGGTATGGCCTGTTGGACGAATGCCGAATCTTTTGACCGGGATATGCCGATTAAATTCTTGCCGATCAAGTTTGATAAACTAAGATTAAAGCTTGAGGCTGCGGCAAAGGCTGGCTATGATAAAGCAATTACGTTCGAATTCTCCCATTTTATGAGTCCACAGTCCGCTTATTTACAGGCAGGACACCTTTACAATCGGTACCAAGAATATGCCCTGAACAACAATTGGTGATAGGGATCACGTGTTTAAAGCACGCCAAATGACGACAAAAAGTAATCTCGAAGAAGTTAGAGAACAAGACATAGCATTATTGATAAGAGTAGGCCAGAGATTTTAAATGGCCTTTAAAGAGCAAATTCATTTATATATGAATCATTATAGTACAATTTACAAAGACGAATTATTTAATCATATTCTTCCTTTTTGGACAGCACATTCCCTAGATAGGGATTATGGGGGGTATTTTACCTGCCTGGATAGAAGAGGTGAAGTTTTTGATACGGATAAGTTTATGTGGCTGCAGGGGCGACAAGTTTGGCTTTTTTCGAGCATTTATAACAAGATTGAAAGCCGTTCCTCCTGGTTGGACATCGCAATGCATGGCGCCGACTTTATGGAAAAATACGGTCGCGATGACGAAGGGAACTGGTATTTTTCACTCGATCGACAAGGGAAAGCGCTTGTAAAGCCTTACAATATTTTTTCAGATTGCTTTGCTGCCATGGGGTTTGGTGCCTTATATACGGCAACCCAGGAGCAACGTTATGCAGAAATTGCGCAACATACCTTTCACAATATATTGAAACGCCGGAACCATACCAAAGGCATATACGACAAAACAGTTCCCGGGACGCGTCCATCAAAGAATTTTGCGTTGCCCATGATTCTTAGTAATCTCTCCATCGAATTAGAGCACTTATTGGATCCTACTTTGGTGCAAGAACTGATTGAAGATGTTGTGGTCGAGGTGATGGATGTATTCTATAAAGAAGATCAGGGACTTGTCTTTGAGAATGTAAGTCCCAATGGTGCATTGCTGGATAGTTTTGAGGGAAGATTGCTTAATCCTGGACATGCCATAGAGGCCATGTGGTTTATGATGGATTTGGGGGAAAGATTGCAGCGACCAGCGTTGATTGAAAAAGCCATGCGCGTTGGTGTCCGTATGCTGGAGTATGGATGGGATGAGAAATATGGAGGTATATTCTACTTTATGGATGCGCAGGGTAAACCGACCCAGCAGTTGGAATGGGACCAGAAGTTATGGTGGGTGCACTGTGAAACACTGGTCTGTATGGCGAAAGCTTGGGTACTAACGGGAAATGAAGAGGCTAAACGTTGGTTCGAACGGGTTCATGAATATACTTGGACGCATTTTAGGGACCCCGAACATGGCGAATGGTTTGGCTACCTCAATCGAAGAGGTGAGGTATTGCTCGATCTTAAAGGCGGAAAATGGAAGGGGTGTTTCCATGTTCCCCGTGCATTATGGAAGGTATATGAGGTATTTGAAAAAGCAAAAATAATCGTGTAACTTAACTGGTATGGATGCTCTCAATGGAATAAATGCGTTGACCTTAGTTTTTGCTGCGATATTGCTCTTTGCGATTGCGTATCGGTTTTATGGCTTGTTTCTCGCAAATAAATTGCTCAGACTGAATGGCGCTCGTCAGACACCGGCGGTGGAGTTTGCAGATGGACACGATTATGTAAAAACCGATAAGAAAGTACTGTTCGGTCATCATTTCGCGGCAATCGCCGCGGCAGGACCACTAGTTGGTCCAGTGCTCGCGGCACAGTTTGGTTATCTACCGGGGGCTCTGTGGATACTAATTGGTTGTGTATTAGGTGGCGGTGTGCACGATATGGTCGTGCTTTTCGCTTCTGTACGACATAAAGGAGAAAGTTTAGCGACCATTGCCTCCAAGGAGGTCAGTAAGCCTATTGGAGCAGTTGCCGGTATTGCGGTACTTTTCATTTTGATTTTGACCTTGGCCGGTTTATCGTTAGCCTGTATCAGTGCAATGCATGAGGCGCCATGGTCATTATTTACGATTATATTAACAATGCCCATTGCTATTTTAATGGGCTTGATGATGCGCTACCGTGAAGGCTCGGTTACCTTGGCAAGTATCATTGGTGGTGTGCTACTGATTGGTGGTATTATCTCAGGTCACCACCTGATGCAAATTCCTACTTTCCACGCGCTTTTCAACTGGGATGTAAAAACGATTTCCATCGGTATTGCTGTATATGGTTTTTTTGCTTCAGTATTGCCCATCTGGCTATTATTGGTCCCAAGAGATTACCTTTCGACCTATCTCAAAATAGGTACAATTGTGATGCTTACGGTAGGAATATTTTTTGTCGCACCAACCATTCAGATGCCTGCTCTGACCGCATTTATCCATGGTGGTGGGCCAGTCATTGCAGGTCCTGTTTTGCCTTTTATCTTTATTGTCATTGCTTGTGGTGCCATATCAGGTTTTCACGCTATTATTGCAACAGGCACGACGCCCAAAATGATCGGTAATGAACGCGAGATCTTGTTTGTTGGCTATGGCGCCATGCTTGTCGAAGGCTTTGTCGCGCTGATGGCTTTAATTGCAGCTTGCACGTTGATGCCGGGGGATTATTTTGCCATCAATACACCAGTAGCCGACTATGCACAATTTTTAGCCCAGCATCCGCATCTTTCAGCGGTGGATTTACAGCATTTTATCGATCGAATTGGTGTGGACCTTCACGGTCGAACGGGAGGGGCAGTATCCTTGGCTGTCGGAATGGCCCATATCTTTGATAAAGTCCCTTTTATGAACGATATTATGGCCTATTGGTACAATTTCGCTATTATGTTTGAAGCCGTGTTTATCCTTACCGCAATCGATGCAGGTACCCGGGTGGGACGCTTTTTCCTACAGGAAATGCTCGGAACCGTTTTTCCTAAATTTAGTGATAAAAACTGGAAACCAGGTGTATGGATTTGCAGTGCCTTGTTTACGTTTTCGTGGGGATATTTGGTTTATACCGGTAATGTAAGTAGTATTTGGCCATTATTTGGTATCAGCAATCAGCTGTTGGCCGCTTGTGGTCTAATTGTGTGTACAACGATGCTCATCCGAATGAACAGGCGAAAATATGTCTTGTTTGCTGCCATTCCAGGTGTTTTTATGGCCATAATCACCTTTTGGGCGGGCTATCTTCAGGTTGTGCAAGGTTACATACCCAAAGGTCAATATCTACTGGCTGGATTGGCTATTGCGGCGATGTCCCTTATGGCGATTGTTTTTATTGGAACGTTTAAGAAGTGGATACACCTCGCTCAAACGAAAACCGAAGTAAAAGATCCCTATGGAGAGGTCGTCAAGGAACGAGTAGAAAGGTAAAATAGCGTGGATTTTATTGAAATCCACGCTTTATGTTTAATCGATAATGGAAAGTAGTCGGTCTCGGATAAGAAGGCAGGCGCCTAAAGCTGCAAGTTTTTCCCCATTATTTGAATTGGCAAGTTTGGTGTCCTTGTTGACAATAGACAATGAAAATTTATTGACTGCATTCTTTAGCGGTAACATCAGATATTCCTCACTTTTAGCTAAAATTCCACCAACAATGATGATTTCTGGATTAAAAATATTGATTAACGTTGCGAGCCCGCGACCTAGTTTTTCCCCAAGCTCATTGATGAGCTCAATAGCAAGATTATCATCTTTTTTTGCAGCTGTTATAATATCGCTGAGCCGGATATCTTCCAGATTGTTAAATTTTTTTGTCAAAATACTAGTTGCGCCATTTTTTATTTCCGCAATGACTCGGTTACGAAGGGCAAAACCAGATGCTTCCGTTTCAAGACAGCCCTTTTTTCCACAGCGGCAGATGATATCGTTGTCAAATATCGGAATATGGCCAAATTCACCCGAGAAACCGGATTTTCCATAATAAATCTTTCCATTGATCAAAATTCCTAGTCCGATGCCATTGTCCACATTGACAAAAAGAGCAAATTTCTCATCCTTTAAAATTCCACTCGAAAACTCTCCATAGGCAAGCGCCTTACTATCGTTTTCAAGATAGGTGCGCAATTGTAGTTCCTGCTCAAAATATTTCGATAGGGGATCTTCATAAAAATTAAAATAACTGTAGGAATAACCTGTTCGGTAGTTAATGCGACCAGATAAATTAATGCCGACACCCAATATTTTATCTTTTTGAATCTGATGCGTTGCAATAAACTGGTTGATCTCCCGACAAATATTTTGAAGCGATTCCTGGTTATTTTCCAAGCGATGGGGAATTTCTTCTTGTGTAGCAACAATGTCTTTTTTCATATCCATCACCACGATACTGAGATGATCATGGCTTACTTGGACGCCAACAAAAAAGGCTGCATTTGCAAGTAGACCATAGGAATTCGGTTTTCTACCAATTCCCGAAGTCGACTTTCCATTGTCCTGGACCAATGCATCTTCCATAAGTTCATTAATAGATTCGTTGATTTTTGGGATACTGATGTTGAATTCCTTGCTCAGTTCAGGAATAGTTGAAGGCCCCTTGGTCGCAAAAAAGGTCAAAATCTCCTTTTTAAGCAAAATATTTTTATAGGCTACACCGCTATAGCTTGCATCATGTAAGTCACTCAAGAATTTTATACTCATAACTGTGTTACGTTAACTTATGGGTAAATATAGTAAATATATCATCATGCAAAATTAAGTTTGTGTTTTTTCTTCTTTAGTAGATCTCAATTAATAAAAAAAATTAGAAATAATTTGAATATTTAAAATTTTATTTCTTATTTAGTGTTGTATAAATAATATACCTAATAATTGTAAACCAAAATACGTTGCCGTGCCGGTGTCAGAACGTTGCATGTTTTATCCAATGAAAAACGTCTGATCATGGTTTAGGTAACCGAGTGACCATAAATACTTATTTTTTAACATAACACTATTTTTTCATTCCTAAATTATGAAACCAACACATGTAAAACGCAGGTATCTTTTTAAGGCATTGGGATTACTTATTGTTTTTATGCAATCCGCAATAAGCTTTGCTCAATCCATTGTAAATGGTACCATACGAAATCGCGATGAACAGCCTATTGCTGGCGCGACGGTTAAAGTAGTGGGGACTTCTGTAACAACACGTACGGATCAAAAAGGGAGTTTTACCGTGCAGGTAGACCGACTTCCGGCTGAACTTCAGGTTAGTTATATCGGCTATTTGTCGCAGTCGCGGAAGATCACAGTTGCCGGTACACAGAGTTTTGTTTTGGAGTCCGATCAGCGTCAAATTGATGAGGTTGTAGTAGTAGCCTATGGTACGCAAAAGAAGAACAACGTCGTTGGATCTGTCGTTCAGATCGGTGGTGATCAGCTCAAGAAAGCCCCGTCGATGAATTTGACCAATGCACTCGTAGGACGTGTTCCCGGATTGACAGCATTGCAACAATCCGGCCGCCCAGGGGCAGATAACGCGACCTTGTATCTGCGCGGAGTTGGAACTTATGGTGGTAATCGAAGTCCTTTGGTGATTGTCGATGATATCGAAAGACCGCTTTCTACCTTGGCTTATCTGGACCCAAGTGAGATAGAAACGATTTCCTTTTTAAAGGATGCAGTCTCCACGGCCGCTTATGGTGTACAGGCCGCCAATGGTATTATATTGGTTAAAACAAAAAATGGACGAAAGGAACAGACCAAAGTAACCTATGACTTTGGATACAGCATTGGCCAAAATACCCGCTTTCCAAAATTCCTCAATGGACCGGATTATATGAACTGGTATAACAAAGGAACAGAACTGGACAATGATTTTCTCCGAAATACGAAGCAAACTGAAGCACCTTACATCTACACTCAGGAACTCATCGATGCTGTGGCAAATGGAACCAATACCAATCCGTTATTTGGGAATACAGACTGGATTGGCCTATTGGCAGATAATAATAGCTATTCGCAACATCATGCAGCGACAATTTCGGGTGGAGCGGGCAAAACGCAGTATTTTGCTTCGGTCAGCCATATGAACCAGGACGGGGTGATCGACAATACCAATTTTAAACGCTACAATATCCGTACAAACCTTAAAAGTGAGCTTAATGAATACCTGACGGTTGGTTTGAACATTGGTTTACGTAATCAAAATACCAATTTACCCGGTATTTCACCCGATAACTCGGCCTATATGAATCCATTTTACCAGGCTGTTCGGATGCTCCCGAATCTGCCTATGTATGCCCCAAATGGACTTCCGGTAGCATATCAGGCCGGAGCAGGGTGGGTCAACCCAATTGCTTCCGTTGCAAATTCGGGATACCAGAAGCTCAAAAGCAATATCTTTCAGGGAACAGCAAACATCGATTTTAAAGTTCCGGGAGTAACAGGTTTGCTGGCAAAAGTTCAGGGCGCATACGACTATAATTCGGATGAATCCAAATCTTGGCTGACACCCTATCCGACGATGGGAAGACAGCGGGACCAGGTTGCAGGCGACTTTGTGGCGATGACCACTTTGCCCGGAATCACGAAGACATCTCTTCGTCAGAGTTTTGCTGCAAACTATCGCAGCACCTGGCAGGCCAGTTTAAATTATAACCGCACTTTTGGTGATCATAGCATCGGTGTGTTAGGTTTATATGAATATGCAAAAACTCATGGTAATCAATTTGGTGCCGGCGCAAGTAATTTTCCAATCAGTATTATTCAGGAAATAAACTATGGTTCGGCTTCCCAGGAAGACATTATCAAGTCTACAGGTTCCAGTGATGCCGAATCTGCACGTGCGGGATTTGTGACACGGCTGAATTATGCTTTCCGCGATCGTTATTTGGTGGAGTTGGTATCGCGTTGGGACGCCTCCGCTAACTTTGCCAAGGAAAACCGCTGGAAATCTTTTCCGGCCATTGGATTGGGCTGGGTTGTCTCAAATGAGTCCTTCTTTAAGGAAGCTGTCCCTTTTGCAGATTTTCTTAAATTAAAAGGGTCTATTGGGCGTACAGGTAACGACCGTGCACAAGTGGGTAGTTTCCCTTACATTAATACCCTTTCACAAAATACAACACCAGTCATTGTCATAGACGGCAAGCCGGTCAAAGCCTTATATACCAATGCACCTCAAAACCCGCTATTGAAATGGGAAGAATCCACCACATCCAATGTTGGATTTGAATCACGGTTTTTAAATGGAAAATTTGGTTTTGATTTCGAATGGTTCTATCGTTATACTTCCGGTATTTTGGGACAGGTTGGAAACCTTTATCCAGCGTCGATGGGTGGTTATTTTCCGAGTTTGGCCAATATTGGCGAAGTTGATAATCGCGGTTTTGATGCTCAATTGCGTTATAACGATCGTTTTGGTGAATTTAAACTGGGCGTAACCGGCAATATCAACTGGGCGAAAAACAGGTATCTGAAACTGGATGAAGCGAACGGTATCCCTTCTTGGCAGAGTCTCATTGGCAAACCTATCGGAACAAAAATTGGATTTGTCAAAGAGGGGATGGTACAGACCTGGGAGGAAGCACGCAATACACCTTCACCAAGTTCGGGATTTATGGCTCCCGGTTTTTTCAAATTTAAAGATTTGAATGGCGACGGCCGGATTACCAGAACAGATGATATGACCTATATTGGACGCTCCAACGTACCTGAATTAACATTCGGTTTGAATTTCGATATGGCTTATAAAGGCTTCGACTTTTCAGCATTGTTGCAAGGTGCTGCACGTGTTGATGTTGCCCTAGCAGGAGCCTATGAAGGATCGTCAGGAACTTCAGGGGTAGAGGATAATACACCTTTTACGCGACCTTTTTATAACTATGGAAACTCCCCTTATTTCTTGGTTGAAAACTCATGGCGCGAAGACAATCCGAATGCCGAATTTCCACGTATGAGTGCCTATAAAGCAACAGGCATGTCGACGAACAATGCAAATGCCAATTCAGGATGGATCAGAAAAGGAGATTATCTGCGGCTTAAATCCGTGCAGTTGGGCTACACTTTCCCGAAAGGATTGCTGAATGCAGCGAAGATTGAACATGTACGCGTGTTTGCTTCGGGCTCAAACCTTTTCACATGGGATTACTTGAAATACCTCGATCCCGAAATGCCAAACGTCAATAATGGATTTTATCCGCAGCAACGGATTTTTGAATTTGGTTTAAGCGTTACTTTTTAATCTCCTAAAAATTACTATTACAGATGAAATCAACTCTATATACCAGCTGTCGGCAGCTTTCATTTTTAGGCCTGTTGTTTATGGCGCTGCAAGGTTGTTCTGTCGATCTAATTCCACAGGACCGGATCGCAGAAGAGAAAGTATGGGCTGACCCCAATTCGGCCGAACTATATGTGTCGGGTATCTATGCTGAATTTAAAAAATTCCAGTTTGGTCAATTTCCAAATTTAGGCTATGATAATGCAATGGATGCCTTAGCCGATGGAATGAAATTTACCTCAAATACCGCTGGGAATGGTACCGTCAATATTCTTGTATCCAACTCAAACCAGTTTTCTTCCGCAAGTGTAGGATTGAATTATTGGGCGAGTGGATATGAGCGTATCCGTCGTATCAATGAAATGATCAATGGAATTAATACCAAGTCCAGCCTTTCCGATGCTCAAAAACAGGTTTATGAGGCTGAGGGCAGGTTCGTGAGAGCATATGCCTATTTCTGGCTGGCAAAGATCCATGGAAGCGTGATTCTATTCAAGAGTATGGATCAGTATACTGAAAAAGATCATGAACGCTCGAGTGAGGAAGCCGTTTATGATTTTATCCTGGAGGATCTCCAATATGCGGTGGATCATCTTCCGCTCAACAATCTTGCCGGCCGGGCTACCCAGGGCGCGGCCTATACCCTGATGGCGCGTGTAGGACTATATGCAGGCTCTATTGCTAAATATGATCTCAAGCAGTTCAATCAGGATCCTTTGACGGGCATTTCACAGGCGAGGAGCGCGGAGTATTTTAAAAAATCAGCCGATGCAGCGCAAAAAGTCATCGATATGGCTAATGGGGGACTCTATGCCTTGGACGATAATTTTGCAAGCATTTTTACCAATAAAAATACAAAGGAAGCAATCTTCCGGGTAGATTTTGCAGCACCTGATGTCACGCATCAATACGACCTGGGCTATGCCCCACCTCGAGATGCTCCGGGTAATACATTGGTTTATGGTGTGCCAACGGCTGAATTGGTCAATGAATTTGAAATGGCTGACGGATCCAAATTCTCCTGGCAGAATGCTGCGCAGGCAGCGGCTCCCTATACAAATCGTGAACCTCGTTTCTATGCGACGATCTTATACAATGGTGCAACCTGGAAAGGAAGAACACTGAATACGTCGACGACCGATGCGATAGAAGGATTTACAACATTTGGCGCGAGTGGTGACCCCAAACGTACCGTTACGGGATACTATGTACGCAAAATGCTTGATCCTACAAATACGACATTCGTTCAAAATAAAAGTACACAAAGCTGGATCGAAATGCGCTATGCCGAGGTCTTGTTGATTATGGCGGAAGCGAAAGCGCAATTGGGCGATTTTGCGACTGCAACTACCTACATCAATCAGCTTCGTCAGAAGCGTGGACTTAATGCCCTTAGCCTTGCCAACAATAATCAGGCAATGGCCGCAGTGGAGCATGAGCGCAAAGTTGAACTGGCTTTCGAGGGACATCGTTTCTGGGACTTGCGCCGTTGGAGAAAAGCTCACCTCCTGTTAGATAATGTGAAGTTTACAGGGCATAAGATCAGTCCGAACGCAACAGGATTAACGTATGAAGTTGTCTCAGCAGACGCAACCAACAGAAGTTTCAGTACAAAATTATATTATCTGCCCATACCTGAAAATGAAGTGCAGTTGAACGGCGCTTTGACTCAAATTAAAGGTTGGTAAAAACATGAAAGACTAGCAATGGACAAAATAAAATTTTACAGTTTATGGGCCTGTGCGATCCTTTTGGGAGGATGTCAAAAACCTAATTATCTGGAGCGGAATGTGAAAAATCAATTGATGGATTTTTACGCTACGATTGATGGGAAAGGGCAAGATCGGCTCTTCTTGAGCACGATCAGCAATGATACGGTGTATTTGCACGTAGATTATTATTATCCGATCGATTCGGACAATGAAGTAGATCTTTCGCGACTGATGTTACGCGCTTCCGTTCCGGCTGATGCCCAGGTGACGCCGGGATTAAATGGATTTACAGACTTGACGGCACCCAAGAAAATTACTGTCACCGCGGGAAACGGTGACGCAAAGGATTATGTGGTTATTGCCGAGAAGAAAGGCAATACAGATATTTCAGGAATCAAAATTACATTTAAAGACAGCGAACAAAAGGAAAATGAGGTTGAGGGGATCTTAAATGGGAATACGGTGACGTTTTATGTGGTGCCGGGTATGGATCTTTCACAATCTACGCTGAGTTACGTTATTAATAAACATTCCAGTGGTTCTATAGCAAGCGGAGCTCAGGTCAATTTAGCAAACGGTGCAGAAGTACCCCTGACGATTTCTGGAGCCGGAAATATCAAGCGGCAGCTCAAATTGGTTGTCAAAGAACCTGTCAAACTTGAAAAAGGGGTGGGCATTAACCGGCGCTTGTTCCTGAAGAAAGCGGCAGACTTGGGCTTCACTGCAAATAGTGAAACGTCCTGTTTTGTGAGTGGCGACTACTTGGTGATTGTGAGCCGGACTTCACCATCTGTATTTAAGGTATATAACCGTTTCACAGGAGCTTATTCCCATAACCTAACAAATCCTTTCCCGGCAGGTCGTTTGATCTTCCAAGGCGTGAGCGATGAAAAAGGACGATTTATGTTAGGAACTTATACGCCGAATGGACAGAGCTTTGTGCTATACAAATACAGAGATGTTTTTGATACCAGTCCTGCCAAGCTATTGGATCTACCTTATAGCAAACCTGCTGCGGTAGCTGCCGGCGATGGCAATATCGGTCGTAAACTTAACTGGGTAGGGGATATGGACGGAAACGGTCAGTTACTCGCTTCGGTTGCAACCAGTCGTTACCTCCTGCGTTGGACAGTCGAAAATGGCCAGATAAAATCTACCGCGGCCGATGTCCTGGAATATAAGGATGGTGCGACATCATTGGGCTTCCTTCCGGAATATCTTCCTTTAGGGGTCGGCACTAACGCCGAACTGATCGCGAGCACTAACGCCGAACTTGCTTATGTTTCGGGAAGTACCTGGGGGCGGCTAGCAGCATTCCCGGCAATTACAGGTACTGCTATGAATGGTGGTATCGCCTTTCAGCGTTTTAACAACGCAGATATTTTGGCTCAGGTCAAATTGTTTGGAAGCAATGAGATTGGTCAGCTATATGTTTATGATATTAGCGATCGAGCCCGCATTGGTACCACACTGAGTTCAACGACCTATAACCAATTACGTGTTTATGAGTCCGAACTGTTTACTGGCGGTACCAATGGTAACGCAACCAGCGACATCTGTATGGGAACTTCAGAAAATGGACAAAGGCTTCAGGTGTATATGTTGACGACCTTTGGTTATCTCGTTGCGCAGGAGTTTACCATTTATGCCGATTCAAATTAAAATAATCGTTCCTTCACGCAGCTTGTGTTGCAGTGGAGGAACATTGTATTCATTCGTAAAAAAATAAAATTATGAACAAGCACATCAAAACAAGCTTATTGTTGATGTTAGGTTTAGTTTCGTGTAAAGTTGGATTTGCACAAAAAAGTGATTTAAGTAGCGTGTCCAAAAAGATTGTCAGCGCAAATAAAGGCGATATCGTTTTGTTGGAGGATTTTCTAAAAACGGACTTTCCCAAGTTGCCTTACACAAAGACCGTATTACCGGGGCCGCAGTATATCATATCTGATGATCCCGAGTATATCCGTGTTCCGGAAGCCATTGCACTACAGGAGACGGTTGATCCCGGAGCAGTTAGGTTGTATGTCTATAACGTCAATGGTGTCAAAGAACCTCAAAAAATGCCCCGTAAGATTTCGGCGGTCATAAAAAATCTGGGGCATGAAAATATGCATTTTCGCATGTTGAAGTATGCTTCACAAAAACCGAGTTCAAACTACTTTGAAATTGGAAAGAAAGGGCTTGAGGACTACTTTTTATCTGCTGTAAACAATCAGGTGAAAGTGCTTAAACCGGGGGAAGTGATGGCTATCGATGAAAAACTGGAAAAACAGCTGGTACAATACGATGAACTTGTCCATGGATTCTATGAATTTGTGGTAGACCAGCCGGCGCAGATCGCTGTCATACAATTTGCCCCAAATGAGTCTGGACCAAAAGTGTTTCCGCGGATAAAGACGCTGATTCCACATAGTCACGCAAACGCTGGGCGTGGTATTTTTCCAATTTCCAATTATCAGATTAATCCGAAAGATACGCTTGACACCAAAAAGGGAGCAGTGCAGCTGATTGTTGCCGACGGGCAGGACGATCCGTGGATCACGGGAACGATTGGTGCGAAAAAGGAATTTGCCAAGAATGCCGGAAACTACGGTGTGCTGTATAAAACAAAGATCAAATGGAAGAGTACAGACGGAAAAGGATTGGCTTTGGTCAGCTGGAACAGCCGATCTGGTGACAACCAATGGTGTGGTGGTATGGGGCTGACAATGGAACTTGTGGGGCAAGACGGTCAAAAGACGGTGATGCAATATCCCAAAAATGCGCTGATTACAAAAGGTTATCCAGAGGCAATTCTCATCGAAACTTATTGGCCCGACCCGAAGAAGGAAATACAGGAAATAGAATTCACCTATTCTCCTCCGGGAGCTTCCTGCCTACCGACACCATTAATTTTTTTACCCATTGATCCGAAGAAATAATGAAACACATACTCTTACTTTTTTTACTAGGCCTGACCGCCTGCAGTGCAAAAAATGAATTTGTTAAACCAGAATTTCCGGTCGTAGGTGTTGATGGGAATGAGTATCTCAAAAATGAGGTGCGTCCGGCTTCTTCAAAAGCTTGTTTTCAAGGAGCCTACTATCGAAAAGTCGTTTCCAGTACAGATGTTTGGGTCGGCATTAAGGCCGAAGTTACCTTACCAAAGATGGAATTTGATCCGGCGCGGTTGAACCCGGGCAAACCCAAGCAATACCTGGATAATCCCTCTGTTTATATGGGCGGTAACATGGGGGGACAGGAAACGGATATTGGTCTTACCTGGGAAGTTATTAAAGATGAAAAAGGAAATGTGACCGAAGACAGGCGAGCTTTCAGACCATTTTTACGAAGAGCAGCACATAGCTCTGGCCAGGCAAGTCTTTACCAAAATGCACCTGCACAAGAGGAATATTATTGGTATCCTGGAGAAAAGGTGTTGATGACATTGGAAATTGTATCCACGGGCATGCTAAAGTTTGTAATACAAGGTGCAGGAAAAAAATATGAAGCTACGTTTGAAAGTGCAGGATATACCCTGGGTGGATTGGGTGAGTTTAAGCGGGTGAATGCTATCGATCAGGTGGCCAATGAAGGCAAACCTGTACAGGCAACAAAGACGAAAGTATTGGAAGCGATTTGGTCCTACACCACTTTACTCCGTTATGATGCAAAGCAAGTGATCGAAGTGCCTATGCATGCGGGACGGATGACGCAGATGGCCTGTCCAGCGGCGCAATATTTTAAAATCCAACAAGATGCAGCCAACCTCAAAAAAGGAGGGGAGACTGTTGTGATTAATGGGGACGGTTTTTAAGATTGTTCAAAGAAAAGTATATTGGGTTGAAAGCAGGTTGTAAGCAACTGGCTTTCAATATTTCTAACAACGATTAGTTTTTTCTATTCGTATTGCTAAAGTCCTGTTTAACCGATTTAGTGAATGATAAAAAATGCTTTTTTTTAAAGTTTTATTTTGTTTATACAAAGTTATTTTTTACTTTAGTGTTGCCCATTCAAGGGCACTTTTCATAAAATAGGTTAATAATATGGCTAAAACACCCGGGGTACCCCATGCTTTCGGGTGTTTTTTTGATTAATTATCACTTTCTATCAGGCCCTAAATGATCGGGCTATACCGAAATTTTGTCATCAGTATTTTTTCTTCCTATACAGCATCCACCTTTTGTTACGTAAGCATAGCTTTTTCATTTTTTTTTCTTCAATTTTTAGCGGCATTACCTTATGACCAAAGCGCAACCAAATCCTGCATTATGACAGTGCTTGTTCAGTGCTCGTTCAGTGCTTGCTCACTGATGATTCAGTAAAAACTGAACGAGCAGTGAGTAACTACTGTATTAAAAATAAATGAAAACTGTTATTAGTTATAATTTGGTGTTAGGTTGTTTTAGTTTTAATCGCTATATTGGCTATTTATAGTCTTTTGATTGTGGAAATTAGACTTAATGGTGGCAATCATTAAAAAAATCGTCGATTCCATAAGGATGAATAAAGTTTCGTGTTTTAGATGATCTTTTTGCACGTATTAATAGTTGATCTTATTTTAACTTTTTAGGTGCGTAGCCTCCCTTAGCATTGTATCGTGTTGTTATTCTTATTTTTATGTATGTTGGGTTAGGAATTTTGTATATATTTGAGAAGAATCTAAAGTCCATTGTCCGACGGGTAGATGAGTTAGAAGTGCTTCACCAGAAGTGACTATTGATTTTTTAAATTATGAAATATCTATTCCTGTTGTTGTTAAGCATTTGTTTTTTGTCAAGTTGTGACAAAGAGGATGCTGATATTGACGCTACGGAGATTGATGGAATAGCAACGGACAAAAGATATAAGTTTGTAGGACGTTCTGTTGGCTTTTCTGTGACTCAGTTTTATGTGGATGGTACTGTAGACAAGAATTTCCATTTGGGCACGGTCTGGGGATTGAAAGACACGACACCGCAGCTAAAATTAACCGCTCTTCGTTCTTATTATAAACCTTTTAAAAATACAGTTTCATCTACACAGCCAACTTTATCTTCGATTCGTATCATCCCAGGTTATGATGCTATTCGAGCTTTTGCAAAGAAAAGCAGGGGCGAACCGGCTGTTTTGGAGCAATCTTCTGTAGGCGCATTTTTCGACTATAGGGCGATACGTTATCATCTCAATAATAGCCCTGACGTAGATAGTGTGCTGAAGTTGGTTCGCCATCGTGATTCGACCACAATAAAGAGGGCAAACAGCTTGCTATTGCGCCGGGAACATATTGCATTTAGCCTTCAAGTTGATCTAGCGGATTATGTAAAGGTTTTTAATAAGGAGGAAGTTGGAAAATTAAAAAAGACAGGATATAATCCTTATTATGTTTCATCCGTGAACTACGGTACGCATTCCATTATAATGGGAGAAAGCGATTTTCCGCGTGGTGATCTGAAAAACGTCCTAGAAAAATTACTTTATAACCAACAACTGACCGAATTGGATAAAGCGATTTTAAATGGTTCAGACGTATTGGTATATTTGCGCGGCGGACGACAAAAAAGCTTTATTAGACGTGCAACAGGTCTTAACCCAATTAAAAAACTTGTTGCGGATTATAAAAATGAACTTGAATTGCAACAGCATAGCTATGATTATCCTATTAGCTATAGTCTAGGTGGTCTCAATTCTTATGGACACCTAAAATTTTGGTATTCTTATGATTTTCTTGTACGAGAGGAGAAGGAGTGATTTTGCGTTTAGTCCTGCTTTTAATCCATTGAAGTGCAATAGCACTTGGTTCATCCGATGCTGAAAGGCTTGTGTTGTGATCTAGTGCTGGGAATAGGCAATACTCGAAAGGTTTACCTTGCGCTTTCAATGCATTGAGGCGTTCTATGGATAAGCCTACCGGTATTTGGATATCCTGCGACCCGAATAGCCAAAGTCCAGGTGCAGCTGTCGTTTTTAGTGATGCGATTGGATCGGTATTTATAAATTGATAACGGTCTGGATCATTCATCACATGTTGACGAGCCTCAGTTTCCGTATGTTTATCCCAAAAGTCTTTTTTTCCGTTTGTGAAGAACTGAAATCGGAGCTGTTCACGTGCCGGAATTACTGCACCACTATACAAGACAAAAAAGTCGACCAATGGATTTTTGTTGGCCGCCAACGGGATGATCCATCCTGCTTGACTAAATCCCAACAGTCCGATTGGAATATTCGGGTTGTCCAGTTGTTGATGGAGAGTTTTTACAGCCGCCTGCGCATCTTTTGCAAGCAGGTTGAGGTTAGCGGAGTCAATGTTATTTGTACCAACCTCAGGGCCCGCATAGATTCCCTCCGATTTTCCAACCCCGCGTTTGTCATAGGTAAATACAGCGATACCATTTCGGGCTAAAAATGAGGCGAACTCCGTCATCCTTTTCTCTTGCCCAGAGCCGTGAACGAGGACAATGGCCGCACGGGTATGTTTAGGCTGAAGTATGGAACCTGCCAATTGAATGCCCTCACTCCTAAATATGATATCTTTTGTTAACCAATCTGATTGTTGGGCTTTTGCATTCTGTGAATAGGGTATAAAATATAGAACCATCAACGATAGTAGCATGTTGAATCTGATCCTTTTTACCGAAATGAGCTTCGACGGAAAATAGTCTAATAAATGGATCTTAGGCATAAGAATTTCTCTGTTATATTTGTTGTTATCGAAGTTAATCACTTGAACTTTAAATAATTTGTTTTTTAGGCGGACTGTCCATTTATGTCGGTAAATAGCAGTTTTTTCGCTGTGAATGAATTTAAGACTATTCCAACGCAGGATCAGATCGCATGCTAATCACTTTAAGAATTTTTAGGCGGGAAGTATTTTTGTTGATATGCTGATGGGGACATTTTTGTTCGTTTCTTGAAAAAATGCGAGAATGTAGACAAGTCTTGAAACCCGAGTTCAATCATAGTCGCCTTGATTGGATTGGGCGCAGCCCTTAGTAGACACTTAGCTTCTGTTAATAAGCGCTCGTGTATTAATTTAAGTGGCGCAACATTCAAATGGTAATTACTGAGCTTCCTAAGCGCATTTTCGGTCATATTAAGCGCATGTGCATAATAGGCAACATCATGTTGCTCCTTGTAATGTAGCTCGATCAACGCTAGGAATTTATTTAAAGTTACTGGAAGGGATGACGATCGGGGATATCCAATCCGATCCATCAGAATCCGATTAATTTCCTGTAAGCTAAGTGATGCACGTGTCCCTAAAATTTTAAATAGCGGTTGAATTCGAGAAAGTTCCGATCCTATTTGTTGTAAATCGTTACGTAGTATTTCAAATTGATATTCCGTGATGTCTATTATAGGGTTATGCCTTAGTAACTTCATATTGATAGGAAGGCAAAGACATAGCTTTTCGAAATTTTGTCTAGAGAGTTTAAACTGATAAGCAGTGGTCTCTTCCATACAAGAGAAGGAACTTGACTGTCCTGGAAAAATTAAATGAATTTGATAGCTTTCTAACGGATATTTTTTCTGGTCAATTAGATGAATACCACCTTTTGATTGCAATAAAGTAAATACAAATTTTTCATTATTCTTAACTTGAATGGTGTAATTTGTAACCCTCCATAATTTGAATAAAAAACCTTGATGTTCTACATGTGAACCACAAACTTTTACATTGCCTGCACAGAATGTAATCCATTTTAATGCGAGAGGATAATTTGGCACAAATTTTAACTATTTTTTAATGTTTGCGTGCGTATTTGGCGGACGTTTCCGCTTTATATTCACACGTGAAAAAAATTATTGATGTATTCGGCGCAATCGACGCTCAAACTGTTTTGGTTAAAAACATTTGTGATTAATGTTTCTAGTATTCAAGTTAATATTTTTTTTTGAAATATGGTATTTTTATTGAAAAATAATCGATTGAATACTGAATAATGGATCGTGATACGGTGATTTTGGAGGTCCACTTCTTCGGGGCTATTAAACAAAAAAAAAGGGTATTTTCGTTAGAAAATACCCTTTTTTTTATAAAATATTCGCTATTGCATTTGTATGCCTTCCATGGCATTCGTGTTTTTATTTTTCTTAAACATGTTCATATCCATTTTTCCAAAGCGGTAGGAAAGATTCAATTTGATCAATTGTGGATTTGAAAGACGGTAATAGGTTTGAGAAAACCCTTCTCCGGAGGAAACGATTGTATTGCCTCGTGTTCTGAAGATATCGTTGATTGCCAGAGTTGCTGAGGCAGCCTGATTCTTTAAGAAGCTTTTTTTGATGGCAAAGTCGATACCATAGAATGGTTTGATATACCCTTGTGAAGAGCTTTGCGCTTGGTTCATAGGTGGGCCAAATGTTTGAGCCTGCGTTACAGGCATATTTGTTTTGCCTTGATATTCAAAGGCAAGCTGCAGATTCCAGTTTTTCTGTAAGTTGAACGTATTGTTCAATTTTCCAAATACGGTCCACATACCTTCCGATGGTGTTTGTTCGTCGACTTCAATTTTAGAATTGTAGAAGTTAAGGTCTGCCGTCAGATCCCACCATTTTTTAAGCGTATTGGTATACGTGAATTCGGCCCCATAATTTTTGCTGGAGTTGGCATTGATATAGGTGTTAATGAAGTCCATTTTGTTTGTGACCGGATTCAGTTCTTGTGTCAGATAACGTGTAATCAGGTTGTTTGTACGTTTATAGTAGACCGTTGCCAAAAATGTACCTTTTCCATGTGTACGACTATAGGACAATTCGCCCGATGTAGTAAATTCAGGTACAAGATCCGGATTACCGCGCGTAATATTCAAGCTATCTGTGTAGTCAACAAAAGGGATGAGCTGGAAAAAATTAGGACGGTTGACACGACGGGTTACACTCATCTGTATTTGGTCTTTTTCGGTTATTTTTTTGCTCAAAAATAACGAAGGGAACAAGCTAAGCGGGTATTTATTGTGGAACTTTTCATTTGTATTCAGAAGTTCTCCGTCGTAAGTTGAACTCTCGGCACGTAAACCAACCTTATAAGAAACCCAATCTTTTAAATTGCCACCCAATGAGGCATAGGCAGCATAAACGCTGTTCTTATTGTTATAGTTTGCTGAAGCTGCGGTGATATTTTCAAAATCATCTTTATCTACGGCTTTTAAGAAGTTATTGTTGAGGTTTTTAAGTTTATTGATCTGCGCTCGTACGCCAGTTTCGAGTTTCATGCCATTTTTGAATGGTTTGACATAGTCTGCCTGAACAGTCATGAACTGATTGTCTCCGGAACCGATGTTTTTTTGGATCTGTGTTCCGCTGATCTTCCTGTCGAAATTGAGATAGTTGGTTGTATACAGGCCGTTTGATGTGTTGGTGCCGCCAAAGTAATTGAAATCGACAGACAATTCCTCGCCTTCAGTTTTGAATTTTTGGACAAGACCGGCTTGCAATCCACGTGGTTTGAAGCTTCTTTCAGATTCGGAGATCCGATCGCTCATTGAGGTACTGCCTGCAGAAGTGGTCGATATTGTTGAGTTTTCATTCGGCTTAAATTTACCTTGTACCAATACTCCTGCAACAGATAGGGTAGTTTTGGGGCTTAAATCGTAATCCACACCCAATCGGCCAAAGGTGATCATACCTTTTGTTTTGCCTTCGATATCCTGATCTACTTCAGACTCCACACCGTTAATTGTACTGATACGGCGACTGTCGCCTTCGGTGTTGGTGCGCATGCGCATATTCATTCCGGTCAGTGATATATTGAATTTATTCTGACGTAGATTTAGACTACCCATAAAGTTGGTGCCGCCAAAACGATCTCCACCCAGGGTGACCATACCGTTATATCCGGCTTTCTTATTTTTCTTCAGAATAATGTTGAGGATACCGGCCATACTTCCCGAAGCGTCATATTTGGCAGATGGATTTGTAATAATTTCGATTTTGTCGATCACGTCGGCAGGAATCTGGTCGGGAGTGAGTGTGGTCGGTTTTCCATCGACAAAAATGGTGGGAGCTGCATTTCTCAGTTTTACGTTTCCGTCAATATCGACTTGTACCGAAGGCATATTTCGGAGTACATCAATGGCTGTTCCACCAGCGGCAACAATATTTTTCTCCACATTGAATACTTTTTTGTCGATGTCCATTTCGAGAAGTGCCTTGCGGCCGGTGACGGTAACTTCATCGAGTTTACGGTTGTCATTTTCCAATTTGATTGCACCCAGATCTTTACTTGTTGCTTTATTGTCGCTATAATCTACCGAAAGGTCTATTGGAGTGTATCCGACAGAGCTGATTTTAAGCTTCCATTTTTCTCTTGCCGAAATGGCGGAGAAATTGAACTTTCCGTTTTCCGAGGAACTGGTGCTTTTTATAAGAATTTCCCTTTCCTTACCTGTTGTTTGGTCTATAATGACCTTTAATAAATTAACCGAAGCTTGCGAAATAGGTTTTCCTTCGTTGTCTACAATTTGGCCCGAGATCTGGCCTTCAGAAATTGCGAAAGCAGGTCGTCCTCCTGCGGGTGCTTGAGCGTGTACAGCGGCAACAGTGGTTGCCATTAATGCTATTGCTATCAATCTTTTCATTTTTTCTTTGCTATACTATCTTTATGCGGATTAGGCTACATAATAGTACACAAATTTGAAAAGGATTTTTTAGCTATGCAACCATCTGTAGACCGAAGGAGCGAATGTGTAGACGAATGGATCTTTAGAGCGATGCAATCCGGAGATATGATGTTAACTGTTCAATATTTTTGATGTATTTTTTACCAATAGGAAGAGCTGCTTCGGGCAACGTTAGTCTATTTTGGGAGATTTTCTCAATACGGTTTTTGTTGACAATAAAGGAATTATGTACGCGGAGAAAGTCTGTAGTAGGTAATATTTTTTCCATCCCTCGTAGGTTACTACGCGTAAGAAGTGGCGATTCTCGGTCTACCAGATAGATCTTTACATAGTCTTTCAAACCTTCAATGTAACTGATCTCATGGAGTGATATTCTTGTCTTTTTGTATTCTACATTGACCATAATGTGATCTTGTACAGCAGGTTGTTTCGAACGGAGCAGCATGCTTTCTTCCGCTTTTTGGACTGCGGCGGCAAGTCGGGTCTTTGAAATCGGTTTAAGGAGATAATCTAGGGCATTTAGCTCGAAACCTTCGACTGCATATTGGTGGTAGGCAGTGGTAAAGATAACCAGCGGGCGAGGAGTGAGTTCCCGAATAAATTGCGTGCCCAATTGATCGGGCATTTCGATATCAAGAAAAATCAAGTCAATATGGTGATCTTTTAAATATTCTTTAGCTTCGGCCGTGGCATTAAATTTACCGGCGACCTCAATATGTTCAAAATTTAATAAGTCGTCTTCAAGAATATTGAGCGCGAAGGGTTCATCATCAATCAATATACATTTAATCTTCATCAGTCATCAGTTTGAGTGTTACTTCAAAATCTCCGTCGTCGGTCTTTATAATCTTAAGATCATGACGATTGGGATATAGTAATTGCAATCTTCTATGTACATTCATCAGTCCTATACCTTCATTTGGACGTGTTTCTGTATGTTTTAAGATTCTATTGCGGGATGTGAAGACAATTCCACCTTCAATTTCCTTAAATTGAAATTGTATCTGGGGTGCAGTTTTACTGTCCACACCGTACTTGAAAGCATTTTCTACAAAATGTATGAACAGTAGAGGGGGGATGAGCCTGTTTTTGACGGTATCTTCAATAGCTAGGCTTACATTTCCTTCAATCGGAAGACGAAGAGTTTGTAGATCAATGAAGTTGCGCATATGATCGATTTCTTTAAACAGCTCGACTTTGGGGCCATCTACTTCATAAAGAATATACCGAAGCATTTCGGATAGCTTAACAATAGTCCCTTCGGAATCGGGAGACTGTTTGCGGATAAGCCAACGGATATTATTGAGTGTATTGAACAGGAAATGCGGGCTGATCTGAAGTTTTAGCATGGTTAGTTCTGCCGTCGTTTTTTCCAGTGCAATCTGTTTATTGAGTTCTTTTTGTCTAGCCTGTTCGTCATACAGAAAGATCATGGAAGAAGTAATCATACAGAGGGAATAAATAATACCTGGACCGATCACCAGGCGGACAAAAAGAATATTCTCCTTCATCAGATGAGCGAGTTCTCCATCTGGGTTAAAATAGACTATGGTATAATTCAGAGCTACATAAGTAGCGAATCCTAGTGCTATCAATAGCACAAAGATCTTTCTACGGCCGAAAAAATAGGTCGGTGCGACAATGTAACAATGTAAATAAAAATGGGTAGCCAGGAATACGATATTTACTAAATGCGATAATGCTGAATAGGGCTTGAAATCTGCAATCTTATCCGGTTGGTAAAGATAGATAATAAAGGGTAAGAGCAGTAATATTGTCCAGATGACAATATGTAAATAGAATTTTCTGAAAAATCTGCCGATCATGTGATGCCTAATTAATCCCTTTAGTTTTGGATAACCCCAAACTTAGATAAAATGCTTTTTATATGCAATATAAATACTTTTCAAAGCAAAAAAAATTATTCAGCAAAGCCTATTGTACAAATTCATCTGATCTTGCTGCTAATCGAAATAATATTTAAGGCATTCGGTTGGACCATATGAAAGCGGAAAATAAGCTGAACCGTTGCAAATAGTTTTGTATTTTGCAGGTATAAATTTTAGCATGCGGCAATCAGTCCAAACCGATAGCAGAACATGAACTTGATATTTAATCTGTATAGCAGAAAACAGCAGTTGCCGCTTTGGATCTTGGTATCACACAATTGGTCTTAGATGAGGGAAGAATGGGGGGGCATTTTAGCAATAATTTGAAAATATCTTATGGAAAATCATAAAGTTGTCTGGGGCATCATCGGATGTGGTGATGTCACGGAAAAAAAAAGCGGGCCTGCGCTAAATCTTGTTGCTAATAGTCAGCTTATGGCTGTCATGCGAAGGGATGCGGCCAAAGCTGCTGACTATGCCGAGAGACACCACGTTCCTTTGTGGTATTCACAGGCCGAAGATTTACTTGATAATATCGATATCAATGCGATTTATATTGCAACACCGCCGTCGTCTCATCTTGCGTACGCACTGTCTGCTTTACGTAAAGGAAAACATGTTTATGTAGAAAAACCTGTCACGTTAAATGCGCAGGAAGCTGAATCTTTACTGGAGGAAGTAAAAGCCAGGGGCGGAAAGTTGGTTGTAGCACATTATCGAAGAGCATTGCCTCTTTTTTTGAAAGTTAAGGAACTTATTGACCAACGTGCAATCGGCGAGTTGAGAACGGTGCAACTACGTTTGTGGCAAAGCAGAACTCCAGATTTGGTGACGAAGGATGCCGGCGATTGGCGTACTGATCCTGCCGTTTCCGGAGGAGGTTATTTTTTTGATTTAGCCCCTCATCAGCTAGACTTAATGCTCTATCTTTTTGGGATGCCTGTATCCTATGATGGTTTTAGTTTAATTCAGGATGACAAAAGTGCCATTGCAGATCAAACGACAGGGACCATTTTGTTTGAAAACCAGCTTGTGTTTCAAGGAAGTTGGTGCTTCAATGTTGCCAAAGAAAATCAGATAGACAGGTGTGAAATTATTGGAAGCCTTGGTCGTATTACTTTCCCCATTTTTGGAAATACTGTTGCTGTTCATACTACGTTAGAAGAGAAGGAATTTACATTTGACCATCCTGAAAATATTCAATTGCCGATGATTTCGCGTACAGTAGAATATTTCACGGGTACCGGGCCAAATCCATCTCCGATTGAAGAAGCATTGGTTTTGATGAAGATTATTGATAATTTTTCGGCAATAAGATCATAATACATGGAGCTGTTGATACACCGGTGTCTGCCCGCTGCAGTATTTGTGTCAATTACTATTGAGTTCGTCTTATGCACTGATATTCACCGAAGAATCCTCTGAGACATTCAAACGACTTTATCTCAGGTTGTTTGTTTGAATTAATATTCTTCATACTAAAGACTAAATGTTATATTAGTACTATCACTGGGGAGATGCCAAGCTAATCATCTTCTTCGTGTTGAACACAATATCAATATAAACCAAATTAAACAATGGAGAGAAAAGAATTTATCCGAAGCACGGGCCTATTGGCGGCATCAGCATTTTTTGCACAGTCTAAAGTATTCGGTTTTCAAGCCGATACAGTCCGTGTGGGGCTGATCGGTACCAACGGTATGGGCTGGTCAAATTTGAATGCGATCTTGCATATACCTGGGGTGGAGTGTACAGCATTATGTGATGTCGATGAAAATGTGTTGCGGAATCGAGTTGAGGAATTAAAGAAGCGCCAGATAAATGTGAAAGCTTACGTTGATTATAAAGATCTTCTGAAAGCAAAAGACGTCGATGTTGTTATTATCGCTACGCCAGATCATTGGCATTGCCTGCAAATGGTTGATGCTATTGCAGCCGGAAAAGATGTATACGTCGAAAAACCAATTGGTAACTCCATTCACGAATGTGAAATTATGGTTGCAGCTGCTAAAAAGCATAAACGTGTTGTTCAGGTCGGGCAATGGCAACGAAGTCAGCAGCATTTCAAAGATGCTATGGATTTTGTCCACAGCGGAAAACTTGGAAAGATACGCCTTGTTAAGGCTTGGGCTTATCAGGGCTGGATGAAGAGTGTTCCAGTGCAGCCAGATGCTTGTGTTCCAGCCGGAGTGCATTATGATAAGTGGCTAGGACCAGCGCCAAAACGAGCATTTAATCCCAATCGCTTTCATTTCAATTTTAGATGGTATTGGGACTACGCAGGTGGTCTGATGACCGATTGGGGAGTACATATGCTGGATTACGCTTTGATTGGCATGAAAGTGTCGGATCCGGTGTCTGTAATGGCCGCGGGGGGTAAATTTGCTTATCCAGAAGACGCTGCTGAAACACCAGATAGCTTAACTACGGTCTATGAGTTTGAGGGATTCAATGTTCAATGGGAGCAGGCAACAGGTATAGATTTGGGGCCTTACCAAAAGAATCACGGAGTAGCATTTATTGGTAATAACGGTACCCTGGTGGTAAATCGCGAGGGCTGGGAAGTTATTCCAGAAAAAGGGCGAATGGATGCTGTCTCTTTTCAACGTTCACAGGATAATGGATTGGACAAGCATATGGTAAATTTTGTCGAAGCCGTTAGAAATAAGTCAGCAGAAGGTTTAAATGCTCCGATAGAAGCCGGTGCGCATATAGCCATTTTCTCGCAGATGGGAAACATAGCGTATAGGTCTAAAAAGAAATTATTTTGGGATAAACAAAAGCGCAGTTTTAACGATAAAGATGCAGACCAATACTTGGCAAAAGTGTATCATAATGGCTATAATTTGCCCAAGGTATAAGACCTGCAAACAACCTTGGTCTATGTGATCTTAGCAGAATGAATTGCTAGCCAGTCTCCCTTACGATAGCAGATAAAGACTGAGGATATGCGCAAAAGTAAGGCAGACGATTGATCAGTCTCCACCATGGATAGCTGCAATGGTTTGAATATCGATTTTCAACACGTGATCCATTGCAGCTATTCTTGCAGAAGAGTATGAATTTTTTCAATAGACGCTTCGTTCTCCAAAAATTCAATATAAGGTAGCAAAGGTTCGAGATCGTTCTTGTCCATTGTTTCTACGTCGTCAAATAAAGCATTTACAAAATCAGCACAGAAGGATTTTCCAAAACTATAGGTGCTAATTCGGGTAAGATCCTCATAATTGATTTCTGTAGCATTCAAATTAAATACAAGTTCAGGAATTTCGTAGTCACCTTCCGACGGATAGCCAATATACTTAAACATGCTTTCCTTCCATACACGAAATAAAATCTGATGGGAGACATGTTTTCCGAAGTATTCGAATACCTTGGAAAGTAGATCGCATGCGGTTTCCCGCTCAAATATGCCCGTAATGCTTTTGTCAATCAATTCGGCATAGGGAATAAAAATTGTGCTCTCAAAATCAACATCAAAATTAGCCGTGAGCATTTTGGGGATAAGTTCTTTGGGCTGGATTCTTAAAAGTTGTCTTGCTGTTAAGGAGGTTAAATTGTGCTTTTGTTCTCGACCGTGGCTGTCGGGGAGGTGTACTGTATGTTCTTTGTCGAGGAGTGAGATGACGAATTTCCAATCTTCGGGCCTTTTGAGAATCCTGCAGTTATGAGCAAGATAGCCGCTCCTCTTGGGGTCGGCCTTCTTATCACCGACAATAACTTCTCCAGGCTGAATAATATGTTCTGGAGGAATTTTAAACCTACGTATATGTACAAAGAGTTCTTCTCCGGCAGGTAATGCAATCGTACCAAATCCTTTGTTATTGTCGAACCATTTGACTGCGCCGATAAACATGGCTGGGGTTGAGTTTTGTTTCAATAGCATAAAGATAAGTAATAAATGCGTTTATTACGTATTGAAAATGAAAAATTGTTCTATATACCATGTTGTTCGAGCCATCGTCCACTTATCCAAACATTTGGTTAAAAGGTAAAAGTATTTACTAGCATTTTACGTTATTTATAACACATTGTTTTTCAGTTTATTGTGTTTGTTAAAGGCCATTTAGTTTATTTTTTGTATCTTTGCAGCGTCGAAAGACAGAAAGGAATAAATTTATTCCGCTACGGCATTGTGCCAGTTGGTACATCCTAGGTTGTTCGTGATACTTGTTAGAGTATTTTTTGAAATGCGCTATTGTGGTGCGTTTCGTCTTTAAAAGATTAGTTTCTTTTTCATCATTGCTCTTACCGAACGGAGAGTAAAGTATGTTAGTTAATAAGTTGATTGGACTGTTATTCGTTGGATTTCAATCAAATGAACTCTACCGGAGTGTTATTTGATTTTAAAAATATAACGTAGGCGTATGGCCTTAGTGGATTACTTATGTCGTTGTGGTTTATTGGTGTTTAAAAAAATTAAGATATGGGTAAAATTAGAAAGGTAAAGGTAAAAGTTGAAGACTTGGTGCTGGTTTTTGGAAAGCAGAAGAAAGAAGCTTTGAAGTTACTAAATGAAGGATGCTCCAAAAAGGAAATCTTGGCAAAGACGGGTTGTACAATTGGCATCAATAAAGCTAATTTCGAAATTTTTGAAGGCGAATTTTTTGTTATCATGGGGCTTTCAGGAAGTGGAAAATCTACGTTGCTTCGTTGCCTTAATCGTTTAAATGAGCCAACTTCAGGCAAGGTATTTATCAATGGGGAGGATATCACGAGAAAAAATAATAAGGATCTTCTCGAAGTGAGAAGGACGGAGATGAGCATGGTCTTTCAGAAATTTGGTCTGTTGCCACATCACACCGTATTGAGCAACGCTGCTTTTGGTTTAGAATTAAGAGGGGAGGAGCGTGAAACACGGGAATCTAAAGCGCAGCAAGCACTTGATACCGTTGGACTGAACGGGTTTGAACAGCAGCTTCCCTCACAGTTATCTGGGGGAATGCAACAACGTGTTGGATTGGCTCGTGCACTTGCCAATGATCCCGAAGTATTGCTTATGGATGAGGCGTTTTCAGCGCTTGATCCGCTGATTAAAACGGAAATGCAAGATCAGTTGCTTGAGTTACAAGATAATTTACAAAAAACGATCATTTTTATTACCCATGATTTGGACGAGGCGATCAAATTAGGCGATCGTATTGCCATTATGAGAGATGGTGTCATCGAACAGATCGGTACAGCGGAAGATATCTTGACAAATCCAGCAAGTGATTATGTTAAAGCCTTTGTCGAAAAAGTCGATCGCAAATCCATTATTTCCGCTGGCTCTTTAATGTTTGAAAAACCGACTGTAGTACGTTTCAAAAAAGATGGCCCTGAGGGAGCTTTACGTAAAATGCGTAGCACAGGAATAGAAATTCTTCCTGTAGTAGATGCACATGAAACCTTTCTTGGTTTTGTACATATAAGTGAAGTCATCCAATCGGCTAAGCGCAAGGAGCTTACCGTCGAATCGATTATTCATACAAATGTTCCAACAGTATCTAAAGAAGTAACTGTGGAAGAAATGTTGCCGCTCATATCTGAGATTAGGTCGCCTATTGCTGTTGTGAATAATGATAATCGTTTATTGGGTATAGTCACCCAAACGTCTTTGATCATTGAAGCAACAAAGTATAATGAAGAGGAAATAATAGAATTAAAAGAGAAAGCAAATAAGTAGTAGAAATGAATAAAGTAATTGATATAGGACAATATATAGCCGTAGCGGTCAATTGGCTAACAGCGCATTTAGAGCCATTTTTTAATCTGATAAAGAATACTGGGAATGCCTCAATTCTTGGATTAGAGTGGATATTAATCACAATTCCCTTTTTTATCATCATCGGTCTTTTTACGGCATTAGCCTGGTGGAAATCAGGAAAGGGGGTTGCATTGACCACAGTTCTAGGTTTAACATTGATTTATTTGATGGGGTTTTGGACGGCTACTATGGAGACCTTGGCATTAGTGTTAGTCGCTACGGCAACGGCATTAGTTATCTCCGTTCCGTTGGGCGTGTGGGCAGCAAAAAATAAATTAGCGGCAAGCATTATTCGCCCCTTACTGGATCTGATGCAGACAATGCCAGCCTTTGCCTACTTGATTCCGGCAGTGTTATTTTTTAGTATTGGTAAAGTACCAGGGGCCTTTGCGACTATTATATTTGCTATGCCTCCAGCTGTGCGTTTGACAACCCTGGGGATTGATGCTGTTCCGAAAGATATCGTGGAAGCTGCGCGTTCATTTGGAGCAACTAATAGTCAGATCTTATTTAAAGTAGAATTGCCTTTGGCTGCAAAAACGATATTAGCAGGAATTAATCAGACTATACTATTGTCTCTATCTATGGTTGTTATTGCCGGAATGATTGCTGCAGGGGGATTGGGTGAAAAAGTACTTGAGGGTATTAACAACTTGGATATTGGTCTTGGTTTTGAAAGCGGATTGTCTGTTGTGATTCTTGCTATTATTTTGGATCGCATTACTCAGGGTTTTGTAAAAAAGAAAGCATAGTATGATGAAAATAAAAAGTATTGTATTTTGTCTGTTCGTGTGTATGTTTACCGCATGCACGACAGGCAGAAATAAAAATATTATCCATATTGGGATGGTGGACGGCTGGGCCGAAGGGGTAGCAATGACACATGTTGCGAAGGTAATTATGGAGGAAAAAGGGTATCGTGTCGTTATTCAACGGGCTACCCCTGATATGATATTAGCCTCCATGAATAATGGTGATACCGATCTATATATGGATGTCTGGCTGCCATTGACTCATGGCAGCAAAGTGGCTAAATTCCCAAATCTTAAAGCGCTTGGAACAAGTTATAACCATGCCCGAAATGGCCTCGTAGTACCAGATTATGTAACTATAGATAGGATTGAAGAGTTAAAAAAACATGAGAAAGAATTTGATAAACGCATCATTGGGATAGAAAAGGGCGCTGGCATCACGCGTGCAATAGACCAAGTAGTCACAGATTATGGACTCGATTATAACCATGTGAATTCTTCTACAGTCGCCATGATTACTGAGTTACAAAACGCGATCAAAGCAAAGCGATGGATTGTGGTAGCTGGATGGCAACCGCATTGGATGTTTGCTAAAATGAAATTGAAGTTTTTGGAAGATCCCAAAAAGACATTGGGCGAAGCCGAGCAAATTAAGATTTTTGCCCGGAAAAACTTTAACGTTGAACAGCCCGAGTTGGCCGTCTTTTTCTCTAAAGTTAGTTTTGACGAATCAACAATGGCAGACTTGTTATCGAAGATGGAAGAAAGCAAGGATAAGGATCGTACCGCAAAGCAATGGATTGAGCAGCATAACAATCTTGTAGCGAGATGGGGTTTAAATTAGTCATAGCGGTGGCATAGTTGCCACCTCATGTTTTTAACTAGAAGCATTAAACGAAATCGCTGTTAACATTTTTGTTAAATGGTGAGCGTATTCTTTAAGTGTGGACGCTGGCAAAAAATGGGATTTGTGTCTCTTGACTCAAAACGTTATTTTTATGGTTTGGATGGGAGTTCATTAAACAGAGGTAAACGTAATGACGAATATGGAGAAGCAAAAAATTATTTTGGTTGAGGACGAGCAGGACGTCGCTGATTTGATTATACAAGGCTTAGGCGAAGATGGTTATCGGGTCATTCATTTGGGTCGGTCGGACGGATTGGAGCAGCTTTTGGCGAAGCAAGATGTTTCCCTTGTGCTGTTGGACATCCTTTTGCCTGGAACTAATGGACTAGATATCTGTAAACAAATTAGGCAATGGGGATATACGGACCTTCCGGTAATGATGCTGACAGCCTTGGGAACACCCGAAAATGTAGTTTTAGGACTTGATAATGGCGCCGATGATTATCTTTCAAAACCATTTAAACTTATTGAGCTGAAAGCGCGTATTCGATCATTGATCCGCCGGCAAAAGTCGATCGTCCAGGCCACGCAGCGTGAGCTTCAACCGTCAAAAGACACCTATAGTTATGGTTTTTTAAGTATCGATGATTATAAAAAAACAGCCTATTGCGACGGCCAGGAACTTAATTTAACAAGTACCGAATATCGTTTGCTCTTATTGTTCATCCAAAGTCCGAAAAAGGTATTTGAGCGAACCGAGCTTTTAGACAAAATATGGGGAATTAATTTTGATATTGGATCAAATGTTGTCGATGTTTATGTGAATTATCTCAGAAAAAAGATTGAAAAAGTAACGAGAAAGAAGGCGATCCATACGGTTATTGGTATGGGATATGTACTAAAAATTGAAGACTGAATATTTCGAAATGCACAATTATAACCGAAAGCTTATCTATCTCATTGCAATTCTAGTCATATACGTGAGTTGTTTTGTTGGCTTTATCTTTTATTCCGTTACGAATTTTGCTTTTACTGATTTTTATAAGCGGCTGGATCTCCGACGAAATATTGCTGCTGAAAAGTTCCTGAACAGTAAATCTGCTTCCCAATCGGATCAATGGAGCCTTGATTTTATTGAGAATCTCAATAATCAGCACGAATTTTTAGTGGAATTTGGTGGCAAGGATTCTATTTTAAGAAGCCAGGGATTCCACAATGAACTTTGGGATAAAATTAGTAAAAAGGGAACGTCAAATTTCAAGTCGGGCAAGCAATTTTATTCAACCAAATATTTCTCGCAAAACGGGCGTCACTATATCGTTGGGGCATCTGCGGAAAATTATTTTTATACCCATCATCTGGCTTATCTCCGGAACTTGCTAATTATAAGCCTGATTTTGGGTATTCTGTTTATTTTCGTCGTTTCGGTTTTCATGAAACGCTCATTCTTAAAGCCAATATTGACCATGATGAAAGAGGTGCAGGCGATTGGTTCCGAAAATCTCTATAAGCGATTGGATGAAGAAAAGTATAAAGGTGAACTTCATGGTCTTGCGCAGACATTCAACCGGATGTTGACGCGGTTAGAGACCTCTTTTGAAACTCAAAAAAACTTTATTAGCAATGCATCCCATGAACTGAACACGCCATTAACTTCCATTATCGGGCAGGCAGATCTTGCCTTATCTAAAGAACGCAGCAATGAGGAGTACCAACGCACATTATCCAAAATTATTGAATCTGCAGAGCATCTGGAGAAAAAAACTAAAGCACTCTTATTGCTGGCGCGTACAGGTTTTGTGAACAACGCGACAGCGTTCAATCCAGTTCGTATTGATCAGATCGTAATGGATGCCGAGCTGACAGTGAAGGCTATAAATGACAAATTTAAGATTATAACAGATTTTAGCCTATTGCCGGATGATAGCATGCGACTTAAGGTGAATGGAAATGAAATTTTGCTGCAGCTTGCACTGTCTAATATTATCAGTAATGCCTGTAAATATTCATCGGATAGAACCGCTTACATCGCATTGGGTGCATTGGACAACAAAGTTTTTATTCTTATAAAAGACAAGGGTATAGGAATACCATCCCGAGAATTGGATCATATTTACGACCCCTATTTTAGAGCTTCGAATACGAGTGGTATCGATGGCTATGGAATTGGCTTACCTTTGGCAAGAAATATCATTAAACTACATGGCGGTTCGTTGAAAGTCAATTCTATTGTAGGCGAAGGGACAACGGTTGAAGTGGAATTACCGACTTATCTGCGATTTTAATCCAGTTTTAATTTCAGCGGTGTTTTTAATCCAATTTTAATGCTGTCGTTAGCTTTCTAATGAAAAGCTAATTTTAGATTCATACCATTGCCATAACTGCGTTTTAACTTTGCTTAAAAAAATAGCATGGCTAAAACAACGCGCATATTAATTCCCAGTGATTTTACGGTTGATTCGCTCGATTTTGTCCGGCAGAGTATAGAAGAGTCGGTAGCCGATCAAATTGATATCATCCTGGTATACGGTAATAAAAGCAGTACTTCAGCAAGTGAATTGCTCGGCATTGGATTGGATGATCAGCTCGATATGCTCCAATCTGAATCTTTCTTAAATGCTTGTCGTGTGCTGTATCAGCGTTATCAAGACCGCCATCTCCATATCTTTGCCGATATTTTATATACAGACAATAAAAATTATCTCCGACATTACCTCCGTGGACAAGCTGTTGACGAAATTAGAATTCCATCCAATTATACCTATAAAAAGAAGACACGTCATTTTTTTAATGTTGCTGAAGCGCTTCGAAATATCGAGGGCCAAATTCGTTCGACCGTACTTTTTAGCGATAAGGGAGATCCCTCTCATCATAAAATGGCACTGACGAATGGATAATCAGCAGAAATTGTCCAACTGTCTTTGGATTAAATCATAATTTTCAAATTATCTATTTTTTATTTTTATGGCGAAATTACACGGCGGACCATCCCCTTTGCAGCGTCTGGTTAGCCTCCTACATCCAGAACGTAAAACAATCAATTATATATTTATTTATGCTATCGTCATTGGTATGTTTAGTCTGACAATTCCAATAGGGATTACAGCGATATTTAATTTTTTAAGCAACGGAGCGATGTATAGTTCTACTTACATTTTAATTGCTTTTGTGCTGTTTGGCGTGGTCATGGCCGGCACGTTACTGATCGGACAACTCACGCTGGTTGAATATTTAGAACAGAAGATCTTTCTAAAATCAGCAATGGAATTTTCGTATCGGCTTCCGCGAATCGATCCGAAAGAATTACTAGGGGAAAATCTTATGGAATTGGTGAACCGATTTTTTGACGTGATCATTATTCAAAAAGGGATTATTAAACTTTTGATCGATATCATTGCTGCAGTTGTAACCATCTTCTTTAGCGTGGTGTTATTGTCCTTTTACCATCCTGTGTTTTTGGCTTTTGGGCTGGTCGTGATCTGTGTTGTTATCATTATATTGGCGCTTTACTATAAAAGGGGATTAAGGACGAGTATTGAAGAGTCCGAATACAAATATAAGACGGTAGCCTATTTAGAATCTGTTGCGGAAAATATAGCGCTTTATCGCGGGGACAAAGCAAAAATGAAGGCAGTTACAGACACTACAGATCATATTGTTGGTAAATATTTAGGAGCTCGAAATGATCATTTTAAGGTCTTAAAAAGGTTTTTTATAGGCTCTGTCATGCTTCGTACGCTGCTATTTGGTGCGATGCTTTTACTGGGATCTTATTATGTTGTTGAGCGACAAATGACTTTTGGGCAATTTGTGGCTGCCGAAGTCGTCATCGTTCAAATCGGTTATGCGATAGAGAAACTGATGACCAATCTAAATACAATTTTTGATATGCTGACAGGGGTAGTCAAGTTAGCGGCGATAACAGATCTTGCGTTGGAGGAGGACGCTGCTAATTATGTGGATTAACAAGGACGAGAAGAGTCAAAAAACAGTTTCGTGGAGAGATCTCTCCCAGGATGCAGTATCTAAACTATTAAAAGAACGTGGATCCCTCGTTCTTGGACGCCTTTTGGTATGCTCAGCGGTTATCTTTGCGCTTGCATTATTTCTGCCGTGGAGGCAGACAATTGCTGGAATAGGAACGGTAACCGCGCTGCGGCCCGAAGATAGACCACAGACGATACAAAATCAAATTGGCGGTCGTATCGAGCATTGGGCGGTTACTGAGGGGCAGGAAGTAAAGAAAGGTGACACAATTTTAGTGCTTTCGGAGACTGCACAATCTTATTTCGATCCAATGCTACCCTTGCGCTTGAAAGAACAATTGCATGCTAAACAAAGCGGTGAGGATGCCGCAGATCAAAAGATGAAAGCCACCGAAGCGCAGATTCTGGCTTTACGCAACGGTTTGGAATTTCAGCTCGAGTCTGCTAAAAATAAGGTGATACAGTCTCAAAATCTCGTGAAAATTGATAGTGCTGAACTCGTTGCGGTTATGAGCTTTTTCGAGACCAGTGAAAAGCGGCTTAAGCGCTACGAAGAGGGGTATCGAGATGGGCTGTTTTCTTTGACAGATATTGAAACAAGACGTCTGAATCTACAAAATGACCGGGCTAAAGTTGTTAGTGCCGAAAATAAGCTTTCAAATTCAAGGCAATCTTTAACCAATGCCCGAATAGAATTAAATAACATTCGTGCAAAATATAACGAGTCATTGGCGAAAGCACAATCTGATTTAAGTTCTGCTTTTTCCTCCAAAGCTTCTGTGCAAGGTGATATTGCGAAACTTAGAAATGAGATTTCCAATATCGATGTGAGAAGAGGACTGTATATTGTTAGAGCTCCACAGGACGGATTTATTGTCAAGACTTTCAAAGCTGGAATAGGTGAAAATATGAAGGAGGGAGAGTCTGTGGCGACATTGCAGCCTAAAACCCCCTTGCTTGCTGTTGAACTGTATGTAAATGCGATGGATGTGCCATTGATAGCACCGGAAAGCGATGTACGGCTACAATTTGATGGGTGGCCATCGATTCAGTTTTCCGGATGGCCTTCGGTGGCAGTTGGTACTTTTGCAGGAAAAGTGTCGGTTATCGATAAAGTCAGCAGTACGAATGGTCAATTTAGGATCTTGGTGCGCGCAACAGCACCGGTGCCTGAAGGGGATGAACCTTGGCCGGCCCAGTTAAATCAAGGGTCCGGAGCATTCGGAAGAGTTATTTTAAATAAAGTCCCTTTATGGTACGAGATATGGCGACAGTTAAATGGATTTCCGCCGAGTTTGGAGCGTGAACCTAAGGATAGCGGAAAAAAATGATTATACTATGTGCAAATTGAATCTCATTTTTATTGTATTGTATGTTTTTCTATGCCATTTGCTTCCCGCGCAGGAAAAGGAGAATACGGCAAGAAAAACGTTCACTTTGGATGATATGGAAGAACTTTTGATGGCAAACCATCCGATTGTAAAACAAGTCAATCTATTGAGTGAGACTGCTAAAGTGCAGGTGATGCAGGCATTAGGTAAGTTTGATCCGACTATCAATGCAAGTTTTAAAAATAAACACTTCGGCAATAAGGAATACTACAACGAGTGGAATAGTGAGCTGAAAATTCCACTTTGGTTGGCTGGAGCCGACCTTAAAATTGCTTACGACAGAAATGTCGGTGACTATACGAACCCTCAATCCAGGACGAACAACGCTGGCCTGTCTGCCGTGGGCTTAAGTATACCACTGGGACAAGGATTGATTATTGATAGCAGAAGAAATACGTTACAGCAGGCAAAAGCAATGATACGCTATTTAGAAGGCGAAAAGATAAAGCAAATCAATAGCATTTGGTTCCAGGCAGTTTCAGACTACTGGAATTGGTATTTTGCCTATCAGCAGTATCAGTTTTTACTTGAAGGTGTAAAATTAGCAGATCAACGCTTTAAGGCTATCAGCGAACAAACGGCCTTGGGTGATAAACCTGTGATTGACTCGGTTGAGGCCTATGTCGTAGTCAAAGAAAGGTGGATAGAGCTTTCGAAGTATGAAGCCGAGTTAAAAAATGCCCGCATTATGTTGTCCAATCACCTTTGGAATGATCAGCAATTTCCAGTGGAACTTCCAGACTATGCAGTTCCTCATAAGGCAGCTGGCGAAATTCTCTTACCGGACAATAAAGTGATCCATGCACTCCTTGATTCAGCTAAAATTGCCCATCCTGAATTGATCAAATTGGCGAGTAAAAATCAACAGCTCGAATTTGAAGAACGCTACCGTAAGGAAATGCTGAAACCAAAACTTACGGTTTCAGGCACATTGATATCGAACCGCCGCAGTTTCAATGATTTTATACCACCACAGTATGATTTCAACTGGCAGAATTATAAACTGGGGTTTGAATTTGCATTTCCCCTATTTATTCGAAGTGAAAGGGGGAAATTAAAAGAAGTGAGAATTAAGTTAGATCAATTACACTACGAACAGGTGGTTACCGAGCGCAACATTTACAATGATGTTATTAGAAAATACAACGAATTAACAGCTTATAGTACGCAATTCGAACTTCATGCTTTAAATGTGAGTAACCAGGAACGTTTACTTAAGGGGGAGTTAAACAAGTTTGAACTAGGTGAATCAACCTTGTTTGTGGTTAATAGCAGAGAAAGCAAACTGATCGAAATGCGCATAAAGCAAGAGAAGCTTTTTACGGATTTTCGGAAGGCACTAGCAGAGTTATACTACAAGGCCGGAACCAAATTTTAATCTGATTTTAATCTTGGTATTCTTTTTAATCTCATTTTAATATCCGTTCGAATATTCTAATAGAAAGTTAATTCCAGATTCATTCGATTGCCATGGTGGCCTATTAATTTTGTATAAAAATAATTGGATATGGCAAAGGCAACGCGGGTATTGATCCCAAGTGATTTTACAATTGATTCGCTTTTTTTTGTTATTCACAGCATCGAACAATCTACAGCGGAAGAGCTTGACATCATTCTAGTCTATGGCAATAAGAGTAGTGCTTCGATCAGTGAACTATTAGGAATTACATTGGAAGACCAACTCAGCAATCTTCAATCCGAAGATTTCTTGAAAGCCTGCCAAATGATCTGTCATCGGTATGAAAATCGTAAGCTAACAATCTATACCGATATCCTCAGCTCGGACAATCTCAATTATTTACAGCATTATTTGCGCGGAGCTCGGATTGATGAAGTCAAAGTTCCAACAGATTATGAATTTGAAAAAAGAACACGGCACTTTTTTGACGTCGGACAGGCTTTGCTTCATTTGAATAGAAGCAAACAGAAGAATGTCAGGATTGTAGAAAAACCTGGAACAAATAAAACAGGGAGAAATGTGTTAGCGGATTTATTTTTTAACAAAAAATGGGATGTTAATTATTAAGAGAAAAATACTGGCAAAATTCAACTTTGTATTGTTGACTTTTTTGCTTTTGGGAGCAAGTTCAATGGTTGTTTTTTATGAAAATCCTGAGCGGCTTTTAGAGGGAGAGTGGGAAGAGCAAGGTTGGTACTTTGAGAAAGTGGAGAAGTCGCCTATGTTTAAAAAGCAGACGGTTATTCATGAAGGAATAAAGGATGCCGCAATAGCTCATCTTCCGCCTTTGCAGGATGGGTTATGGCACTTTGAGAGGATGGGCGATAAAAATTTTATTGCGCATCATGAGGATAAACAATACAACTGGTTTTTGAAGGGGAGGGGGCACATCCTTGAGCTTCGAAAGAATGATGAGCTTATCGAAAGTTTTGTTATTCAGAAACTGAACAAAAACCAATTGGTGCTGCACCTTAATTTGGATATGCAGACAAAAGGGATAGCGCGTATCGTGTTGAAAAAAGGAGGAAAGGAAAAATATGCTGAGAAAATATAGCAATCATAGGACCATCGAAGATAATATTAAGTTGGGAGGGATTACCGCTTTTTCGGCGGGAATGGTCAATGTCGCTTCCGTTATCGTCTTTTTCTCGTTTACATCCAATGTAACCGGTTATTACGCCGTTTTTGCGCAGGAGATAGCGAAAGGAAATTGGTATCAAGGGGCAGTGGTACTGTTTTGGATATTACTTTTTTTGACGGGAAGCATGCTTTCGAATCTTATCATTATCCATGGTAAAGGACGTTTTAGTTCCTACCTGACTCATTCTATTCCCTTGGCGTTGGAAATACTGAGTATATTATTTGTAGGGATATATCTGGATGTATTTTATGAGGATTCCTTAAAAGAAACAGAGATACTTGTTGGTGCACTATTGTTTGCGATGGGACTACAAAATGGTTTAACGGCGAGCATATCAAATTTTGTCGTAAAAACGACACATCTAACAGGGTTGACGACAGATCTTGCAATATTAATTTCGATGTTCACTAAAGAATCAAACCGAAATAATAAGGCATTGGTGGACAAATTTCATTTGCTTTTGAGCATTGTTGGAGCTTATGTACTTGGAGGGCTTTTAAGCGGTATTTCTTTTACCTACTTATCGAATAAAACTTTCTACATAGTCTGTTTCGTTCTTTTAATTATCGGACTGTACGATCATTACAAATTGTATATGCTGAAAAAGCAATTTGTGAATCGTCACCGTGAGGGAGTGGCGACTTAAGTTGGGGGTACTATATAATTTTGTCCAGTTGGTGTGGAAAATCTTCGTTCATCAGCTGTTTATAATTGAGACAGAATTGGTGAAATTTTATACGGGCATCCTCCTGCTGATGTAAGACATACATCGCTCTTACTTGAGAGAATATAGCCTGTTCATTCAAAGGATCCAATAACAATATAGCATGTGCTAACGCAATGCTTTTTTTATAATGATGTCCGAGTTCCGCTTGCTGAAGTTTCGCCAGTAAAATGGGGAGCAAATTTTGTTCAACTTCAGTTTTTAGGGTATCAAATACGGGGTGATCCAATCCCTGCAAAAACTTACCCCGCTGAATGATTTGAGTTAATCTGCTTTCATTGATGTAAGAAGGATCAGCCATTAACTGGATACATGCTACATAATCACAATAGAATTCTTCTGTTGTTTCAATAATAAATCGGCCCTTCATATATACAAGTTCTATTCCTGTAAATTCGCTCAGCACTTTTCTTAAATGGTTGATCGTAACTCCTCTTGAGTTCTTGACCTTATCTTCTGATTTGTCAGGCCACATCATCTGGCTGAAATATGGTGAACTGATACCCGATCGGTGAGATAGGATGAGGCAAAATGCCTGCTTAAGTTTTGTGCTAAATAAATAGGAGACATCCCGTTTGTTTCGGTCAAACGCACGGAACTCACCGAATAGAAAAATTGCATTCGGACGGACAGAATCGTCTTTTTGTGGCAGTTGAGCGGTTACAGCTATTGGATTAGTGATAAGGGCCGTCTCTTCTAGTAGATTAGTTAATTGTCTTTTTCCTCTTCTTTTCCTCCAAATAAAGTAAGTACTCAATCCAAATATTCCCAATACCATCAAGAATAGGAATACCTTGCGATGTGAACCATATCTGGGAAAGCTGTTTAGCTCTGTCAAGGTTATAGGAGTCATGTTTAATGAATAAACCTTTAATGTCGATTGGATATCATCCTTTGATTCCTGAACCAATACTAGGAGTCGGCCTAACTGCTTATCCATATAAAGTTGGGCATGTGTACTTATTTTATCTGAGTAGATCGGGATGGAGTCGCCTACTATGGCAAAACTTCCATCTTGAATCGAAAAGCGATAAAGTTGAATATGTGATTTTGTTAGATACTCTGGATAGCATAAAGCATAAAAGTGCGCTTCATCAGGGAAGACCAAACCTCGGGCTGGTACGATATGCTTATCTTTCCACATGATGTCCCATTTTTTAATGATTTTCTTACTGTTCAAATTAATCTGATAAAAATCATACAGATATTTTCGCCCAACAATATGTTCTCCGGATTCATTGCCCATACCTCCGAATATATAGGCGGTATGATCTTTGGTACCTTTTCCAGCAGTAAGAAAATAACGTGGGAAGATCTTATCACCTGACCATCCCTGTACGGTTTGCCATTTGTTGGAGTCGACATCGTAACGTCTAAATTCATCACTGTATGTCATATTGCCATAGCCCCCGAAAATATAGAACCGCCGATTTCTTTCGTCATAAAAAGAGCCATGATGATTTAGCTCCTTCTTGATCAGGTCGGAGCTTTCAACTCTCCATTTGAAACTTTCAAGATCGAGACTCGCGACTGTAGGACCGAAATAAGATTGCGTATAAAAAAGTTCATAAACATAGAGTTTATTTGTCACGGAGTCGATGAAATTATTTCCTAAAACCAGTTTAACAGGACATGGGTTTTGAAATGCCAACTTATTTGTCTGATTGGTTTTTATATTGTATATGGTTATGGAATCCTGATTAAAATAGTAAATCTCTTTTGTTCGCTGATTGTAACATGAGCCAGCTTGTGACGGTGAACTGTTCGAAAAAATATTTTTCCATTTGTAAGAATCTAGAATCAGCCATGTTGGATTGGAAACGCTCCCGTAAGCATTGCCGTCTTCATCGTGGACAATACCTCCCGCATTCTCCTTTAGTGGAAAGAAGTACTGATGCGTTGCATTTCCAATACGTACATTTTTGATGGACATCATAGGTACATCAATTAGATAATCACTTTTTCCAAAAATAATCCGGGGAGTGTATACTTGTGGTAGCTTGACCCTTGGTGATTCAAACGTCTGATCCTGGATCTTGAGCTTAAATGCTTGCTCTTCAAGATTAAAGGTCAACTGAATGTTTATCCATTCCTCCTTAAACAGGCGCTGTTGATTTATTTTCGCGATGATCAGACTAGTCTTACCTTCTTCATTCAGTCGGAAGATACAATTTTCTCCCTCTTCATCATAAAACAGATTATAAATCGTATTGTTGTCTTTATTCTTGACACGGAAGATATTACCTAATGAGTTTGATGAATAAATGGATAATTCAAATGCTAAGGTAAACTGCTTCTCAAATGAAATATCCTTTTTATTAAATAATTCATAGGAGGTTCGTTTATCTATAGGTTCATGGCCGGCGCTAAACTTGAGCCCCTGAGATAGGGAAAGTATCGGAATTAAAAGCAAAAAAACAATATATAGTGTACAGCGTGGCATAGCACAATCAAAAACTTAAACCAATTCGTCGTCGACAATGAGCTGCTTCATATTACCTGTTGCCCCTTGTCGGCTTTTAATGAAATCGTAACGGTTAGGATATCCCTTATCAATATCTAACAGCGTTAAAAGTATGCAAAAAAAAGCGGCCAATAAAATAAAACCTATGTTACAATCACCAAGTGGCATTTGTATCATTAATGATAATATAAAAACAAATAGCGGGAAGGGTTATCGTTTTATTTTTGCGTTTTAACCCAAATTTAACCCAAAAAATAATCAGTCAATACTACCTTGCGTTCGAATTCCTACAGGTATTTCCGGTAGAAACTCGAACTAATTATAAATCGAAAATCTTACTTATGAAAGTCTTTAAAAAGCTGCAATTTGTTATTGTTGCTTCTGTATCCATGATGATTGTTCCGTATGGATATGCCGAGGCACAAACATCTTTTTCCGTTGCCGATATCAAAAACAGTCACAATATTCAAGAGCAAAACTTACTCCGTGCGATGGAACTTTTTGAACGATCAATGGAAGTTTATTTCTCGGCTGATGGACAAGCTATGTATCGTTTTTATAACCCGGATACAAAGGTGCGCTCCCAAGAAAAAGCAAGTGTATGGATGTATTCCGCCTCGATAGAGGCTGTCAATGCCATCTTAGGTGGTCTCAAGTCGCAGAAAGAAAATGGGAACCATCGTTTATTTGATCAATACTATAAGCGCTATGTTAACCTGTTGGCCCAGCTCCATGGTAATGCAGCCTATTATTTAGGTTCCTTCAACCTTATTTCCTTTACGCAGACACAGGACTGGACAGTTTACGCTGTAGATCGTGTTGGGGAAAAAGGTAAAGCCAATGTAACCGGCGTTCTCAATGTTTATGACGATCAGATGTGGATGATACGGGAGTTGATAGAGGGTTACCGTCTGACTGGTAAAGATACATATCTAAAAGAAGCCGAGTATCTGACTGCTTATGTCCTCGATGGATGGGACTGTACACCCGATAATCGAGGGCATGAAAATGGTGGGATACCGTGGGGACCGGGCTATGTAACGAAACACGCCTGTAGCAATGCACCAATGGTTAGCCCGCTGGTTTGGTTACACGAAATCTATAAATCCAAGAAGGACCTCATAACATACCGGTATATTGATATAAAAGACCAACAATCCCGTCGTTCCAAAACGATTCGGAAGAGCGAGTTTTATTTGGATTTTGCTAAAAGGATTTACGCTTGGCAAAAGGATCATCTATTGAACGATAAAGGTGTATATGATGATATGCTGGGCGATTGTTATCCAGATTGCAGTATTGCCTACGAAATAGTGGATGGCATAAAGTACCGAAAAAACACCCAACTGAGGAAAGCCGTTGGCACCTCTTTTTCCTATAACAGCGGCACAATGATTTCTGGAGCTGCTGATCTGTATCGGGCGACCCAATCAAAAATCTATTTGGAAGACGGCGAGCAGTTGGCCGATGCCAGTTTCCAATATTTTGCTAAACTAGGTTCGCAGGTTCCTGCGCACTATACTTATGCTTCGGATGGATTTAACAACTGGTTTAATGGTGTATTGCTTCGAGGGTTTCTTCAGATTTCTCCAATTTTCAAAAAAGCTGGAAGTTATAAGGAATCGTTTCAACAGAATTTAGACTATGGATATACACGCTTTTTACGTTCAGGCTTATTACCGCAAGATCTTCTCGGGGGATGGCATGCAGACAAAGGTAAAAATAACCTAGAGGGAATGTTCATGTTTGCCTATGCGGCACAGTACGCAATGCTGGCTCACGCTCATGACGGGAAATAACTGGATGAGGTAGAAGATCAACGGAAGCAAGATTTACTTTAGAAACAAATACCAATAAAACCGAGCCTACAAGCTCATGAAATACTTCAAATAGCACAATCACTAGTTAAAACCAATTTATTAAGATGAAAAAGGATATAGGGAAATCGAAGCGGCGACTCAGCACACTGCTTGTGCTGATGGCGCTGGGTATTCCGTCCATCGGATGGGCCCAACAACGGAATGTCAGGGGAAAAGTATTGGATAGTAACAATAAGCCGATTGCTGGAGTGACGATATCGGTTCAGAACGCAGATAGTCGTATAGAGACAACGACCAACGCGGACGGAAGCTATTCCATTAGTGTTCCTGAAGGGAAAAAACTATTATTTAAGTCTCTTGGCTTCAGCGCTAAGGAAGAGGTTACTGATGGGAAATCCACGATTAATGTTGTATTGCAAAGCAATGATATGCAGTTGGAAACAGTTGTTGTAGTCGGTTATGGTACGCAGCGTAAACAATCACTAACCGGTGCCATTGCATCTGTCAAGGGGACAGAAATGAGGCAGACGAAAAACGAAAATCCGCAGAATATGCTAACTGGTCGGGTGGCTGGTGTACGCGTTTGGCAGAAGAGTGCAGAGCCAGGAGCTTATAGTGCAAATTTTGATATACGTGGCATGGGAGCTCCCTTAGTCGTAATTGACGGGGTACCCCGTACAAGTGAAGACTTTCAACGTCTCAACCCGAGTGATATTGAAGACGTTTCGGTACTAAAGGATGCATCGGCTGCCATTTATGGAGTGAGGTCGGCAAACGGTGTGGTACTGGTAACGACAAAAAAGGGAAAGGAAGGGAAGACGAACGTCAATTATAATGGATCTTATACTTTTCAAAGGCCTTCGGGACTGCCTGTATTGGCTGATGCAATCAGTGCCATGACGGTCTACAATGAGAAATCCATGAACAATATCAATGGTGGCAGTCCCATATATACCGATAAAGATTTTGAAGATTTTAGAAATGGGACACGACGTTCGTCCGATTGGACCGGTCTGATCTTTTCAAAATATGCGCCGCAGACTCAACACGATATTAGCTTTTCAGGTGGGAGTAATAAAGTTCAATATTATATTGGGGGTGGTTATTCCTACCAGCAAGGCTTTTTTAAATCAGGTGATCTTAATTATAATAAATACAACTTACGGTCCAATATTTCGGCAGAATTGGCCAAGGGATTGAAACTTGACTTAAATATCAGCGGGATGGCCGATCAGCAAAATAATCCTTACAACAGTGCTGTTGATATCATTCGGAATTATTGGCGTCAGGGTGTATTGTTTCCTGCATACGCAGATCCTGACAATATCTTGTTAAATTATGAGGGACTAGATTTAGAACAAAATACCGTCGCGATGATGGATGCCGCTATTTCCGGCTATCGCAAATTCAAAAAGAAGACTTTTCAATCTTCCGCTGCGTTAAATTATGATTTGAGTAATTTATCCCCTTTGCTTCAAGGATTTTCAGCAAAAGCGTTAATTAGTTACGATTACCGTGCGGATAACAATTCCCTGTTCAGAAAGGAATATTATCAGTATGCATTGAATAAAACAACAGGTAAATATGATCAGAAACTCTATAACTTGAGCAGTCCAAATCAAATGAAGCGGGAGTTTTATGATAAGCAACAGGTATTGGGACAATTTATTTTGAATTATGATCGAACTTTTGCGGAGCAACATAAGCTAGCTGTGCTTGCGGGCTGGGAATCACAAAAAAACGATGGCGATAACTTCTATGGATTGAAAAATCTTGCTTTTGGTTCAGATCAATTGCTCGCTGGTGTAGAAGACGGACAAATGACTTCCATGTATGGCGGAATCGGTGACTACTATAATGAAGCGAAGTCTGCGCTATTTGGACGTGTTAACTATGATTTTGCTGGACGTTATATTGCCGAATTCCAGTTTCGCTATGATGGATCTTCCCGTTTTGCAAAAGGGCATCAATGGGGTTTTTTCCCTTCCGCTTCTATAGGATGGCGTATCTCTGAAGAACCATTTTTCAAATCGATTGACGCACTCTCTTTCGTCAATCAACTCAAATTACGTGGTAGCTACGGTGTACTGGGTGACGACTTGTCAGATTCATGGGATTTTGGTTGGGTGCCTGGGTATGTTTATCCTGCTACAAGCGGAAATGCTGAAAATGGTTATAACAATCAATATGCGCCAGGCTATATGTTCGGTGATAAATACATTACGGGCGTAAGCCGAAAGGCTATCGCCAATGGATTAATTACTTGGTATAAAGCGAAAACCTTCAATGTCGGTTTAGATTTTGAAGGCTGGAACGGTTTATTTGGTTTTACCTTGGATTATTTTGAACGAACGCGATCCGGGCTATTTCAACGCCGTACAAGTGAATTTCCTACGGCAATCGGGGCCATAGCCCCGATGGAAAATGCCAATAGTGATCGTCATATGGGAATGGAATTGGAATTAAAACATCGTAATAAAATCAACGATTTCTCCTATAATATTCGCGCGATTGCCACGGTGACCAGAAATAAATATCTCACAGCAGTTCAAAATGGTCCGTACAAAAACTCGTACGACCGTTGGCGTAATGACAACTTCAACGACCGGTATCAAGGAATACAATTTGGCTATGAATCGGCAGGACGGTTTGAAAATTGGACCGATATCTGGAGCTATCCAATTTATAAGGAACGTGATGTATTGCCTGGAGATTATAAATACCTGGATTGGAACGGGGATGGCGAAATTAACGATCAGGATGAACACCCATTTGCCTTTGACCAAACGCCTTGGGTCAATTATAGTTTGAATATCGAAACTGCGTATAAAAATTTCGATATGAACCTTTTATTTCAAGGCTCAGCTTTGGGGTCAATGGAATATAAAGAACCTCTTTATGCAATATGGGGCACAAACGGAGGCGGAACGCTTGAGCAATATCTTGACCGCTGGCACCCTGTTAATCCATTGGCCGATCCTTATGATCCCACAACAGAATGGGTGCAGGGCTATTATGGTTTCACAGGACGATACCCAAAATCCAATTCTGAATTTAATCGGGTGAGTACAGCTTATTTACGTCTTAAAAGCATTGAATTGGGCTACACCTTTTCGAATTTAAAACCATCCTCCTCATCGATGCGATTACGTGTTTATGCAAATGCTTACAATTTATTTACGATCACAGGCGTGCGATATGTGGATCCCGAACACCCAGACGATAATTTAGGTCGGATGTATCCATTGAATAAAACCTATTCATTAGGCTTATCGCTTACTTTTTAGCAAGCAAAAAATACATTCCGATGAAGCCATCATGATTTATTTAATCTTATTGGGGAATGGATAAATCGGATAGCTTCATCACAATTGAAAAGCAAATTTATACAGATGAAAAAATTACTCGTTATATTATCATTAGCTGGCTCCATCGGATTTATAGGTTGTGCCGATCTGGATATCACGCCAAAAAATATTGTCACAGATCAAGATCTATTGAATACCCCAGCCGGTATGGATATCTATATGGCTCGGATGTACAGCCTAATGCCTTTGGAAGATTTTAAGTATATGGCACAATGGGGGATAGAATTCAATGGTTGGCTGGCTGCCATTGGCATTGAAGGAACGGGCGAAGCTGTGACTAGGGATGGAATTAGTACTTCGTTTACTGGCGAGCGGACAGCGTATTGGGAAAGAGCGTTCGAATTACTTCGGGATGCCAATCATCTCATTGAAACTCTACCGAATTACAAGGATAAATTTTCTGAAGAACTTTATAATCATTACTTAGGTGAGGGATACTATGTTCGGGCAACCGTATTCTACGCCATGGCACGACGCTTCGGGGGAATTCCTTTGGTGACGAAAGAACTGCAATATCCGAATACATTGGATAATCTGGAAATACCTCGTTCCAGTGAGGAAGATACCTGGAACCAAATCCTTAAAGACTACGATGAGGCCATTAAATTACTCATGGCGAAGAGTCCCAAAACAGGTTATTCCAACAAGTTTGTAGCCCTGTCTTTTAAGTCCGAAGCCATGCTCTATGCTGGAAGTGTGGCCAAATATAATGAAACTGTTTCTGGTCGCTTGACTGGTCTGGGAAGAAAAACTGGTGTACGGGTGATCGGTTTCGATGCCACCACAGCAAGAGCTGCATCACAAAAGTACTTTGGAGAAGCTTACGCCGCAGCTCGACAGGTAATAGCAGCTGGGGGCTATTCGCTGTATAAAAAGAAATGGGCAGCGAACGATAAAGAAGCTCAGTATCAAAATATGGTGGACATGTTTAGTGACCTCAGTAGTCCGGAAAATATATACGTTAAACAATATGTTTATCCGACATTGACACATAGTTTTGATGCATTTAGTTCGCCCTTCACTTTTCGATCGCCACTGTCTGCGGGTACTTGTCCAACGGTAGATTTTATGGAACTGTTTGATGGATTTGACAAATACGCCGACGGCACAGTTAAAGTGACTACCGGACAAAGCAGCAAGGACGGGGAGTATAGACTGTACGACAAACCGATGGACTTCTTTAAAAATGCTGAACCTCGCTTGCGTGCTTATGTTATCTTTCCCGATGATATTTTTAAGGATCGAAAAATGGAAATACGGGCGGGCATTTACACCGGTTCAGCACCCATAAAACCGCTGTTCACGGATTATTCTTATGCAAGCGCGGATACACGTTACCAACAGCTGGGTGCTTACACAGGTTCACCAAAGACGCTTTACCTGAGTCCAAGAGATGGTGGTGGTCAGCAAACTGTTGATTATAATGGACAAAAAATGAATGCTGCCGGAAACGAAGGACCATTCTTCGATAATGGTGAAGCGACATTAACTGGTTTTTATGTGCGTAAATGGCTGAATACAAATCCAGCAAAAGAATTAGGGGAAGGGAAATCTGATCAGCCCTTTATTTTAATGCGTTACGCTGAGGTCTTATTAAATGCAGCTGAAGCAGCTGTCGAACTCAAAATGCTGGGTGCGAATCCTACTGATGGAAGCGACCCTTTACAGATGGCAACCAGTGCTGTCAATGAGATTCGCTCGCGCGCGGGAGCAGATTTGCTAACAGGTGCGATCTCTGGAGATAATACCGGAAGAGATATTGTCCGGAGAGAGCGTCGCAAGGAACTTGCGTTTGAACATAAAGCAAAATGGGATTTGCGTCGATGGCGAGTGCTGCATTTTGAAGGCCGGGATGGTTTTTGGGGAACACAGAAGGATAAAAATTTATATAGCAACAATGAAAATTTTAGGTTCAGGGGGTTATATCCATTTTTTTCCACCTCAACGGGTAAATACTTCTTTGATGCACGATTTCAATGGGTAAGTACCAAAACATTCCGGTATACACCTATAGACTATTATTTTGAAATCCCCGGAGGAGAGGTAGCGAAAAGTCCCGTGATTGACCAGCAACCTAACCGATAAACAAGTATGCTGTGCTGAGAGCGTAGAGGCGCTAAGCACAGGTCACTTGGAAGGCCTGAAATTCTAATAACAAAGTGAATGACTGGTGGAGCAGCGTTCCGGAAAATAGCAAGCAAATCAATTCGGAATATTCAAACCATCACTAAACGTAAAAGAGATGAAAAATAGTATTTTCGGCGCGATAGGCATCCTATGTATGCTAAGTTCGTGCAGCCTTTTTGAGGCAGATAATTATGAAGCGCCTTCGGTGGCATTAAAAGGTGTTGTGGTCGACGCATCGACCGGCGAACCCATATTGACCGATCAGGGAAGTGAGGGGATTCGCGTTCGGTTAAAAGAACTCAGTTGGGGCGATAATGTGGAACACAACCCTGATTTCTATTGTATGCCTGACGGAACGTTTCAGAACACGAAATTGTTTAAAGGTAATTACAATATCACTGTTGATGGACCTTTTATTCCATTGGTGCGTACCGATGGCGATGGGAAGGTGCTATCAGATGACAGCAAAAACATGGAGCTGAATGGCTCTCATGAAATCAAGATGGAGGTGCATCCTTTTCTCAAAGTCGAATGGGTCGGAAATCCGGTTGTGGAAAACGGAAAGGTAAAAGCCAAGGTAAAAGTTACCCGCGCCATAACCGAACAGTTTTTTCGGGATAAAATTGAACCTTTGGGAAATTATAATGGGGATTTTTTAAATGTGACAGATATACAATTCTTTGTCAGCTATTCCTCCACGGTAGGGTATAGAGCGCGGGACGAACGTTGGTCTAGCAAAATCGAGTATGGGGGCAACAGTTTTAAGGCAAAATTAGGGCAGGTTATTGATCTCGAATCTGTGGGAGAAATCCCAAAAGGGCGGACTGTTTTCATTCGGGCAGCCTCGCGAATTAATTACGACACTCCCCGTGGAACCGGAACGCGCAGATGGAATTACAACGAAGCCAAAAGGGTCGATATTCCCTAAGGGAATCTGTAGCCATGTTGAGCCACTCTGTTAAAAATACCATGATAAAATTTGAATTTTCAATAGGACTGGCTCACTCCTCATTTGCTTGATCTAATGGGTTAAACCTGTTGAATAGTAGGGGGAATATAGGCGTAAACCGTACGTAAAGAAATAGACAATAAATTATGATAAAAACGAATATACTCTCGTTAATAATGTTGGCGGCGTTGACGACGGTCGCCCAAGAGAGAGATCCGGTAAAGACGACATTTCAAACCTCCAGCGAGTGGCGCCCTACAATCGATAATCGGGCGGACGCGGTGATGGTCTATGGAACAGAAGGGAATCCATCCGACAAATCCCGAAAGCCCCCTTTTGAAGAACGTGTCAAGTCCTGGCGCGATAAGGGGTATATTGTTCATTTTATGACTGGGATTGCCTGGGGCGAGTACCAAGATTACTTTACAGGGAAATGGGATGGGAAGATGCACTTGGATGAGGGACAGGTCGATGTCAAAGGCGATACCATCTGGCATGGTCATATGGTACCCTATATCGTTCCTACTGAAAATTATTTAAAATATATCAAGCAGATGCATGTCAAAAGGGTCATTGATGCTGGCATCGACGCCATATTTATGGAAGAACCCGAATTCTGGGCATGTGCCGGATACAGTGAATCGTTTAAAAAAGAATGGAAAAAATACTATGGTTTTGAATGGCGACCACAGCATGAGTCGCCAGAGAACACCTACTTATCCAATAAGTTAAAGTATGCTTTATATCTCCATGCGCTGAATGAAGTCTTTACTTATGCTAAATCTTACGGTAAAACCAAAGGGATGGACGTAAAATGTTATGTGCCGACGCACTCTTTGATCAATTATTCGCAATGGATGATCGTCAGTCCCGAAGCGAGTTTGGCTTCTCTTCCCTGTGTGGATGGTTATATCGCGCAGGTATGGACAGGAACTTCACGTGAACCGAATTATTTTAATGGATTAGCGAAAGAACGCGTTTTCGAGACGGCATTTTTGGAATATGGTGCAATGGAATCTATGACGGCTCCTACCGGACGGAAGATGTTTTTTTTGACAGATCCGATCGAAGATTGGCCCCGGGATTGGGCCGATTATAAGAAAAACTATCAGGCGACATTCACAGCACAGCTTTTATATCCAAATATCGCCAATTATGAGGTGATGCCCTGGCCCGAACGTATTTATGAGGGACTGTATAAAACAAGCCCTAATAATGATCAAAAAGAAAAAATACCAAGACATTATTCGACCCAGATGCAGGTTATGATCAATAGCCTGAACAGTATGCCCAAATTAACCGGCAAAGTCTCTGGATCGACAGGGATCAGTGTGCTTTTGGCAAATTCATTGATGTTCCAGCGTTTTCCGACACATGCCGGATATGATGATCCACAACTAGCCAACTTTTATGGACTCGCCCTTCCTTTCCTAAAACGCGGGGTACCTATAAAAACAGTTCATTTGGAGAATTTAGCGGTCAAGAATGCCCTCGCGGACACGAAAGTCCTGCTCATGTCTTATTCCAATATGAAGCCATTAGCCCCTGAAGCACATCAGTACCTTGCAGATTGGGTAAAAAATGGTGGCGTCTTGATGTATTGTGGAACGGATCTTGATCCTTTTCAATCGGTGCAGGAATGGTGGAATAGGAATGGTAGAAAGTATCAAAGGCCATCCGATCATCTATTTGAGCAGATGGGACTGAAGGACGAAATGGCAAAAGAGGGAAAATACAGGTATGGGAAAGGCACTTTGTACGTATTACGATCCGATCCTAAGGAATTTGTGATTAAACCTGATAACAGTCAGAAACTGCTGGATGTGACCAAGAATCTTTATGAAAGTAATGGTAAAGGGGAAAAGCTGCAATTTAAAAATTATTTTACACTGACGCGAGGCAATTACGATCTGGTAGCTGTATTGGATGAGAGTGTGAGCAATCTTCCTTATCAGGTTAAGGGAAATCTAATCGATCTTTACGATCCGACTTTGCCCATTATCACGTCTAAAATTATACAGCCGAATGAGCAGTGTTTGTTTGTGAATATCGATCACATAAAGAACAAACAACAACAACAGGTGTTGGCCTCCTCAAGTCGTATCTACAACGAAATAACGGCTAATCATCGGTATTCATTTACTGCAAAAAGCCCGATTAATACGACCAACATTTCGCGTATATTATTGCCTAATAAGCCAAAGCGTATTTTGGTAGGTAAACACAATGTCTTTTCAGAAGCAAATTGGGATACGAGAACAAAAACCTATTTACTGGGATTTGAAAATAGTCCTGATGGTGTGCAGGTAGATATTGAATGGTAACCTCGATGTTAAGATAAAGATACCAATCTGTATCAGGAAAACCTGAGCTAAAATATGCTTCAATCGGCAGATCCGATTCTAAAAAAAGAACCAGATTCCTAGCAAATCTGGTTCTTTTATTTATTCCAATTGAAGAGCAATTTGAATTTAATTTCGGACATATGTATTGAAAGGCTGCCTGTTAACCTAAGTTTAATGTGTCTAGAATGGAGATTATGGTTCAAGTAATAGGTCACCTCGATTGTGATTCCTGAAATTCAGTTGGACTTTGTCCAAACTGTTTTTGAAAATTACGCGAAAAATGTGTTGCGGAACTGTAACCTAGTAAATTTGAAATTTCGTACACTTTATACTGTTTTTGAATAAGCAGTTCTGCTGCTTTTCGGAGCCTGGTCAAATTAATCAATTCATTGGGCGAGAGGCTCGATACAACATTGATTTTGCGGTACAGTGTAGGCCTACTCATACAGAGAATGTCGGCCATGCGGTCCACATTGAACTGTGGATCATCGAGGTGCTGCATAATAATTTCTTCAATCTTCAGCAAGAACTCCTGTTCACTTTGATTTTGGCCAATCTGCTGTATTTGGGACATTGGATTTTTGATAAAAAACTCTTTAACCTTTATCCGGTTCTTTAACAAGCTAGCTATTTGCGCCCTCAAAAAAGCAGGCGAAAAAGGTTTTTCAATGTAAGCATCAGCACCAAATTCCAGCCCTTGAATTTTTGATTCAATACTATTTTTTGCAGTCAAAAGTATCACTGGAATGTGTGCATAAGCGATATTTTCCTTGATTCTTTGACAAAGCTCAAAACCATCCATTTCCGGCATCATTACATCGCTTACAATCAGATCGAAATATTCAGAAGCTAGTAAATCCAACGCTTGCTTTCCATTAGAACTTGTCGTTATCTGATAATCTTCATTGAGATCATCTGCGATGAATTCGAGCAGTTCGGTATGGTCATCTACTAGTAATAAATTGGATTTGGCATTCATAATTATGGATTTGTATTGTGATTCAAAGGTAACGTCAAAGTGAATACGTTCAATTGAAGGTCATTTGTAGTATATAACAAGGTACCTTGGTGTTTCAACGTTAGGGATCTTGTCAATGCCAAGCCCAGACCACTTCCAGGAACATTCTTATTTTGTTTTAAGCGATTGAATGGTTCAAAAATTCTTTCCCTTTCTTCTGAAGGAATTAAAGCGCCGTCGTTTTTCACGGTCAATATAAAAATATTTTTCTGTATATCCATATTCAAATTTACCTCAATAAAGGATAAGGAATATTTAAGGGCATTATTCAATAGGTTATAGCATATCTTGTCAAATGCGTCCGCATCGATTTGACCGATAATATCGGGCATAACTTGCGATACAATCTGTTTTCCTTGCGACTGTAAAGTCACTGTAAAGTTACCGATGATTTCCTGAACCATCAGGCTGATGTTTTCTGATTCAAAGTGCAATTTAAACCCTTCCGTTTCGACTTTCCTAAAATCCAGCAATTGATTGCTAAGGGCAATTAGTTTCTCCGTGTTGTTTTGCATGGTCAATAATAGTTTGTCGGTGACGGGATTGTGATCTACCTTATCCATAAGTTTTTCTAAGGGGGCTTTGATCAAGGTCAATGGCGTGCGTATTTCATGCGCAACATCGGTATAGAAATTGATTTTTGAACGATAGAGTTCTTGTTCGCGTAGGTTCTGTACGGTTAAGAGATGTTGTCGATTGCGTTGTTTGATCTTTTCATTAAAATGATAAATTATAAATATAATCAGTCCAGCGGCTATTAATGCGTAGCAAATAAAGGCCGGTACACTTGCCCAGATCGGTGGAAGGATCGTGATTTTAAGACTAGCAAAAGTAGGGATTGTATTGCCATTGGGATCTTCTGCTTTTACTGTAAAAATATATTTTCCGGGAGAGAGCTTGGTAAAATATGCACGTTGATTGCTTGTAATGTCTATCCACTTGTCGTCAAGGCCTTCCATCTTATAACTATAATGAATAGAGTGGGGGGCTTGATAATGCAAAGCCGCAAAATCAAGGCTGAAGGATGATTCGTCGTGTTTTAGTTTTATATTCTTAGTGAATAATATTGATTTGGATAGAATATTGGGATCGGTATATTGATTGATCGCTCTGTTGTTGATGTAAAAATTAGTGATATAAATCGGTATTTGATTCTTATAGTTAATTTGGTTTAGCTTTTCCGGATTGAAGCGAATAAGTCCATTGATGGTGCCGAAATAGAAGTTTCCATTGTCATCATCAAAAGATGAATTGTAATTGAACTGAATAGTCGGAAGGCCTGACTCCAAGTTGAAAATCCGTTTTCTACCATTGGGAAGGTGGTAGCGTACCAAGCCCTTAGACGTACTCACCCAAAGATTATTTTGTTTATCTTCTAAGAAAGCTAGCGTCACATTACTGGGCATTCCTTCGGCTAGACCAATGTTTTGAAAGCCCTCTTGATTTATTTTTTTCTTTGCCATTCCACCTTCTGTGGCTATCCAAATCTGCTGTTGAGAATCCTCAAATAAGCTATTGATCCTATTATTTGGCAAGGAGCTAGGGTCGTTCTGCCGATGTGTGTAATGTTTGAAGTAACGCGTCGTCGGGTGATAACAAAACAATCCATCTCGCCACGTACCTACCCAGATATTCCCCTTTTTATCTTCCAAAATGCTTGTGTAAAACATATATTCTGGAACATTATTGATGAGGTGGAACGATTTTTTATCAAAATCAAAGCGGTATAATCCACGCGTTGAAGCTACGAGAATATCCCCTTTCCGGGTTTTATAGAGATAAAATAGAAAATTACTTTGAAGATCGGATGATGCCACTTTACTGTTGCGGTCGATGTGATAGATAACTTTTTGAAGCTTGGGCGAAAAAATGTCGAGACCATTGACGAAAGTGCCTATCAGCAATTTGTCGCCAATAGGGAGAATTCCATGGATGTTGTTATTTGCCAGATTGCCTTGTTTGTCCGAGAAGTTTTGAATTCTACCCGATATGGGGTCGAGTTTTGATAATCCACCGTTTTCGGTGCCTATCCAGATATTATGGTCGATATCCTTTTTTATAATGCGTACGGCCGACCCTTTTAAGCTCCCTGGGCGGTCCTGTGGCAGGAATTTTTCGATTATACTGTTGTTTTTATGATAATAGTTGATTCCACCAAAATACGTTCCCAACCAGATACCTTCGTCTTTATCCTGTAAAACGTTATAAATAGCATTGTCGGATATGCCCCAAGGGTTTTCTTGCTCTTTTTGAATATTGATGAATTGTTGACTAGCTATTTGATATATAAAGAGACCAGATTCTGTTGCAAACCAATATTCATGATCGTTTGGCTGTAAAATATCTCTTACATAGAGAAATTGCTTCAATTGTTGGGGGCCCAGTATGGGTTTAAGCGATTTGTCTTTGAATCGGTAGCTATAGACCCCGCTTTTGGAAGTGCCGATCAATAGATCTCCTTCGCGATTTTCTTTTATTTTCTCAATACTAAACCAATCTTTAGCACCATATTTTGCTTGAAAGTCGAGCATCAGCACAGGGGTGCCCGCAGCATCTATTTGGAAAATCTTCCCTTCAGGAGTGCCAAAAAACACCGTTCCGTTTTTCGTGCAGCTGATGGAGGTGATGTACAGGTCTGATTTAGTCAATTGTCGAATTTCATGACTCATCAAATCATGGTAATAGAGCATTCCATTGGATATAAACCAAATCTTTTTGCGTTGATCGGTAATGATAACAGGGACATCTGCATTTTCAAATTGTTTGCTCAAAAGTCTAAATTGTTCATCCACGGGATCGTAGCAATAGATTCCCTGATCTGTACCAATCCATATTCTTTTTCGAAAGTCTTCTGTCAGCGAAATGATGTTGTTGCCACCTAGGTTGTTTTTACCAAGGCTCGGGGCGTCAAAATGTTTGAAATTATTGCCGTCGAAGCGATTTAACCCATCCTTCGTACCAAACCAAAGAAAGCCTTGACTGTCCTGCATACTACAGATAACTGCATTGTTTGATAATCCTTCATTAATTTGATAATGACTAAAATAATAGGGCTGTGCATAGAGCAACCGTGGAAGAAACAGAAAGAATAGAAAGCGTAGAGACTTCAGGTTGATCATGATCATTTGGTTATTGATACAAAATAGTGCTAAAATGAAACAATTTAATCTTAAAATTTCTCAAAAATTTAAGACTTTAGCCTATGTATAGTAATCGCTAAAATTATAAAAAAATCTAGAAAAGGACACAAGTTCTATCTAAACAAAGATTATAAACCATTTTAAAATACGACGAATGAAAGGAAAAATGACCTTGCTTGGTCTTTCTGCAATGCTCGCTTTTTGTGTGTCTTGTCAGCAATCGACTGGTTCCAAAACTCCTAAAGCAGATTCTTTAGCGGCCCTGATGGATACTGTGCAGTTCCGCGCAACCATTGATCAAAAACAGGCTTACCTCTATAAATTGAGCAATAAAAATGGCGTGCAGGCTTACTTCACCAATTTTGGCGCACGATTAGTCGGTTTGTGGGTTCCAGATAATAAAGGGGAGTTATGCGATGTAGTTTTAGGATTTTCTAAAGCTTCTGATTATAATAATCCAAAAGAGCCATTTTTCGGTACCATTGTTGGACCTTTTGGCAATCGTATCGCCGGAGGGAAATTTAAACTGGGTGACGAAACCTATACGTTGGCGGTAAATAATGGTCCCAATACCTTACATGGCGGTTTCAAAGGGGTGCATTTTGCCCATTGGTCATTAAAATCTTCCGATCCATCATCGCTTACTTTTGCCTATACCTTACCGGACGGAAATGAGGGCTTTCCGGGCAATATTCAAATGGAAGTGACGTATACGCTTAACGACGATAACGAATTGATGATTGGTTACCGGGCTACCTCCGATAAAAAGACGGTGATCAACTTAACAAATCATGCTTACTTTAATTTAAATGGTGAGGGAAGCGGTACAATTCTGGATCATCAACTTCAGTTGTTTGCCAACCAATATACACCTGTTGACAGCACCTTGATACCTACTGGACAGTTGACTTCGGTGAAAGGAACCCCTTTTGATTTCACGAATTTAAAGTCGATTGGAGAAGATATCAACGCAAATGACCAGCAACTTAGCTTTGGAAAGGGATATGATCATAATTTTGTATTGAGTAGAGAAAAGGAAGGAGACTGGTATAAAGCGGCGCATGTGGTCGGTGATAAATCAGGTGTCGTCATGGATATATTGACGGCTGAACCGGGTATACAGTTTTACAGTGGCAATTTTATGAATGAGCAGGTACAATTGAAGAATGGAAAAAAAGATTCATTTCGCACCGCTTTTTGTCTAGAACCGCAGCATTTCCCGGATGCTCCGAATCAACTTGCTTTTCCAACTACAGTCCTTAACCCTGGAGAAGTTTATCATACGAAATCCCTGTATCGTTTTTCGGTAAAATAATATATATTTAATAGTGATTGGTTTGAAAGTGCACCGCTGTGAAGTGGTGCGCTTTCTTCATTTAATAGGCTTAAATGCATTTTGCAGTTGCGTTTTATTGATTTGATACAAATAGGCAGTTTTTTGAGAAAAATCAATCATCCAACTCATTCATTAAACCTTATTTTTGGATAATCTGTTATAAACTAATCAAGCCAACAATGACGAAAAAAATCGGTTTATTATCTTATTTGATTGGAATTTGTTTTCTAAGTTCAGCGCAAAGCAATGTCGTAATTGCTGTTGATCATTTGCCGGTGCAGGGGAAAAATTTAAACTATATTAATAACCGATTGCCTTTAAAACAGAATGCCCTGCTAAAATTACCTGTAGGAAGCATCGTACCCGAAGGTTGGCTTGGGAAATATCTGCAGCTGCAGAAAGATGGTCTTACAGGCCATCTGGGAGAAATTAGCGCTTGGCTATCCAAGAAAAATAATGCTTGGCTAAGTACAGATGGGAAAGGAGACTATGGCTGGGAAGAAGTTCCTTATTGGTTAAAAGGCTACGCTAATTTGGGCTACATCTTGAAGGATACTAAAATCATAGCTGAGTCAAAGATCTGGTTAGAAGCGGCCCTTAAAAGCCAGCTTCCTGATGGATACTTTGGCCCATTGATCCTGCGTAATAACAAACCGGACCTTTGGGGTAATATGTTGATGTTATGGTGCCTGCAATCCTATTATGAATATAGCGGTGACCAGCGTGTTTTAACGTTGATGACCAATTATTTTAAATGGCAGGCCAATTTGCCGGATAGTTTTTTTCTCAAGGATTATTGGGAGAACAGTCGTGGTGGTGACAATTTGCTATCCGTTTATTGGCTCTATAATAGAACACAAGGTAATGACTGGTTGATGGATTTGGCGGATAAAATCCATCGGAATACCGCCAATTGGCGGCAGAAAGACGATTTGCCCAATTGGCATAACGTCAATGTTGCCCAATGTTTCAGAGAGCCAGCAACCTATTATTTGAAAAGCCAGTCGAGTGACGATCTGAAAGCGACCTACGCTAACTTTCATTATGTCCGGCAGGTATTTGGTCAGGTTCCAGGGGGTATGTTCGGTGCAGATGAAAATGCACGTCCAGGATATACCGACCCCCGTCAAGGGGTAGAAACCTGTGGTATGGTGGAACAGATGGCCTCTAACGAGATCCTTCTCGGAATAACCGGAGACCCTTTTTGGGCAGATCATGCTGAAGAAGTTGCATTTAATACCTACCCCGCAGCTGTAACAGCCGATTTTAAAGCGCTAAGGTATATTACAAGTCCCAATATGACCATCAGCGACAGTCATAATCATGCTCCTGGAATTGATAACAATGGACCATTCTTAATGATGAATCCCTTCAGTTCCCGCTGCTGTCAGCACAACCACAGTCAGGGTTGGCCATATTATGCCGAACATCTGTACATGGCAACCAATGACAATGGTATTGCGGCGTTATTATATGCTGCATCGAAGGCTGAAATAAAAGTCGGAAACAACCAAGCTGTTCAGATCAAACAACAGTCCAATTACCCTTTTGAAGAGTCTTTGCGATTTGAAATAAGCACCCAGGGTAAAACTGTTGATTTCCCATTTTATCTCCGTATACCTGCCTGGACCAAGCAAGCGAAAGTTACTGTCAATGGTAAAAGCCAGCAGGTTGAAGCTGGAGCAAAATATATTCGGATTGAACGGAAATGGAAAGACGGTGACAAAGTCGAACTCTCCTTACCGATGACCATTGATCTGAAAACATGGAACGCCAATAAAAATTCAGTGAGTATCCAACGGGGACCATTGACCTATGCCCTCAAAATAAAAGAGAACTATGTAAAAAAAGATAGTAAAGCCTCGGCAATTGGCGATTCCAAATGGCAGGAGACTGCAGATCCATCAAAATGGCCATCCTATGAAATCCTTCCTGCAAGTGACTGGAATTACGGACTTGTACAAAATCAGTTGCAAACATTAGACCAATTGAAAGTTGTGAAAAGGGCGTGGCCTAAGGATGCGTTTCCCTTCGATGCAGACGCAGTACCTATTTCTATCCTTGTCAAAGCGAAACGTATTGACGGGTGGAAAATTGATGAAAATGGTCTGACAGGCGTATTGCCACTTAGTCCCGTGGAAAGTATGGGCGAGGTACAGGAAGTCGAACTGATTCCTATGGGAGCAGCACGTTTACGCATTGCTGCTTTTCCAACCGTGAAATAATGTAAATACGATATAAAATAAATGACTTAACGATTTTTATGATGAAGAAAACCTTATTTTTTGCCAGTTTGATGATGGCAGCACAATTGAACTTTGCTCAGGATTGGAAACCCGCGGGGTCACATATATTAACCCCTTGGGGCGAGAAAGTCACAGCACAAAAGCCACATCCTGAATACCCTAGACCACAATTAACCAGAACCAACAATTGGCAAAATTTAAATGGCTTATGGAAATATGCAATTACTCCAGTAGGTAATAAAGAGATTCCGCGTCAATGGGAGGGGAATATCCTTGTTCCTTTTGCTATTGAGTCGGCGTTGTCGGGTGTTGGTAAAGAAGTAGGAAAAGATAAGGCACTATGGTATAATAATACCATAACACTGGATAAGTCTGTCAATAAAAACAAGGTTCTGTTGCATTTTGGGGCAGTGGATTGGCAATGTGATGTGTATGTAAATAGCCAATTGGTTGGAAGACATGAGGGTGGTTTTGCCCCTTTTTCAATGGACGTGACCAGCTTTCTAAAAAAAGGTGTAAAGCAGGAAATTGCCATCCGGGTATGGGATCCTACGGATGATGGACCTCAACCACGCGGTAAACAGGTGAACAAGCCGAATGGGATATGGTATACGCCTGTCACAGGAATATGGCAAACCGTGTGGTTGGAAAGTGTTCCACAATCTTATATTGTTAATACCAAACAAACACCACGATTGGATGAAGGGATCTTAGCATTTCAGGCTACTGTCGAAGAAAGCCAAGCGGGTGATGAAATAAGGGTCCGTGCATTAGATGGGGGGAAAGTTGTGAAAGAACAGGTCGGGCAGCCCAATACATCTTTTGATCTTGCAGTACCTAATTTGCAACCATGGTCGCCGAGTAACCCTAAACTTTATGACTTAGAAATCCAGTTAATTCGTAAGGGCAAGATTGTTGACCAAGCGAAAAGCTATTTTGCCATGCGGAAAATAGCCATGCAAAAAGACGAAAATGGTATTCAGCGGTTGATGCTGAATAATCATTTTACCTTCCAGTATGGCCCATTGGATCAAGGTTGGTGGCCGGATGGATTACATACAGCACCAACGGATGAGGCTTTGAAATTTGATGTGATCAAAACAAAGGAAATGGGATTCAATATGATCCGCAAGCATATCAAAGTAGAGCCGGCGCGCTGGTACCGTTACTGCGACAGTATAGGTATGCTCGTTTGGCAAGATATGCCTAGTGGTGATCTTGGCGGAAATCATTGGGATATGCAGCCAGGAAAAATTTCAGGTGGAAATAGGGATAAACAGCGTTCGCAGGAATCTGAAGGTTACTACAAAAAAGAATGGAAAGCCATTATGGAGGTATTGCATAACTATCCAAGCATTGTTATTTGGGTGCCGTTTAATGAGGCTTGGGGACAATTCAAAACTAAGGAAATTACCGAGTGGACTATGGCTAATGACCCTTCAAGACTGGTTAATAGCGCTAGTGGCGGTAACTTTATGGAAACTGGACATATCTTGGATATCCATAATTACCCAGACGCAGCCATGCCTGATCCAAATTTGTTTGGGGCCAAACAAGTGCTTGCATTGGGTGAATTTGGAGGTTTGGGTTTGCCGATAGATGGACACTCATGGCAACAAAAAGATAATTGGGGATACCAAAGTTTTAAGAATAAAACGGAATTATTGGAGCGTTACAAACGCCTGATCCATGACTTGACACGTCTAATTCCTATGGGATTGTCTGCCGCTGTGTATACCCAGACAACAGATGTGGAAGTAGAAACAAATGGCTTGATGACTTATGACCGTAAAGTTGTCAAAATGCCTGAGGCAGAGTTGAACGCTGCTCATCGTGCGATCTACAATGCACCTGCCAAGTAATTGATAGCGATATGGCCGCAACTCGAGTTGCGGCCTAAATTTAACGGTGAAAATATACCGGTCAACCTAAATCTATTTGATACAAATCAATGAAATTAAAATTACTAATTGCAGCGGCTATTGTATGTCAGTCTGTATCGTCGTTTGCACAAAAACAGCCTCCTAAGAATGACCTTCGGGCGCCTGCCTATCCCTTAATAACAATAGATCCCAATACAAGTGCTTGGTCCTATAGCAACGAATTGAATGCAGATGTTGTCCGCCATTGGACTGGAAAGTCATTTCCTTTACTGGGCGTCCTTAAAGTGGATGGGAGATCCTATCGCTTCCTAGGAAAAGAAGAAGCTGAACCTCTGTCTTTGGCACGGATGGGGGAACATGCGGCCTGGACCGGAAGTTATGTCAATAGCGAACCCGCTTCAGATTGGATGAAACCTTCGTACGATGCAGAGCAATGGAAAATTGGCGTCGCTCCTTTCGGTACCAAAGATAAAGAACCTCAGGTGAATACGGATTGGCAGGAGGCTAAGATCTGGATCAGGAGAGTAATTGAACTTGATGAAGATCTCACCGGAAAACCTGTTTTTATCGAGTTTACGCACGATGATGATGCCATTTTGTATGTCAACGGATTTGAAGTTGTTAATACGGGGAATTCGACAGGCAAAAATAATCGGGTCAAACTGCCCGAACATATCGTGAAGACACTGAAAAAGGGGAAAAATATACTTGCTGGTTATTGCCATAATAGGGTAGCGAATGGTTATTTTGATTTTGGACTGTTTGCAGAAAAAGAAGGTAGTATTCAATTCGAAACGGAAGCAAAGCAGCTTGCCGCCAATGTTCAGGCCACACAAACACATTATTCGTTTGATTGCGGTCCAGTCAATCTAAATATTACTTTTATGGCACCGTTGCTCATGGATAATTTGGACCTAATGTCGCGACCCGTAAATTACCTTTCTTATCAGATTCAGGTAAAGGATGGCAAAAAACATCACGTACAGCTTTATTTGGAAGCTGCTCCAAACTGGGCTTTGAATTCTCCGGCACAAGACGCTGTAAGCCGCTCATTCCGCAGTGGAAACCTGCAGTTTGTGAAGACTGGAAGTAAAAGTCAGCAGATTCTCGAAAAAAAAGGAGATGATTTACGAATAGATTGGGGATATTTTTATATGGCTGGTAACGCTGCAAAAACGAAATCTATTGTTGGCAACAGTCAGGAATTGCGTGTTAAATTTCTAAAAAACGAACACACATTACCTTCAAAAGAAGGTAAGCAGCTGGCTTTAATACAAACTTTTGATGTCTCATCAAGCTATCAGGATAAGATCTTATTGGGGTATGATGACTTGTATTCTATCCAATATTTCGAACAAAATTTACGGCCGTATTGGAATACAAATGGAAATCATACAATTGAGAAACAATTTGAATTGGCCGATAAAGAGTATGCTGCTCTCAAAAAGGCTGCTGATAAATTTGATGCCGAATTATGGAGTACAGCTCTTCGTAATGGGGGAGAGGACTATGCCGCATTGTGTGCCTTGGCCTATCGGCAAGCCATCGCTGCCCATAAACTTGTGAAGGCACCCAATGGCGATCTGCTTTTACTGTCCAAAGAAAATGATAGCAATGGGTCAATAGGAACTGTTGATGTAACCTATCCTTCGGCTCCGATTTTCCTGTACTATAATCCGGAATTGGCAAAAGCGCTAATGAACGCTATTTTTTATTACAGCGAAAGCAATAAGTGGACAAAACCTTTTGCTGCGCACGATGTTGGAACTTATCCGCTGGCAAATGGTCAAACCTATGGTGGAGATATGCCTGTGGAAGAATCCGGAAATATGCTGATACTAACCTATGCATTAGCTAAAGTGGAAGGAAATGCCACTTATGCGAAGAAACATTGCAAAGTGTTGTCGACATGGGCAGATTATTTAGTTGATAAAGGTCTGGATCCCGAAAATCAATTATGTACAGACGATTTCGCTGGCCATTTTGCACATAATGCTAATTTATCCATCAAAGCTATCTTGGGAATTGCTTCTTATGGTTATCTGGCCCAAATGCTCGGTGAAGAGGCTACTGCTAAAAAATACTTGACGGAAGCGAAAGCGATGGCTAAGAAATGGGAAGGCATGGCCAAAGATGGGGATCATTATAAGTTGACTTTTGACAAGGCAGGAACCTGGAGCCAAAAGTATAATATGGTATGGGATAAATTGCTCAAGATGAATATTTTTGATCCTGCTATTCGCGAAACCGAACTAAGCTACTATCTCAGCAAACAAAACCAATATGGATTACCACTGGATAACCGTCAGCCTTACAACAAGACGGATTGGATTATTTGGACGGCGACCATGGCCAATGATAAACCTACATTTGAAACCTTTGTAAAGCCAGTATACCGTTTTATGAATGAGACAACAGATCGGGTTCCGATGTCCGACTGGACGTATACGGATCGACCTAAAAGAGCTGGATTTAAGGCAAGATCCGTTGTAGGAGGCTATTTTATCAAAATGCTGGAAGAGAAATTGGGAAAGGCGAAATAGCGTTTTCCTATGATGTAGAAAATAATATAATAAAATAATAAGATGTTGAATACAATGTTGTTAAGATATTGGATCGGCGGAGTTGTTTTACTGAACGTGTTAAGCTCCTGCGGAAGCTTTTCAGGTTCAGTAACGCAACTTGGACCAGAGACAATTGCAAGGGCTAATAAGGTGCAGCAAAAGACCTATACCAATCCGGTTTTTGAGCCTATACTTGCTGATCCTACAGTTGTTAGAGACCCCAAAAGCAACATGTTTTATGCCTACGGGACAGCCGACAATTGGGGAGATGGCAAAGGGCAGCGTCTGGTATCCATTCTACAATCTTCCGATCTAGTTCAATGGACCTGGATTGGTACAGCCTTCAGCTCAAAACCGAGCTGGAAAGCCGAAGGTGGAATCTGGGCTCCCGACGTAGTAGAGCTCAATGGGAAATACCTGATGTATTATGCCTATTCGACATGGGGAGATCCTAATCCAGGGATAGGAATTGCTCTTGCTGATGCACCGGAAGGACCATTTATAGATCAAGGTAAACTTTTCGATAGCAAGCAGATCAATGTACCCAATTCAATTGACCCTTACTTTTTTATGGAGAATGGACAGAACTATTTGTTTTGGGGTAGTTTTAGCGATGCTGAAACGCAGGGCACTTATGGTGTGGAATTAGATCAAAATGGAACAGCTGTACCTGATCTAAATAAAAAATTTAAAGTTGCTGCCGGTGATTTTGAGGCTGTTGTAATTCATAAGCGGAAAGGGTATTATTACTTTATCGGATCCAAAGGATCTTGTTGTGAAGGGGAAAAAAGCAGTTACCATGTTCTTGTAGGACGGTCTAGAAATTTGAAAGGGCCTTATATGGATCGGGAGGGACGCAATCTGGTACAGCGAGGGAGCGGAACGTTGCTGTTAAGGGGAAATGATCAATTTGTGGGGACAGGTCATACTTCGCGCATTATTACAGACGATAAGGGAAAAGATTGGATACTCTATCATGGTATGGACCCAAAGCAGCCTCGTGTTGCGACGGGTGGAAATCGTCGGATGCTATTTTTGGATCAGATCGTCTGGGATAAGGACTGGCCCAAAATTGAAGGGGCAACCAGTAGTGTTGCAGCGCAACCGGCACCAACATTTAATTTTAAATAGCATTTTCAATAGCTAGCAGCGGATGGCCGATCTTTGTCGGGTAGGACTTCCGCTGCCTATTCCTTACACGATATAGCACCATAAGATACAGCAAAAGAAAAAACATCTCGAAGTGCTGTATGCTGTTTGGAGTGCGATGAACGTTATGGTAAATATTTGTGAGCGGTAGCTAAGTTAAATGGCTATGGAGCCAGCTGCTGATAAACTCAAATACTTCTTTTTTGCATTCTTCATTTAATATTTCATGTCGCATTCCCGGATATAATTTAACCGTAATATCAGCCTGCCCTTGGTTGCGGAGCTGCTCTGCACTTTTTTCAACTCCAGCGCCAAAATCGCCAATTGGATCATCCTGTCCACTGATAAAAGCTATCGGAAGCGTTTTTGGGATAAGCTGTGTAGGAATAGGATCTGTCGCCTGTAGTGAAAGATCCAGTAACGTATGAAACCCATTATTGGTAAATAGACCTCCGCAGAGTGGATCTTCCAAAAAAGAAATACGATTTGTCTTATTAACGCTTAGCCAATTGCTGTGACGTTGGTTCGGTTCGTTCTTAAAACGGGCGTTGTTGCGTTTGTCAAAAATACGATTAATCAATTTACTTCTTTTTTTTGGTGCAACAGTATTTAGAAAAGCGAGTAAAAGATGAAAAGCGGTGGAGCCCTTTTGGCGCTGTCCGGTACCCACAATTATCGCCCCCTTAAATTGGCCCCCAATTTTTTGTAATACGCAACGTGTAACAAAGGATCCCATAGAATGTCCTAAAATAAATTGCGGTGTTTTTGGATAGGCTTCCCGTAAAAAACTACTCATCGCAATTGCGTCATCGACAAGTTGTTCTTTAGCCTTTTCTTTTTGGAAATAGCCCAAAAGATCGGGTTGTGAAGCCGTTAATCCGTGTCCCAATTGGTCGTAGGTTAAAACTGCAAATTGCTGAGCTGTCAAATAACTGGCCAGTTCCTGATATCGACCACTGTGCTCTTGCATACCATGGATGATGAGGATCGTGGCCAATACAGGATGATCTGTAGGCTCATAGAAGTTATAAGAAATTTTATACTTATTTTCTGCCGTATTAACGGCATAAAAATTTGACGATACCCTATTCATGGTGCGTTTTGTTATTTATAGTAAACTAAGACAAATTTATGGTATTTACAAGGTCAGTAATCGTTGTAGCTTCCAAGAACATTACTTTTATTGCCTAAAATAGGGACAAAAAAAAGCGCTATTAATTTTGTTGTTTGAGCATATTTTTTAGATTTTACTTAATTTAGAATGTACAAAGCGTACACGGAACAAGAAGAAAAGAAACCTGAGATGTTGTTCATGATGCGGAGTGAGCGAGAAGAGATTGCTGTAAATAATTTAAAGTAAAAGTTTTGCTGGTTCGTCTAGGCTGCTATGGACATTGCATACCAAAATAATATGGCAGAGAAAAATTCCAGATCATTTACGGATACCGTTAAGACTTATGGGAGTCAGCTGCTGCGTTTTGTTAAGGGGAAAGTAAAGAAAACTGAGGATGCAGAGGATATCTTACAGGAAGTTTGGTATCAATTCAGCCGTTTGACCAATATGGATGAACTGGAGAATGCTGGAGCCTGGCTTTATGCAGTCACACGCAATAAAATTACAGATAGCTATCGAAAAAAGAAAAGTGAATCACTTGATGATCTCATCGCAGGCGACGATGATAGTGAAAGTTCATTTCCCATCCGTCAGTTTCTTTTGGCTGACGACTCCAACAATCCCGAGCTAAAATTATTTAAGGATATTTTTTGGGACGAATTGATGAAAGCATTGGACGAACTGCCCGAAAAGCAACGCCGGGTTTTTATGTTGAATGAACTGGAAGACAAAACACTTCAAGAAATTGCCGTGATGGAAAATGAGCATTTAAAGACAATCATCAGTCGCAAAGGGTATGCAGTGAAGCATCTAAGAGTACGATTGCGGAGTTTATATGAAGAATTAAAATTTTAAGGATTAAGCTATGAATGGAAGAATGAAAAGACAGCGGAAGGGTAAATTCGCTTTTATGTTTGTCGCTATTATTGTTGGTGTTTTTTTATTGGTGGCGTTGTTACAATATTTATGGAATACGTTAATGGTGGATATTTTCCATTTAAAAGCAATTACCTATTGGCAGGCACTAGGACTCTTTGTTTTGTCAAGAATCCTGTTCGGCAGGGGATTTGGTAAACCGGGAGGCGGGAGATTTCGAAAGGCTTTTCCAACTCAAACGGAAAACGGAGAGGATCTTTCCGAAGAGGAGAAGGAGCGTTTGCGTGAGGAATGGAAGCGTCGTTTCAGCGGACGATGCGGATTCTGAAAAAACAATAAAAATTTTAAAGTAAAAACTGTTGTTGGGCGTCTTCTTTTATAAAGGCGCCTTTTTTATGTCGATATACCGAAAGAAATGACAGAACGCGATGATCTGTCAGAATGGATGTTGGCGACACTAAATTAATTACAAATATGAAGGTCAAGAAGAAGTACAATTTCAGACAGATGAAGGTATGTGCTGACGGAAACCTTAAAAAAGATGTATTCAAATGAAAAATAAACTTCGATTTATATTGCCGCGCCTGATCGTGCTTACGGCAATTGCAGGATTAGCAACGCTAATTATTGGGACGATCTTTAAACTCTTGTTGTTTGGAACAGTGTTGTTTGGTATAGGAAGCTTTGCCGCAGCAAGAATGCGCAGAAGAGATCGGCGGGCTTTCCAAATGGACACGGCCCCAGTACACCCGAATGTTCAGCGTCACTATGATACAGTCGTAGCGATCGTGCCATTAAATGCACAAAGCCGTTCGAAGAGAGCGACAATAGTTCCCGTTTATTAATAGCTACAAAAAATCGCGATTGTGGAAACAATCCTGCGATCATCAATTTACACTTAGTATTCAACATTAAAAATTAAAGTCATGTTTAAAAGAGATAATTACAACAGTGGATATTCAAATCATAATAAATTTTGCGGAAAGCATTTCAAGGACCGTTTTGAAAAATTTCAGCAGCATTTTTTTGAAGGCGAACCCATGCAAAGCGGAATGAGACAGCAATTTTTTCCTGTAAATATTGTCGAGAATCAAGAATTCTTTGAAGTACAGCTTTTTGCTGCTGGCCGCAAGAAAGAACAGTTCCAAGTCAGCATCCAAGAAGGGATACTTAAAATTTCATGTACTGCAAATAGACAAGACAATGCCATAGATTATATTTATAAAGAGAACGATGGATTAGCATTTGAGCGTGAATTCCAATTAAATGAACACGTGCTTACCGATAATGTACATGCCAGTTTTGAGGATGGGGTGTTGACGGTCATTCTCCCAAAAGATCTCGAAAAGGTAGCGAGGCCACAAGAGGTTGTTATTGATTAGCAACAAATAGTAAACGTAAATCAGTATTTGAGCTGATTTTGAAAAAGGGCAGCATATAGAAATTAGCTGTCCTTTTTTATTTCTACGTATGTCTATCATACCACTTTCCGTTATACGACGCTTAAAATGTCGAAAAGGTATTATCATTCATTTAGATAGTGTATTTTATATAATATAAATTTTGTCTATAGTTTATCAAATCATTCGATGGAGCGGATCGACTGTATTTATGTACTTTTATGAAAATTGAAATCAAACAATTTGATCAATTAAGGTATTATATAAAAAAACTTTCTTTTAATATGGACAACAACGAAAAAGACATTAGCAAATGCCCCTTTCACAATGGTACGATGCGCAACTCCGTCGCAGGAGGTGGAACTCAGAATCAAGATTGGTGGCCAAATAGACTACGTGTAGACCTGTTGAGACAGCATGCGAGCAAGTCAAATCCAATTGATGAAGGCTTTGACTACGCAGCGGCATTCAACCAATTGGACTTAGAAGCCGTAAAAAAAGATTTACATGCATTGATGACTGATTCTCAGGATTGGTGGCCAGCAGATTTTGGACATTACGGCCCATTATTCATCCGGATGGCGTGGCATAGTGCAGGAACATACCGTGTAAGTGATGGTCGGGGTGGCGCAGGATCTGGTCAACAGCGCTTTGCTCCTCTAAATAGCTGGCCAGATAATGTTAGTTTGGATAAAGCGCGCCGCCTGTTGTGGCCTATCAAACAAAAATATGGTAAGAATATTTCTTGGGCAGATTTAATGATATTAACGGGTAATGTTGCCCTAGAGTCTATGGGCTTCAAAACTTTCGGTTATTCAGGTGGACGTGTTGATGCTTTTGAACCAGAATTGGATGTATATTGGGGGTCTGAAACCACCTGGTTGGGTGGCGATATGCGTTATGCGCACGGCTCGGAAGGAGTGGCCGAACCGCACGGAGTCTTATCTGCCGATGATGATGCAGATGGTAAGCTGCACACGCGCAATCTTGAAAAACCATTGGCTGCGGTACAGATGGGATTAATTTATGTGAACCCAGAAGGACCGGATGGAAATCCTGATCCGATTGCTGCAGCAAAAGATATACGGGACACTTTTGGTCGGATGGCTATGAATGATGAGGAAACCGTTGCTTTGATTGCAGGAGGACATACTTTTGGGAAAACTCACGGTGCAGGACCTGCAGACAATGTCGGAAAAGAACCAGAAGCCGCTGGTATAGAACAACAAGGCCTTGGTTGGAAAAGCACTTACGGCAGTGGAGTGGGTGCTGATGCCATTACCAGTGGACTGGAGGTCATTTGGACACAAAAACCAACAGAATGGACCAATCTTTTCTTTAAAAATCTGTTTGAGAATGAATGGGAATTAACAAAAAGTCCTGCAGGAGCACACCAATGGGTAGCTAAAGGTGCCGATTCAACCATTCCCGATCCTTTCGATCCAAGTAAAAAGCGCCGGCCAACGATGCTGACCACCGATTTGTCTTTACGTTTTGATCCAGTTTACGAAAAGATCTCGCGTAAATTTTATGAAGATCAAGAAGCATTTGCAGATGCATTTGCCCGGGCATGGTTTAAATTAACACACCGTGATTTGGGACCGCGCGAACGTTATCTCGGTGCCGAGGTTCCTGCTGAGGAATTATTGTGGCAAGATCCAATTCCGGCTGTTGATCATGCTCTTGTTGATTCGGATGATATTCGTGCGTTGAAAACGACCATATTGAATACTGGGCTCAGTAGCTCCGAGCTTGTTACAACAGCTTGGGCTTCGGCATCTACCTTCCGAGGATCAGATAAGAGAGGCGGGGCAAATGGCGCTAGGATACGTCTGGCTCCACAGCGTTATTGGCAAGTTAATAATCCAGCACGATTACAAAAAGTGCTTACCGCTCTCGAGCACATTCAACAGGATTTTAATGGAAAACAACAAGCTGGAAAGAAAATCTCTTTGGCCGATTTAATTGTTCTGGGTGGGGGGGCAGCGATAGAACAGGCAGCTCGCTCGGCAGGACATGACATCGAAGTCCCATTCCGTCCTGGACGTATGGATGCATCTCAGGAACAAACTGATGTTGAATCTGTTGGATATCTCGAGCCAATTGCAGATGGATTCAGAAACTATCGTAAAGGCGCTTATACCGTATCTACCGAGTCCCTTTTGATTGACAAAGCACAATCGCTCACACTCTCTGTACCGGAATTAACTGTGCTTATTGGCGGAATGCGTGTTCTTCAAGCGAACTTTGACGGTTCTCAACTGGGAGTAATGACAGACCGTCCGGGGCAATTGACCAACGACTTTTTTGTTAATCTATTGGATATGGGGACAGCTTGGAAAGCAATCTCGCAGGATCGGGAAGTTTTTGAAGGATCAGATCGCAAATCCGGTACTAAAAAATGGGAAGCGGGACGGGCAGATCTTGTTTTTGGATCGAATGCGGAGTTGAGAGCAGTTTCCGAAATATATGGAAGTGACGATGCGAAAGATAAATTCGTACAAGATTTCGTGAAGGCTTGGACTAAAGTGATGGAGTTAGATCGTTTTGATTTACATCGCTAATACGACTGGACAATTAATTCGATCATCGTATTTTAAGATTAGGGTTAGTTTACAATCAGGGCTGGTACATTTGTAGTGCCAGCCCTGATTGTATTTTAATGTTCAGGCGTATTCTCCTGATCATTCGTTAGAAATTCGGAGGTGAAATGCTGTTGTTGCTTTTTCTGTCTGAATTTCTCCTCATTATAGGAAAGGGAGTGCCCTTTAGGTATCGATAAGGATGACCATGTATCACCCAAACATATTTTTCCAATATAAAGAATCTGTCCAATATGGTAGGGGTAATGTGCTAGCTGCCGTAAGATAGCCTCCATAACGGTGTGTCCTTGATGACGGATATAAATAATTTTATCGAAATCATTTTCATCGAGCGATCCGATGGCTTCGAATAGACAAGTCCACCCAGTATTCCAATACGATATCAGTTCATCACGGTCTGTCCAGGTGTTTTCAAATTCTCGGTCCCGGTTTCTATCATCTTTTTCTCCGTCGGTGGTTAGAAAATCAGTCCAACGGGAAAGCATATTGCCGCCTAAATGTTTTACAATTAATGCGATGCTGTTGCTCGAATCGTTTGGATGCCAAAATAATTGTTCCGTGCTCAACTGTTCAAATGTTTTATCACCCAATGATTTATAATATTGAAATTGTTTTATACAAGTCCCTAAAAAATTATTCATAGCCCTATTAAATCGTCAACTTATGGTATCAATATACAAAAATGTCGTGAAACTAATCCCAACTTAAGTTGTGTAACGCGAGATTAGTGGTTATTGATCAGTTAATTTCACGGATGTGCATGTTAACGCTATTATTGACAAGGCATTGAAGGAGGAGTAAGAATAAGCGGTCTAAGGGCAGGTAAAGCAAAGGTGATACTGGGGAAGTACCACCTTTTTTGCTAACTAAACATTAAACATAAATAAACAGTCTTTTTCAAGACCACACTAAAAATTACATGACTACTCTGCCGCTGGTCGATTTGTCAACCTGGACATTTTTTGGTTGATTTTTTAATACAATTTTTGCAGATGTGGAAACTTTTCCTTGTAAGTTTTCTTTCACACTTAGCGTTACATTTGCAGATGAATTTGCTTGTATTTGAGCATTTGTCGTTGTAAAACGACTCATATCAACCGATGCGGATGAGTTGGTGTTCAAATTTAAATTTGAAGCATTCCCTGAAATATTCTGCCTGGACGAACTACTTGCCGAAACTTGCAAATTTTTACTGCTTACTTCGGTTGTTAATTTACTCGAAGAACTTGTTGCAAGACTAATGTCATCCGCTACTATTTTCTTCAGAGATACGCTGGCTGAAGACGACACGTCTACAGTAATTTTGTTGCTCTTAATGATCTCATCGGTATAAATCGAGCTGCTTGAAGATGCCGAGAAACGTGACGGTATCTTGCTCGAATAAACAATTACACGATTGTTTCTTGCATTTCTGATTGAACTGTTTCTTTTATACTGTACATAGAGGGTACCATTTTTTACAGTCGTTTCGATAAGGGATAAATGCTCGGGGTTATCCGCTTCAACAACAACCTCATTGCGATTAGAATGGATGTAATCCACACGAAGCGAGGTTGCCGATGAAATGCCATCTGGAGCAGCGATCTTACGTGTTTCCCGTTCTTGTGCCTGCGCTACATATAAAAATGAAATAAAGGCAATGGTTAAGATTCTTTTCATTATCTTTTTGTTATTAGTTTAAAATTATTGTAGATAAAAGTTTCATTTTATTTTCCCATTTATCATTTCCAATTCACATAAACATGCACCTGATTGTTTTGTTGAACATATAGTATAATAGTAGTGCCAAAATTATTGATATACCTAAGGTGTTGATTCATAGTTGTATTTTTATGTGTTTCGGATTTCCTTAGTGCTCATTTTTGAACATAGACTGTTCGGTATCGGACAGTCTAGTTTTACCATATGCGCCCTATATACGCAGCTAACCAGAATTGATACTCTAATTGGGAAGCTGTTATAAATACTTGTCGCATCTTCTCCCGTTTTGTTGCAGTAGTTTCTGCAGCAATTTTATCAACATAATTTTTGGCTTTGATAACTCCCTGTGCAAAATCGTCACCGCTATAGGTTTCAATCCATTTGGAGTAAGGGTTATCAAGCGTATTTGCGGTCGACACAATGTGATCACCTACTGCTTTATAGATCCAGAAACATGGGAGTGTTGCAGCCATGGCGACTTCAATACTCTCGAATGCAGCTACGCTTTTGAGAAAATGGATATAATGATGGCAGGTTGGCTCAATTTTGCTACTGTTGTCTCCAGATGTTAAACCAAATTCTCGAAAGTAATTTTCATGCAGTGCTCTTTCAACAAGAAGTGCATTGCGCCCAAACTCGAAATAGTCCAATGCTTGTTGGTTGTCAGCGCTCTTTGCACCTATAAAAGCAAGGACACGACCAAATTCTTCCAAATAGAATGCATCTTGCCGCATGTAAAATTGAAATTTATCCAAGGGAAGACTTCCATCACTAAGCTCAACGATAAATGGCATAGCAAGTATATCCGAATAAATTGGTGTTATAGCATCCCAGGCATGATCAGTCCAGTTCATATTGCATAAGTTTAAGGGGGTTATGGAAGTGATTTAATGGCCCATTTCCTTTGCCAATGCGAAGATTTTTACTTCCCAAAATCGCCGCGTGTATATAGGATAATGCGATGTCTACTGCGCGATCGAGAGCAACGCCTTGTGCCAATTGGCTCGCAATTGCTGAAGAGAGCGAGCAGCCGGAACCGTGTGTATTTTTGCTGTTAATTTTTTGTGACTTGAATTCAATTGGAGGCTTTTGCTGTTGAAATAAGAGGGATGTTAACTCTTCACTCTGTAGATGTCCACCTTTAATCAGAACAGATTGACAACCCGCAGCCAGTAAACTATTTCCAGCTTTTTCCATCTTTTGAACAGTATGAATAGGTTCATCCACTAAGACACTCGTCTCATCTAAATTTGGTGTAATCAGTGTTGCTAAGGGGAAAAGACGTGTTACGCAGGCCTGGATGGTGTCTTCATGAATAAGTTTGTGTCCACTCGTCGATACCATGACCGGATCAAATACGATTGGTCCCTTATACGTTGATAAATAGTTACTGATGAGCTCTACAAGCTCAATATTGTGCACCATGCCTATTTTGATTGCATCTGGATAAATATCCTCAAAGATTGCATCCAGCTGATCTTGTACAGCCGAGGTAGGTATCTCATAAATACGTCTCACACCTTGCGTATTCTGAACGGGGAGGGCGGTTAAAACATTCATCGCATAGCAGCCCAATGCCGATATCGTTTTGGTATCTGCCTGTATGCCGGCTCCGCCGCTTCCGTCGAATCCTGCGATGCTGAGTATAGTAGGAACCCTATATTTTTTGTTTTTTGTCATTTTAGTAAGGCTTTTAATTGTGCACTGGCTTGTCTGGGATCGGCACTTTGACAGATGGCCGAAACAACTGCGATGGAATCTGCGCCCGCTTTCCAAGCTTGTTGTGTGGTGTGGAAATTCATGCTTCCGATCGCGATCAATGGCTTTTCGGTCCTATTCCGAAGGTGCTTTAAACCCGTAATTCCCCATTCGGTAACAGTATCTCTTTTGGTAGGTGTTGAAAAGATGGGACTTACACCAAGATGGTCGACGACTAGCATCTGTTGGCTCTCCAGCTGTTGCACAGCTTCTATGGACCATCCAATAGTTAATCTGTCTCCATATTTTTCTCGAATGGCGACTGGTTTGAGATCGTTTTGACCCACATGCACTCCCCAGGCCCCGATCTGTTGGGCAATTGCTGCGGCATCATTAATTACCAAAGGAATACCATAGTGATCGGTAATCTTTTTCAAGCGCATGGCCTTTGCTAAAAAGGTAGCGGGATTATCCGTTTTCTCTCGCAATTGAATCAGATCAACACCACCAATAATAGCCTCTTCGGCGACCTGAAGCCAATTTTTGGGATAACAATCCCGCTCGGAGATGACTAAATATAAAGGATATGGGAAAAGCGGATTAATGTGCATAGTGTTTGATCTTGAGACTTGATTGCAGACGTTCTGCATTAAGCCGATAGAGTTCATCATAAAGATTCAATTGCAGTGTGCCCGGGCCGCTGGCTGATTTGGCTGCGAGCTCTCCGGCCAGGCTTAAGAGGGAGACCCCTGCGACAGCAGCTTCAAAGTGGCCATCCGTAACAGCCAGGAATGCACCAATGAGTGCAGTAGCACTACAGCCAAGTCCTGTCACTTGCGTCATTAAGGGGTGGCCGTTATACACTTCAACCGTGTGTTTTTCCGAAAGAATATAGTCTACATTTCCAGAAATACAGATGATGGAGCCAGTATGTTGTTGCAATAGCTTTCCAAACCTGAGCGCATCTTTACTATCCGCGGTGCTGTCAACTCCCTTTGTATTCGGTTGGTTGGAATTGTACAGCGTTATGATTTCCGATGCATTGCCACGGATTACTGTTGGTTTTAGCGCTAGTAGGTTGGAAAGTAGGTCATTGCGAAATGCTGATATCCCGGCACCAACAGGGTCCAATACCCACGGTCGTCCGATGGTATTGGCGTGTTCCGTAGCGACCAGCATCGCTTCGGCTGTATGTTCACTTAAAGTACCGATATTAATGACGAGCGCTTGTGCAATGTCCACAACTTCGCGTACTTCCAATGGGCTGTGTACCATTACAGGGGATGCTCCTAAGGCCAAAAGTGCGTTGGCCGTAGTATTCATCACAACGAGGTTTGTGATGTTATGCACGAGCGGTTTTTCAATCCTCACCTGCTCCAATAAATTGATAATAGAATCTTCCATTCTTTTTGCATGTTAAGCTATATTCGTGTGGCTTTGAGGGAAGGAAGAGCGATGGGCTGTGCAGTATAAAGATATGCTGTACAGTGGATTGTTGCTTTTCCCTACGCCGGTATAAACCGAATCAGGTTCAAAGGGACTATCTCAATTCTATACAGAATACCCCCAAAGCCATCCCAAACTTAAACAAAAAAGTGGACTTTTCATATTAAAAGAGCGTGCATCATCATCATGAAAATGAATTACGCCTTTCGGTCGGAACTAATTTCAGTATATTCATCCGGGGTATAAGTAACCCGCGCAAAATTTTTGGTTAAAAGTTCTGTTTCTAAAATCTTTCCACCTTGAAATTTTAAAAACTTCTCGCGCCAGATCTCGTTCTTCCGAAAGAACTGATTGTCTATTTTAAGAAATTGGTGCTCTTTTTCAAATACATGGTACGCAAAATCCAGCTCTTGATCGATTCTCAATTCACCTTCTAAACATTTGTCGGTAAACCACAGATTTATTTGAAAGGTGTAAGGGGTATTGTTAGTGAACTGATAGTCCCGATAATTATAGAATACGGTAGCGCCACTACCGAAAGGTAGTACACGGCCATCGTCGGGAAAAGGATCAAAAGAGTGGTGGTAGCGTTCAGTGACCGTAAGCGGGCTGTGAATGACAAGCCAATGGATGAGATTTGATATTTGACAGATTCCACCACCAATGCCCGCTCGCGCTTCGCCGAAAGAAAGTTCCATTCCCGACAGATACCCTTTTTTTGCGGTAGGTAGTCCTACCAATTTACAAAATGAAAAAGTTTCTTGTGGCCTGATCAGAATGCTCGTGATCTGTGATGCTGCAATTTTCAGATTGGTAACTTTATTGATCTGCAATTGCATGTTGTTTTCGCCCAGTTTCTTTAACAATACAGACTGGTGTTTTTTAACGCGGAAGGGAAGTTTATCAGCTGATTTAACAGCAGCGTATTTTTTATCATCCAACAGCCAAACGGCTTTTCGGTGCATTCTTCGTGCCCATACCGCAAGAAAATATAGTATTGGATGACGTTGACTTATTAGTATTCTTTTTCTCAATTCGACCTTTTTTTTGCTTTCAAAATTAATCAAGAAATGTATGTGTTCACACTTTTTTTCTCCTTTTTTAAAAGTTTGTCCCGCGATTTGTCACACGATTTGCGACACGATTTGTCCTCTGGTTTTGAGGGCTTGCTATCTTTAGTGATTTTAAAGGATGGGGGATTGCGATGATGCTTTACAACAGCAATATCAAGAAATGAACAATAGTCGGATAGATTTTCAGCTTCGAATTATCATTCATTTGGAGAGATATTGCTGTTGTTCGTGTTGCGAGCTAGTTTAACACTTCTTTCAAAAATAATAACGTATGCGCCCAGGCGCGTTTCGCCATCACTGGATTATACTCTGGCGACTCTGGATTGGTAAAGGTATGTCCAGAATTTGCATAGGTGATTATTTGCCAATCTGCTTTCCCTTGGTTTAATTCCTTGATCAACCCATCGTAATCTTCTTTGGATACACTTTTATCGTCTGCAGGATGCTCAACAAGCACTTTTGTTTTGATAGCACCATTGGGTCTGTCTGCAGATTTGGATAGGCCGCCATGAATACTGACCACTGCATTGACGGGTAAATGCGCTCTTGCGGCTTCGAGCGCGCCGGTACCTCCAAAACAGTAGCCAATGATAGCAATCTTGTTGGGATCCGCTCCTTCTTTTTTTAGTTGTTCTAATGCTAGCGTGATGCGATGCTGATAAGCCTTATAGTCGGTTTTGTAATGTCCGGCTATTTTCGATGCTGCCGTGTTGTCTGAGGGAATGTTCCCTTCACCGTAAATGTCAGCAATGAAAGCAATGTAGCCTTCTTTTTCCAGTTGTAATGCGGCTTGTTTCGCTTCGTTGTCAATTCCCTTCCATGCCGGGAGAATGAGGACAGCTGCTCCTTTTTTTGCCGTATTGGCGGTAATCAATCCTTTGAGTTTTTGCTCACCATCTTGATACGAAATTTGTTTTAGTTCTTGCGCTTGTGAAGTCATGGTAACCATGGTAAGCAGCAATAGGGTCATTACTTTTTTCATATGTAAATAATTTTTCTGTCTATGTATTTGCAATCGTCGTTAGGCTATTATATTTATCCTTTTTGATTGGGTTACTTTTTGCTCTTGGCAACCTGAATCAAGACTTTATAGATTCAATAATGCCGATAACGTCGAGTTGTCCAAAACCGTTTTCATGCGCTTTTCCGTACGTCTCAAGCAGTGCTTTTAAAAGCGGATAATCGGCGCCAGCCTGTTGGGCCAGCCGGATATCTTTTAGCATAAGATCCAGTGCGAACGCTGGAGCGTAATTTTCTTCCACAAGCAAAGGTGTTTTCACTTTTGTCGCACCACTGCCACTGGCACTATCGTTGATAATTTCGAGCATTTGCCCCCGATTAATGCCCAATTTGTCTGAAAACAGGATCGTCTCCGCAAGCCCTTGATAAATGGTGGAAAGAAAATAGTTTATGGCAAGTTTGGCCGAGATCCCCTGGCCATTTTCCCCAAGATGTTTGATCGATTTGCCCATTTTCTCAAGGTAAGGTGTAGCGCGATGAACATGTTCTGATTCGCCACCGACCATAATAATAAGGGAACCTTCAGCCGCTGGTTTAGTACTGCCGGCTACAGGTGCATCAATAAAAGCCCCGCCTTTTTCTTTTAATTTCGATGCAGTAGAAATAGAGCCTTCGTGCGAGATTGTACTCATATCGACAAATAGTTTACCCTTGACATTGCAGTGAAGGATTTTTTCATATACATCGTCGACGGCATCATCATTCGTGAGCATGGAAAATATGATATCACTTTGATCGACGAGTTCGGCGATATCTTTTCTGATCAAATGCTCTTCAAAACCCAGTGTCTTACTGCTGTTTCTGTTATAAACAGAAAGCGGGAATCCGGCTTTTTCTAGATTTTTAGCCATGGGATAACCCATATTTCCTAGTCCTATAAATCCTAATTTTTCTATCTTCATCTAAAATAAAAATGATATGAATACCTTTCGAAATTTACTTATAGCTAAAGATACGAATGTTTTGCTCAATCCACTAATACCCTGATTTCGTTCCGAAGCAATACAATTTTATCCTCCTGTTCCAGCTTTTTTAAAATTCGGGAGACAACCACACGGGATGTGTTGAGGTCGGAAGCAATATCTTGATGGGTGAGGGTGAGTATTCGGTCATCATTCAGTTTTACCTTCGCCTGGAGATAGTTGATAATTCGTTCTTCCATATTAGAAAAGGCTAAGCTATCAATGGCTTGTAGCATTTCCTCCATGCGGCTTGAATAGCTTGAGATTATGAAATTTCGCCAAGAAGGATATTTTCCCATCCAAAGATTGACAAGTTCGTTGGGAATCATGGCCACCGTAGTTTTTTTCTCAGCACGTGCACGGATTTCACTCTTTTTATTTCCTAGACAGCAGGCAATTGACATCGTACAGGTTTGACCTCGCTCCAGATAATAAAGCAGCAATTCTCCCTGATCTTCGTCTTCGCGAACAATTTTTATTGCTCCATCCAAGAGCAGGGGCATGGACTTGATATATTGATTGGTATCGATAATGAGATCCCCCTCATTAAATGTTTTTATCTGCGCATTTTCCGCTATTTCCGTGATTAATGACGGTTCAAGAATTCCGCTATAAGCTTGTTGGATTGACAACATATTTTTCAGTTAGTTGAATGTATCTATAATATAACCTTATTGGATTGTTTGCAGAAAAAACTTTACTGCAAAATCCCCGCATGAAACTCAAAAAGGTTACTTATTCAAATAAGACAAAATTTTATTCCTGTTAAATTTAGTGTTTTTTCAAAAATATGATGAATACATTGTGTTTATTTTAGCCTTTTTTATTATCTGTTGCCCATTTTTTCAGGGAATCCATGTTTTTATAGGGAAGGCTAAAAATATTTTTTTACGTATCGAGATACGCTCGGACTTCACGCATGTTAAAATTAGTTAAAAAGACAATCAATTCCTAGTTTTGCAGCACAAAAACAAAACAATCACATCTACCATGAAAAAGTCTTTACTTTTTTTTGCCCTTGTCTTTGCTAGTTACGGTGCCGTTCAAGGTCAAACAGCAAATACTGGTTCAGTTTCAGGAGTTGTCAAAGAAGCTACTGGACAAACGGTTAAAGGAGCAACTATTAAAATTATCCACATCCCAAGTGGACAAGTAATAAGTGGCTCAGCCGATGCCGAAGGAAAATTTCAAATTTCAAATCTTCAAGAAGGGGGGCCTTATAAAGTTGAGGTCACTTATATCGGAGAAACGCCAGTTATTTTTGAAAACATCATGCTGAAATCGGGGGAACCGTTGAATATCAATCCAATTTTTACAGCTGGATCGTCAACGAATTTGGATGAGGTCGTTGTTGTTGGTCATGGGGTCATCGATATTGCTGCAGGTAGAAAGACGCCGATTGCTGTTTCAACGATCCGCAAGCAAGATCTGGAAGAGCGGGTTGGAGCGCAGGATATTACTTCCGCATTGGCAAATACGCCTTCCGTTTATATCACTGGCCAGGCAAAAGGGTTTGGTGAGTCTTCTATGACAACCCGTGGTTTTGATCAGTCCAATACCGCATTTCTGTTGAACGGCCAGCCGATCAACGGTATGGACAACGGTAGTGTCTATTGGTCAAATTGGTCGGGACTTACAGATATTGCGTCCTTGGTGCAGATCCAACGTGGGTTGGGATCCTCTAAGTTAGCGATTTCCTCTGTCGGAGGAACCGTGAATTACGTAACACAATCCACTGCAATGAAAGAAGGTGGTTTTGTGCGCACAACGGTCGGCAACGATATGTTTATGAAGGCAACAGTCGGTTACAATACCGGGCTCATGAAAAATGGTTTTGCTGTTTCCGCTATGTTAACACAATGGTCAGGTAACGGTTATATGGACCATACGGAAGGTGCCGGACAAAGCTATTTCTTGTCCGTTGGATATAAAGCCAACGAAAAACACAACCTGAACTTTATGGTAACAGGTGCTCCACAATGGCATAACCAAGGATATACCTCAAAATTGTCGAACTACCTTGCTAATGGCAGACGTTACAACGACAACTATAAGGATGCAAATGGCGTGATGATGAATGCGCAGAAGAATTTTTATCATAAGCCTGTAGCCAACTTAAACTGGGACTGGACGATCGACGATAAATCATCTTTATCTACCGTTGTATATGCTTCTTTAGCGGCAGGTGGGGGCCAATCTTTGCGGAGTGATAAATACAATACAGGTAAATATTTGGCTGCTGATGTGAACAATCACCAATGGTTTGGTATAGTTTCTAACTATAACCGTAAGCTCTCAGAATCCCTTAATTTTAATGTGGGCTTTGATGTAAGGGATTACAAAGGCACACACTATCGTAAATTGACCAATCCGCTGGGTAATACAAATGGTGTTGTATTAGGTGGTAATGTTAATTTTCCTAACAAACCGCTAGTTACGAACACCTATTCGACAAATCCATGGAAGGCGTTCTCCAGTAAACCTGATTCGCGTGATGAACGTTTAGCTTGGGATTACAATCAGTACATCCGTTATGGAGGTCTGTTTGGTCAATTGGAGTATGCGAAAAATGGCTTTACGGCATTTTTCCAAGGATCGGTTTCTGAACAGCAAAACAAACGTTCTGATTATTTTCAATATACACCGGGTAATGAGGATTCTAAAGAAGTGAACAACTTTGGATACAATACGAAAGGTGGTGTAAGTTATACATTGGGGCATCATAGTATTTTTGGTAATGCAGGGTATTATTCCCGTCAGCCATATCAAAACAATATTTTCATGAATTATGCAAATGATATCAATGAAAATGCCGAAAACGAAAAAATACTGGGTTTAGAAGCAGGCTATAAATTTGCTTCTCGATTTTTGGATGTGAACGTCAATGTTTACCGCACAACCTGGGAAAATCGTGTTACTGGAAGCTCAAGTTTAGCAACAGCAGATGATGTGAAAAAATATAACCCGACAAACGACCCTGGCATTTTGGTAGAGAGAGCCTATTTATATACAACAAATTACGGTGTTAAGCAGGTCCATAGAGGCGTAGAAGTAGATTTTGAAGCCCGTCCTGTAGAAAAGTTGAGTCTCACAGGATTTTTATCTATCGGTGATTGGAAGTACGATGGCGCAGTAAACTCGGTCGTGCGTAACGATAACCGCATAGAATTGGGACGCTCACAGGTAAACTTGACAGGTGAACATGTTGGTAACGCTGCCCAAACTTCCTATGGATTTGGTGCTAAATATAAGGTGTTTAAGGGGCTATCTGTAGATGCAAATTATAGATATTATGAGCGTTTGTACGCATCGAATTATCGCAGAGAAGTAATCGATGGTCAAACTTATGGGCGTTATCTGAAATTACCGTCTTTCAATCTTTTGGACGCAGGTCTTTCTTACCATCTTCAGGTGAGTGATAAGAACGACATAAGTTTCCGTGTTAACATGAATAATGTGTTGAATAAGTTTTATATTTCTGAAGCAACATCCAGCAACTTGGTCACAGATGTTAACAATTCTTGGAATGGTATAGATACATCCAATTTCGTTTTAATCGGACAGGGTAGAACGTGGAACGCATCGGTGAAATTTACCTTCTAGTAAATTTTACTCTAATTACAAAAAGCTCACAATATTTTGTGAGCTTTTTTTGTTTTTAAATAAAAACTTAATAATTTTAGGTGATCTAATTGTCAACCTGATGTTACATAAATTAATTTGTCTGGAAAGTTTACAGATCGGTACTGTCTATTTTTCTGCTTTTGTCGTTAATCTGGATGGTGGAAATACTGGCTTTGCTTTATTTATTAACCAGGAAAATGATCCAATCTTTATTTTTCGAAAAGAAAAGCACAATGAGGTTTCCTTCCATGTGAATGAAGAGCAATTCTTCTGGATTGTTAAAAACAGTCAATTTACGCCTGTTGAACGTCAAAACTTTTTTGCCGAATTTGTCGAATTTTTGCGTTTGATGGAAGAAAAGGTTTCCAATTATGTTTTCAAAAAGGAAAAGTTAATCCGGTTTACCAATTCAAGAGATATTATCCGATATAAATATTTGTACCTAACGGGAGAAATTCATGGATAAGAATATCTAAATAGGGGAATTGATCGCTGGTTAAATTTCTTTTGTAATGAAATTTAGCTTAGTTTTGAGTATGAAGCATATGTTTTCGAATCTAGCTGTTATTCTTCAAAACAATACTCTTGTGGAATCAGATTTTACACTGCCAGTACCCATCCTTCTTGCTAAGTTTTCTTTTTTGCCCATTGCATCGTTTTTTCCTCAATCTTGTCCGCCTTTTCCGTCTGATTGGCTTTCTGCAGTTGGCGATCGCGCTCTTCGATGCCTATTGGAAGGGTTTAATATTGGTATCCTTGGAAACGGTAATCCTGTTGCTTTGTTTGAGGAGGCCATTGATTTGACTAATCACGCGCTTGCCTATAGCTACTTGGGACTTTATTATGTTAAGATAGGCACTTATGACAAGGCCATTGAAACGTTCACTAATGCTATCGAGCACTTTCCAGAAGAACCATTTTTCTATGCCAGCCGTTGTTTAATCTACAGACAGATCGAGGAAGATGAGGGGGCATTTTATGACTATCAGATTGCGAAGAGACTGGATTTTAATTATCATAGTGTATTGGAATGGCAGGAAAATCAGGCTGAATTAACTTACTTCGAGGCTGAAAACCTGGTTATTCAGGAGCTGGAATCAAAATCTCAACAGCTAAGTAAAGACGAGATAAATTCACTGGGGCTTGAATATGTTCATTCCTATAGCTATCTAAAGGCGATCAATCTTTATTCCTGTGCTATTGTTAATTCTGAGGGTGGCGATAGTAATCTTTTTGTTTTCAGGGGAAGTTTGTACCTGAAATTGACCTGTTTTGAATTGGCGTTGTCTGATTTCAATCAGGCCATCGCCCTTGATAAGAACCGAGCTGCTGCTTATATATTTCGTGCAAAAGTTTTTGAATCTTACCGCAATTACCAGAGTGCATTGCAAGACTATGCTCAGGCAGAAGAAATCGATGGTAATTCGTCGATTGTGTATGAAGAAAGAGCCTCTTTATTCGAGCGTTTGGGTAATTTTAAGGAAGCATTACTGGATTTTGACCGCCTTGTAAGCCTCAATCCGGAAGATTTTTATGTGTATTCATTGCGAGCCGATCTGAATGAAAAGCTCGAGAATTTTACGGAAGCGCTGGCAGATTATTCCAAAGCGATCGATCTGAATCCATATTATTCTGATTTGTATTCTTATCGTGCCGCAATTCGCGAAAAATTGGGTGACGCTGTCGGAGCGAGAGCAGACTTGGATAAGTTCAATGAATTTGAAGATGAATAAACAAGGCCGACCTGAGTAGGGGCCTTGTTTATGCGTACTGTTTTCTAGTGCTAAACCCTTATTTGATAATCCTTTTTATTTTATTGGAACGGGTAATGAGTTTGTGTAATTTGTCATAGTCCTCTGTGGCAATAGCGTCATGCAAGGATTGAAGTTGCTTGATATGCTCTTCGAGCACTTCGAGTACGTTTTCTCGATTCTGCTTGAAAATAGGTGTCCACATATCCGGTGAGCTTTTGGCCAGACGAACCGTAGATTCAAATCCGGAGCCTGCAAGTTCGAAAATACGTCCTTGAGATTTTTCTTTTTCCAATACCGTTAAGGCAAGTGCAAAAGAAGTGAGATGGGAGATGTGGGATACATAAGCGGTATGTACATCATGTTCATCGGCATTCATAAAACAACTTCGCATCTCCAGTTGGTCCGTAATAGCATCGGCGATCTCGAACGCATCCTCATCGGTTTTAAAGGCTTCGACATATACCATCATTTTGCCTTTGAACAAGCCGGCTACAGCTGCTTCCGGTCCCGAATATTCTGTTCCGGCCATTGGATGGGCTGCTACATAACGCCCCCGGTTAGGATGATTCTTAATTTTATGGAGAATATTTGTTTTCGTTGATCCCATGTCAATGACGACTTGATCGGTGACCAGATCCAAAATTTGAGGAACAACATGTAAAATGGCATCGACAGGAATCGTGAGCACCAATACTTTACACTTCTTAATCGCGTCTTCCAGGCTGGCTGTTTCGTCGATAAAGCCGATTTGCATCGCTTTATCCAAGTTTTTTTGACTCTTATCTACACCGATTATTTTGTCGCAGAATTTTGTTTCTTTTAGGCGAATGGCAGCGGAACCGCCTATTAAGCCTACGCCGACAATGGCTATGTTCATATATAAACAATTATATTAAGTTCTTAGAAGCTATCTTTTATTCGTTGGATTGATTCTTTGAGTACATCCACAGTGGCACAAAGGCTAATACGTATGTATTGATTACCTCTATCTCCGAAAATTCCTCCCGGTGTAATAAATACCCGTGATTTTTCCAAAACGGCATCACTCAGTTCGTAACCGTCCTTGTATTTTTCGGGAATGCGGGCCCATACGAACAATCCTACTTGATCTTTTTGATAAGAACAAGCTAACAAATCCATAATCTCATAAACCTGTTGACGTCTTTCCGCATAAATCTTGTTTAGGTCAGCATACCAAGATGCGTCCAATTGCAGGGCTTTTGCGGCAGCCAGTTGCACAGGTAAAAACATGCCCGAATCCATATTGCTTTTGAAACGGAGAACTTGGTTTATACGTTCTTCGGCGCCTATGAGTACACCAATTCGCCATCCAGCCATATTGGAAGACTTGCTCAGCGAATTTAATTCAATGGCTACATCTTTCGCTCCTGCAATACTCATGATACTTTTTGGTGTATCTGTCAGGATAAAGCTATACGGATTGTCATGACAAATCAGTATGTTGTGCTCTTTGGCAAATTGAATCAGCTTCTGATAGAATGCATCAGGTGCGGATGCACCTGTAGGCATGTGTGGATAGTTTATCCACATCAATTTAACCTTTGACAAGTCCTGTTTTTTGAGCTCATCCAAATCAATAAGCCAATTCTTCTCTTGTGTTAGGTTATAGGTAATCGCTTCGGCACCACTCAGCCGTACGGCTGCAGCGTAAGCGGGGTATCCAGGATTGGGGATAAGAGCTTGATCTCCTTCTTGAAGATAAGTCATGCAGATGTGCACAATCCCTTCTTTTGATCCAATTAAGGGAAGTATCTCTGTATCTGGATTAAAAGTTGCATGATAATAACGTTGATACCAATCCGCAACGGCTTGTCGTAGGGCAGGAGCACCTTTATAATTTTGATAGCCATGCGCATTTGGGAGTTGGGCATTCGTACTTAATGTCTCGATTACCTCCCGATGCGGGGGCAAATCTGGACTTCCGATTCCTAGATTGATCACGCGCATACCCTGTTTATTTAAATCATCTATTTCCCTTAATTTTTTGGAGAAATAATATTCTTCGGTGTGCTGCAATCTTTTGGCAACGTCTATTTGCATTTTATTTTACTAAATATGGTGTTTGAATAAGGCTAAATTAGGGAATTATCCATTAAAATGAGATTTTTTTATCGATTTTTCAAGCAGAGCAGGTTGAACGCTTTTGTTCTTTGGATGCAACAATTTTATAGTCCCTTAACACGATAGGTGCTTTTCTTGATTAATTTGTTATTTTTGTTCAATTTCCTCCATAAAAATCTGAAAGGAAGAGGAGAGATCGACGAGTTACTTTTTTGTTGAAGAGTAGTTTGTCTAAGTTGAAATTAAATGAAAACATATTTTAGGCTCTTATCGTTTGCTAAACCCATTGAGAAATTTGCAATCCCATATGTAATTTTCACGCTGATCACGGTTATTTTTAGTACATTAAATTTAGCATTGCTTGCTCCATTACTCCATACACTTTTTAACGCTGGTAATACGACCGTCGAAGCGGTAAAACCCGAGACTTATACCGACATTCTCGCGTGGTTTAATTACTATGCAAGTGTTGCCAATAACCAGCTTGGAGCCTATGGTGCGTTGAAATACGTGTGTATTGTTATTGTAATTTCAGTTTTTATCAGCAATCTGTTTCGTTATTTCTGCCAACGTATCATGGAAAACTTTCGCATTCATACTTTACTCAAATTGCGCAGAGCGGTTTTTGATAACGTGATGGATCTGCATGTTGGCTATTTTACGGGGCAGCGAAAAGGGGATATTGTGTCTAAGGTTGCTTCAGATGTACAGGTGGTGCAATATTCTGTTACAGGAACTTTACAAGTTGTTTTTAAAGAGCCTTTGCAGCTAATAGCCTATATTGTCATGCTGTTTAACATTTCAGCACAATTGACATTCTTTTCGCTCTTGGTTATTCCCATCTCTGGGTTTTTTATCGCTAGGATTGTTAAAAATCTCAAAACTCAGGCCCATGCTGCTCAGGAATCTTATGGAAATATGATATCTTATTTGGATGAAGCGTTGTCTGGCATCAAAATAATTAAAGCTTTTAATGCGGTATCGTTTATTAAGAACAGGTTTCATAATGAGAACGAACATTATGCGAATATCGGACGCGCTATGGCTAAACGGCAACAGTTAAGTTCACCCGTTTCTGAATTGCTTGGCGTTATTATGGTGGCAATTATTCTTCTGTATGGAGGTCATTTGGTCCTTTCAGGCGACAAAAGCTTGACCGCACCGGAGTTTATTGCCTACATCGCTATTTTTTCACAGGTCATGCGTCCTGCAAAAGCTTTAACGGATTCTTTTAGTGGTATCCACAATGGTCTTGCCGCTGGTGAACGGGTTTTGGAACTTATTGATGAAAAGACTGAAGTCAAAGATTCCAAAGATGCCAAACTTGTTAAAAGCTTTGAGAAAAGTATCGTATTCAATCAGGTGAGTTTTTCGTATAGCCAAGACAAAGAAATCTTACAGCATATTGATTTAACGATAGAAAAAGGGAAAATCGTTGCATTGGTAGGTCCTTCAGGAGGTGGTAAATCGACTTTAGTCGATTTAATTCCGCGATTTATGGACGTTACGGATGGGCAGATTCTCTTTGATGGTACAGATTTAAGGGCGCTAAATCAGGATTCTTTACGGGATATGATCGGTGTAGTCAATCAGGAATCTATTTTATTTAATGATACGATCTTTAACAACATTGCTTTTGCCAATGTTTCTGCGAGTCAGGAGGAAGTAGAAGCTGCTGCACGGATTGCGAATGCGCATGAATTTATTTTAAAAACGGAGCATGGTTATCAGACCAACATCGGCGATAGGGGCGGCAAATTATCAGGTGGTCAACGTCAGCGCATATGTATTGCGCGAGCCGTCTTAAAAAATCCGCCAATCATGCTACTCGATGAAGCGACTTCCGCTTTAGACACTGAATCTGAGAAATTGGTACAGGACTCTCTTTATAAATTAATGGATAATAGAACAACAGTTGTCATTGCGCATCGCTTAAGTACCATTCAGAATGCAGACAAAATTGTTGTTATTGAAGCGGGGAAGATTGTAGAGATGGGCAGTCATAGTGAGCTGATACAGCGCGAAGGATTGTATCGGAAATTAATCGAAATGCAACAATTTACGGATTAGGCCACTTTTTAAGCGCTTTGTCAAATTAGTTGTTGTCACATTTTTTTATTATAACTTTTGTAGCCTTTTCGGTACATTTGATTTAAGATAGGAGATACATTTAATGAACGCAATAGATAAATTGAATTTCTTTATTAACGACAAAAACTTAGCTGTCGAATTGAGAAATATAGCGGAGAAAGTTTTGCGAGAGGAACGTATCACGTTTGATGAAGGGGTTCTTTTGTATGAAAAAGGTGAATTGGGCTATCTTGGTGTACTTGCGAATTATATCCGTGAGAAACGTCATGGTGACCGTACTTTTTTCAATCGTAATTTTCACATCGAGCCGACCAATGTCTGTGTCTATGACTGTAAGTTCTGTTCGTATTCCAGGCTCATAAAGGAGCGGGCAGAAGGCTGGGAGATGGAGGTTGATGGTATGATGGATATTGTCAAAAAGTATGACAATGAGCCTGTGACTGAAGTTCATATCACGGGAGGTGTCGTTCCTAAACAAAACCTCGAGTTTTACGCCGATTTTTTCCGTAGATGTAAGGAGCACCGTCCTGAACTGCATATCAAAGGACTTACACCTGTTGAATATTACTATATTTTTAAGAAGGCAAAACTGAGCCATTACGATGGCCTCAAGTATTTACAATCTTGCGGGTTGGATTCTATGCCGGGGGGAGGTGCAGAGATTTTTCATCCAGAAATCAGAGAACAGATCGCGCATGATAAATGTACGGCTGAACAATGGTTAGATATTCACGAGCAGGCACACAAGCTAGGTATGCACACCAATGCAACCATGCTTTATGGTCATATAGAACAGTTTTGGCACCGCGTAGATCACATGGATCGCTTAAGACAATTGCAGGATAAGACGGGGGGCTTTCAGACATTTATTCCTTTGAAATTTAGAAATAAAGGGAACCAAATGTCCCATATTCCAGAAGTATCCGTGATAGAAGACTTGAGAAATTATGCCGTTGCTCGGATATACATGGATAATTTTGATCATATTAAGGCCTATTGGGCAATGATCTCAAGAGATACAGCGCAGTTATCCTTGGCGTTTGGCGTAGATGATATCGATGGAACATTGGACGATACAACAAAGATATACAGCATGGCAGGAGCGGAGGAACAAAAGCCGGGAATGACCACACAAGAAGTTGTTGAACTCATAAAAAATGTTGGCCGTCATCCTATTGAAAGAGATACGCTGTATAACGTGGTTACAGATTATAAAGATTTTGTATTTGATCAAGGTAATCAAAAGAAAAGCTATTACGCATTACCCGTTGTTAATTCATAACTAGACTCATACTTTGAAAAAGACATTTTATTTTATACGGCACGGACAGACTGATCTAAATTTAAAAGGCATTGTACAGGGGAGAGGAGTTAATTCGCCGCTGAACAAGATGGGAGTAGCGCAAGCTCAGGCTTTCTTTGATCGTTACAATACCGTGCCTTTTGATAAAATATATACCTCAACCTTATTGCGTACTCATCAAACTGTACAGGGATTTCTAGATTTGAACTTACCTTGGGAACAGCTCGTTGGATTGGATGAAATAAGCTGGGGAGTTTATGAGGGAAAAGAGCAAACACCGGAGTTGTTAGCTGGTTTTGAAAAATTAGTAGCAGCATGGCGCAATGGAGAATTGGATGTCAGTATTGAAAACGGAGAGTCTCCCAATGAGCTGATGGCCCGTCAGCAGGTCGCCTTGGATCATATGCTAGCTCAGACAGACGAAAAGAATATTCTCGTATGTATGCACGGACGTGCATTAAGGATTATGCTTTGCCTCATGACGGGCGTAGAGGCCCGCTATATGGATGATTTTCCGCACACCAATACTGCTTTATATAAATTGCTGTATGATAATGGTCAATTTGAGATTGTAGACCATTACAATATTGCACACTTAGAAGCATTGATAGATGAATAAAATTAGAGTTTCTGCCGTATCGTATACAAATACGTATCCATTTCTGAATGGTATACGTCAATCAAAAATAATGGAACAGATCGACTTGAGTGTCGATTATCCAAGTGCATGTGCACAGAAAGTAATTGATGACGAAGCTGATATCGGTATTATCCCGACAGCTGCTTTATTAAGTCTTCCTGAATATTATATCAATACGGATTTTTGTATAGGTACAGAAGGTGCCGTCGATTCCGTATTTATTTTTGCTAATAAACCAATTGAAGAGGTGGAAACCTTACGCTTGGATAGACAATCGCGCACTTCAAATGGATTAGCCCGTGTATTGATTAAGAACTATTGGAAAAAAGAAGTAGAATTGATCACTGACGAATCTACCGAGCCAGATGCTTATGTGTTAATTGGAGATCGCACCTTCGGTAAAAAGAACGCAGTTCCCTATGTCTATGATTTGGGAAAAGAGTGGTTTAATTTTACAGGACTGCCCTTCGCTTTCGCTTTATGGGTAAGCAACAAAGAGCTTCCAGTATCTTTTGTGAAACAATTTAATGAGGCTTTAGCGTATGGTGTGGAACATGCAACTGATGTTATTGCCGGTCTACCCGAGTTTGAAGGCTTTGATTACACAAAATATTTAACACAGCATCTCGATTTCCATTTAACAGATAAAAAGCGAGAGGCTGTACAATTGTATCTTCGCTACTTAAAAGCATTGGATTAATCGTGAGGTCTTTGACCTGGGCGGAATAATGCTTAAAATTACTACCCTAAAGATTTTCGGATTCAATCGCCAGACGAGCTATTTACATTGATGTATACTGCTTATCTGACGATTGTATTTGTAGCCTAAACTAACCCTACCTTCATCTTATTACCGAATTTTTCTGTCATCAAATTCGCATGAATAGTTATATGGATAACTCGCATTGTTTATCCATTATATTGCCCTTGCCAGTAATTATTATAACCAAGTGCGCACCAAATTCATCATTAAAAAGGACATTACACTAATTTAACACCGAGTTAACAGGGGGGTAGCACCGGTATACCCCTGATGCCCCCCTGTTAACCCCCTGTTATACCCTTGTTAATAGTCAAGGTGGTGTTGTTTAAAGGTTAATTTAATCGCCGAGAAAAGTCTTAATTCCTTGGGAACGCGCTTGTTTTAAAGCTAAATTGCTATCGCTATGTCGAGTGCTGGTTCATTAGTCACACGTGTCGAATCTCGACTTTTAAAAGGTGCTTCCCGTATCATAAATGATGGATAATTGTTCCATGGCAACGGCACGCGCAATGATTGATCAAGAATTTATCTCTTGAAAGAGAGAATATAAGTTAAATAAGGATGGAATTAATACGGGGGGAGAAGGTATCATATCCTGAAAAAAGAAATGCAAGCATAAAATTTGATTTATACTTGCATCTCTAATGGATTTATCTTGGGGTAATTAGGTGCGTCCAATTTTCACTTTACGTCCCTTAATTTTTTGCCCATTCGCTTTATTGATAATAATGGAAGCAAATTTTCTTCGGACAGCAACGTATGCTGATTTGTCTTTTACTTCTATGATACCAATGTCATCCTTTTCAATTCCTTCCAAATTGAGCAAAAATCCGACAATATCGATCTTGTTGATCTTATCCTTTCGCCCGGCACTAATATAGAGTGTCGCAAATGGTGAGTTTTCAGGGAGATTATAGAATTCCGGAAATTCTTCCTCAGGTATTTCTGTTGGAATGTAAGGGTATATTTCTTCCGGTTTGAGGATTACATAGACATCACCCTTAGCTTGCATACGGGCTGTGCGTCCATTGCGGTGAGTAAAATCGTCTTCTTTGTGTGGCAACTGGTAATGTATAATAGAATCAACTTCTGGAATATCCAATCCCCTTGCAGCAAGGTCTGTTGTGATCAGTACATGATTAGAATGGTTTCGGAATTTTAGAAGTGCCAGCTCGCGATCCTGTTGTTCAAGTCCCCCATGAAAGGTATCGTGGATAATATTGCGGTTGTCGAGAAGTTCACTAATGTGATCTACTGCATCGCGGTGATTACAGAAGACAATCATTTTTTTTGTGCCAATCTTGCAGATGAGTTTAAGTAGTGCCTCTAATTTCTTTTGAACTGGAGCAACTACTTTTCTAATTGTAATCTGTGGGGTATGTTTTGAGTTGTGAAGAAAGTCAACTAGGATGGGCTGCTTTATTTGCGTGAACGGTGGGAGCGTGTCCATCATCGTTGCGGAAGTTAATATTCTTGATTTGATCGTGGGGATGTGTTGAATAATAAAATCCATTTGATGCTGAAATCCGAGTTCCAATGATTTGTCAAACTCGTCCAGCACAAGAGTATGGATGTTGGAGGGATCAAAATTTTGCTCTTCAATATGCTGTTTTATACGCCCTGGTGTTCCAATGATAATTGCAGGGGCATCCTTGAAAGCATTTTTTTCGATGCGTGTGTGATGTCCACCATATGCGCAAGTGATTTTGTAGCCTGTAGCGACCTTGCGTAGCACTTGTTCAATCTGTAAAGCAAGCTCGCGTGTAGGCACTACTATTAATACTTGAACTTTTCGAGCCTCCGCCTTCAATTGTTGCAAGATGAGTAATGAAAAGGCTAAAGTTTTGCCAGATCCGGTGGGCGAAAGTAGAAGAAAATCGTGATCCTTCTGATACGATTCCAACACCCTTTCTTGCATTTCATTTAAGGATGAAATATATAATTTGTCTAAAATAGCTTTTAACTGCATTCGACAAAAATACGAAATACTACTATTCTGAGGAGAACAAACAGCGATGAATATTTAAATACAAGTTGATCGATACAATAAGCACCAGGTTACCGGTCTACAAAAGATGATTACCTGGTGCTTATTTATAGTATAACTAGAATAAGGTTGGAGATAGGATTATATCGATTCCTAATAGGTATCTTTTTATAAGATATCAATACCTTCTCTTCTTAAAGACTCTTTTTTGTCCTCTTCCCATATACTGACTTGAACTTCGCCTATATGCTGTTTCTTGAGCATAAACATACAGACGCGCGATTGTCCGATACCTCCGCCCATGGATTCAGGCAATTCGTCATTCAGCAGCATGCTGTGAAAAGTCAGTTTTGATTTTTCTGTGCAGTTTCTGATTTCCATTTGATGTGCTAGCGCCATTTTATCAACGCGGATTCCCATGGATGAAAGTTCAAAAGCTGAATTTAAAATTGGGTTCCATACAAGAATGTCTCCATTCAATCCTTTGTGACCGGCTTCATTAGTTGTACTCCAATCATCGTAGTCCGCTGCGCGACCATCGTGAGCTACGCCATTGCTGAGGGCGCCTCCAATGCCATGTAAGAATACGGCACCGTGTTCTTTTGTAATGGCATTTTCACGTTCTTTAGCAGTTAGGTTGGGGTATTTTTGCAACAAGTCTTCAGATGAAATGAAAGTAATGGATTCTGGAAGAATCGCTTTTATAGTTGGATACTTGCTTTCAACCTGTAATTCGGTAAATCGCAAAGCTTCATAAATTTTTAGTACTGTTTCTTTTAATGAAGCCAAATTGCGTTGATTTTTATCAATTACTTTTTCCCAATCCCATTGGTCTACATAGATGGAATGAATAGGGGTGTAATCTTCATCAGGACGCAGTGCTTTCATATCTGTAACGATGCCTTCGCCAGATAACATCTCGAGCTCTTTTAAACGTACTCTTTTCCATTTTGCAAGGGAATGTACGACGACAGCTCTTTTTTCATTCAATGATTTTATTGGAAATGATACCGGACGCTCAATTCCATTCAGGTCATCATTTAACCCGGTCCCGTCCAAAACCACCAGTGGTGAAGAGATTGGAATTAAATTTAAGGCTTTTTTTAATTGTTGGACAAATGTATCTTTAACGAAGCTGATAGCAACTTCGGTATTTAAAAGTTTTCTTCCCTCCATATGTGTTAAATGAAATACTATGCGCGGACTGCTACGCATAGTTTTTTATTTTTTTATTCAGTTATTTGCTACAAAAGTATGAAAATATCATCGGTTAATGTGTTTGATTGTGATTTTTAATATTTATCTATTAAAAACTTGAAAAAATAAAAAAATTCTAACAAAATGGATACAGGCTAATATTTAATTATAAAACTAATAATCTTTTGAACAGCTAAAAGTGTTGGGTTACTTACCAAAAGAGCCTTGAAGGATCTTCAAGGCTCTTTTGTATAGACTGCATTATCGGTATTGGCTATACGGAAAAGCTTTCGCCACAAGCACATGTGCGACTTGCATTGGGATTGTGAAATTCAAATCCCTTTCCCTCCAAACCGTCAGAATAATCAAGCTCTGTACCAGCCAAATACAAAAATGATTTAATATCCAAACAGACTCTTACTCCTTTATCTTCAAAAAATTGATCGCCTTTTTTTTCTTCGTTGTCGAAGTTAAGCTTATAGCTTAAACCTGAGCAGCCTCCGCTTTCTACAGCAACGCGCACAAAGTAATTGCTGTCATATTGCTCATCCTTCATGATTTCCTCGATACGAGTTTTTGCCTTGTCAGTAACTGTAATCATAGTATTATCCTTTGTATAGCGCAAAGATACATACAATCTTGCTATATTTCTGCTGTAATAAAGTTTTTAGAATGTCATAAATTAATTGATCAGACTATCTTTGAACATTTGCCATATAGGCGATTGATCGCGTATTTTTTTGACAGCTTCTTTGATCATTTCCGCGCACTGGATAATCTCCTCTTTGGTGGTCAATAGGCTTAAGCTAAATCGAATAGCAGATAATGCGTTTTCTTTGGATTGTCCCATGGCCATTAGCACATGCGAAGGTTCCCTGGATCCGGTCACACAAGCCGAGCCAGAAGAAAGTGCCAGTTTGGGGCAGGCAGTCATTATTTCACTGGCTAGGATATGTCTGAAGCTGATGTAACTGGTATTTGGTAGACGCGGTACATTTTTCCCGTGAATGATGATTTCGGGGATATCGTTTAGCAATTCTTCCAAGAAGTCACGGTTTCTTTCAACTGTGCTATATAGTGCTGGGTGAATGAGGGAGATAGCCTTTCCAAATCCTACGATTGCAGGAACGTTGTATGTACCGCCCCTAAATTCATTTTCTTGGCCTCCACCTATAATAAGCGGGCTAATCTGAATCGGTCTCGACTTTCTCCGGATGTAGAGTGCGCCGACTCCTTTTGGCCCATGAACTTTGTGGGCACTTAAGCAGAGTATATCAATATTCAACTGCTGTAAATCGATATTGACTTTTCCGATGGCCTGTGTCGCATCACAAAAAAACAAAACATCTTTTTCGGTGCAGATTTCGGAAATATCCGTGATCGCAGACAATACACCTGTTTCGTTATTGGCCGCCATAATACAGACCAATATTGTTTGCTCGGTTATCGCACTTCTTAGATCATGCAGGGCAATCATGCCCTGAGCGTCTACTGGAAGATAGGTAACTTTTGCTCCTTTTTTAGCCAATTGCTCACAGCAACTTAATACGGCTTTGTGTTCTGTTGCGACGGTGATAATGTGCTTTCCTTTCGATTGATATTTTTCGAATATACCTTTAATGACGGTATTGATACTCTCCGTCGCGCCAGAATTGAAGAATATTTCTTTTGGAGCACAGTTAAGGGCAGCTGCAATATTGTTGCGGGCTTGCTGTACCGCTGCATTGCCCTCACGGCCCATTTGGTGATAGACACTTGATGCATTTGCATAGTTTTGGAGGAAGTAAGGTGTCATTTCGTTCCATACCTCATCCAAAATACGCGTCGTGGCATTATTGTCTAAATATATCATATCCTTCATTCGGATAAAGATATGAATAATGAAAGTTATGCTGAAGCCTTAACGTCAACTTCCTTTTTTTTGACATTTGGGTCATATCTTAAGCCCGGAGTTAACCAATACATCAGTATGATACGGGAATAGCGGTAGTTGAATGGAGACATTAACACAACGCTCATAATAGCGACTGTGGCATAGAGTATGAATGAAGAATCGTTGCCGGTTAAAATATAAGTTGCCATACAGGCGGTAACCATTTCAGCGATTGCAAAAGCATAGGTTACGTACATCGCACCATAGAAATATCCTGGTTCACGCTCATAGCGCAGGCCGCAGTATTCACAGTGGCTGTTCATTTTTTGGACTTTCATACCGTAGGCAGGTCCTTGATACACATGGCCGATTCTGCATCTTGGACATTTTGCTCGCCATGCAGCTTTAAATTCAGATAATTCGTATTTAACTTCTTCCATAGTTATAGTTGTTTTCTGAACTCTTCAGGTGTGAGTCCAGCAGATTTTTTGAAAAATTTAGTGAAATAAGAGTTGTCCTTAAATTGCAGTTCATCTGCAATTTCGGTAATATTTAAATTCCTATTGACCAGAAGTCGTTTCGCTTCAAGAACAATACGGTTCCGTATAATTTCTCCAGCAGATTGACCAATGTAGGATTTACAGATCGCATTGAGATGATTCGGTGTGATAAATAACTGATCTGCATAAATGCTGGGCAGCTTTGTGGCTTTAAACTGCTGCTCAACTAATTGCTGAAAGCTATTGAATATTTTATGATTGTAAGGGTTGCCTTTTTCGAGGTGCTCCTTCTCTGTACCAATTGATATAAATAATATAAACTGCAACAAAAGTGTACGGATATAATCTTCCGATAGCCGCTCGGTTTTCGCAAATATGATTTGATCCAGAATAGCTGTTGCTTGATTTCGATATTGGTCAGCCAAAACGAATATCAGATGTTCAATTTTGCCCTGTAAAAAACTGAAGCGTTCGAGGTAATCCGTACGTAAAAGAAAGGATTGAAAATAGTCGATAGAGAAATTGACAACATAACCGGCTTCATCTCCCACAAAATTCCAGGTATGGACCTGACCAGGAACCATAAAATAAATCTGATAAGGCTCAATCTTATACTGATTAAAATCAATGATATGCTCGCCCGAACCTTGCGTGAAAAGAACAAAATGAAAAAAATTATGTTTGTGTGGAAACACCATATCCTGATGTTTGATGATATATGTTTTAAGATCATCAATATGAAGCGTTGTGTTATTGTTCAGGTCAATACTACAACTATCAAGAATAGGTATGGTGTTTTTTCTAATCATATGACAAAATTAAGTTAAATATTATTTTTAAAGTGGTGTTTATTTGTTATTCTGTGGTGTTTTTCAATGATTTTGTCATTTTGATTACAAGAAGATCCTATTGGCAAAATCGTGTTCTTAGCTTTTATTTGGTATTGACACATGTTACTGCTCATGACGCAAACCAGATTGGGATTTGGAGCACATTGTTTATCGCTAAGTTTTCTGTTTTTGAATAGGCTGTTGGTATGAGGTCTCAGGGACATTTGAGTAATTTTGCGGTCAGAATGCTCCTATGGATGTTTGAGCATGCGATCGATACTTCGTACGGTAGAAATATAAAAGCGGAGGGGGAAATCACCTTGAGCGTGCTCCTCTCAACTGGAAACGTATGTAAAAGTCCCAGGCCACCTGTTTTATTCTGGTTCGGACGATAGTGTCACGATATTGACTATTTGTGCCTGAACGAGAAGAGCTGATTAGCGAAATGCCGGAAATTCCACGCAGGAGAAAAATATGCTGGAGTTGAAGAGAAAGGAAATTTATAGGACTTCCAATTTGATTAACGAAGCCCTTCCGAAAATTCAATCCTGATCATTTCCCAAGGCATTGAGGAGAACAAAGTACCTGTAGGCAATAATCGCCTGCTGGTACTTTTTTAATTTTAGAGGATCCATCTGACTGTATCGGGGTAAGATGGCCTTATTTAAGTTGTTCAACAGCTGATAAAATCTTCTTTTCATTCGTATAATTATTATTGGTATACTTCTTTATTGATGACTTGTGGCATTTTTTCACCTCTGATTGCTGCCAATAAATTATTGGCAGCCATTAAGGCCATATTATCCCTGGTTTCTACGGTGGCAGACCCGATATGAGGAAGGATGCATACATTTTCCATTGCTAAGAGTGGATTATCTGGCCTCATCGGTTCAGGGTCTGTCACGTCAAGTCCTGCACCCCATAATTCGCCAGCCTGCAATGCTGCTGTCAGATCGAATTCATTGACCAATCCACCTCTTGCAGTATTCACTAATATAGCGGAGTTTTTCATGCGTGCAAATGCATTTTTGTCAAACCGGCTTTTAGTCTCCGCTGTCAAAGCAGCGTGTATGGAAAGTACATCGCTACGCGTTAGCAATTCATCGAAATTTACATATTTGGCGCCCAAAACTCGCTCTGCTTCCTCATTTCTGCTCCGATTATAGTAGATAATTTCCATGTTATATGCTGCTCTGGCTTTTCTGGCAAGTTCAAAGCCAATCCTCCCCAGTCCATAGATGCCCAGTGTTTTATTGTTAAGTTCAATCCCTAGGTTTTCAGTAGGATCGAACCCTTCCCATTTACCCTGCAATATTCTTTTATGGTTGAAAAAGGCTTTTCTCGATACCGCTAGCATTAAAAGAAAGGCGACGTCTGCGGTTGCCCCAGAAAGTATACCCGGGGTGTTGCTCACAGGGATTCGACGCTGTGTTGCGGCTGAAATGTCCACATTATCATAGCCGACGCTCATGAGTGATAGGGCTTTAAGGTTGGGACAGTTTTCAAAAAAATTGGCATCAAACTTTTGCATCCCACCGTTAAGGACGTAGTCGCATTGTTGGCAGGCTTCGATGAGCTCGTTTTCGGAAAGTGGGCTGGCCGATTCGTGAATTGTAATCTCGTGGCCTGCAGATTGTAATAGATCTATGCCTTTTTGTGGAATTTTTTTTGTGATGAATATCTTCATGTATGTAAATGCTTTTTTATTCTCATAAAAACTTATCGTCATTAGGACAACAAAAAAAGCCATATTGTTGTTTCAATATGGCTTATTATTCGTGATGTTTTAATCTTTAATTCTTATGAAGGAGATAATTTAAAATAGCTTTACCCTGATCATCGGTAGAGATAGCTGAATTTGATAGCATGACCACTCCACTTTTTTTATCTGGGGATAAGGCGAGATACGAGCTACTTCCGGCCGTTGCGCCGTTGTGCCAGAAGACCGTAAGGTTGTCAATCAAACTCATATGCCATGCCAGGCCGAGGTCTGTGTCGGGTGGTAGAAAAAATGTAAATAATCTGGTATTTGCCATGGCATTTTCCAATGGAGTCTGCGGCATTTTGAATTGCGCGTTCGCAAATTTCAGTAGATCCTCGAGCGTGGATTTTAGCGCACCAGCTGGGGCAAATACGTCAAACGACCAAGGTAATGCTTCTTGCCCCTCTTTGTTATATACTTTAAAAGTATCTTTCCTTTTAGGTTCTAATACTTGAAAAGTATTGTTCATTTCAAGTGGTTTACAAATGATATCCCTTACAAGCTGATCGTAACTTTTTTTATAAAGACTGCATATGATATCCCCGAGAACAGCATAACCTAGATTGCTGTACTCATACTCTTCGCCCGGATTTTTCTTGTTTTTAAATCCTGAAAGATAGTTGTAAAGTGCTTTTTTGTCATACGTTTTGTAAGGATCGTTCTCGTTGAAACCGTTTACTTTGTCAAAATTATCCGGAAGCCTCGGTAAGCCGGAGGTATGGTTAGCCAACATTTGAAATGTTATTTTTGAAAGCTCTTCATTTTTTTTGAGTGAGTCAGGAAGGAATAGGGCTATAGGTTGATCTAAAGTGACTGTTCCTTCTTCGACAAGATTTGACAAAAGGATAGCGGTAAAAACTTTACTCAACGAGCCAATTTCATAAATAGACGTTTTTGTGGGCGGAGTCTGGTTTCCTTTGGCCGTCTCGCCATAAAAATAAGTTTTGGTTTGTCCATTCTTTATAATACCAATGGCAAGGGATTGTGTATTTTGTTGTTTGAGGTAAGCGTGCGCAACAGAATCAATAAACAGGTCATCGTTATCTACCGATTTTTGTGTGGCAGGCACCATGATCGTTTTTTCGACTTGTGGTGTTGTAGTCGAAGGAGTAAACTTTAGCGTATGAAATTTTAGGGTCGGATCTGTTGCGAACAGGACATCGTAAGATTTGCTATCGAAGTCCATCTGATAAGTTGCGATCCCTTTTTCAAATCTTTTTCGTGTTGAGCTTTTTACTCTTCCTAATGGGTATAGATTTTCGAGTACCTGCGTGAATCGAGAAAGATTAAATTGTTGTTTGAATGAATCGCTGGCCAAATTATAGGCTGAGTCAGTCATCTGCGAATTGATAAAAAACTCCAGCTTATTATATACTCCTCTGTTGATCTGTTCTTCGGAACTTGTTTGGGCAAAAGAGTATGATGAGATGCCCAGCAATATGAGTGTAATAAAATTTTTCATAACTATTGATGGGCACAAATCTACGTAATGTTTAAATTCCAATCAATTGTTTTAATCGCGCATAGCCTGATTTACTGATGTTGAGCTTTTCGCCTGATACTAGTGCTGCAATGTAAGAATCCTTTTCATAAGGTTCTAGTTTGGCTAATTGATCGACTTTAATGATAAAAGAACGATGGATACGCACAAATTGATTTGAATCCAACGCTTTTTCAAAAAATGCCATGGTTTTATTTTTTAGGTACATGCCGTCTTTGGTATGAATTTTAACATAGTCATCGTAAGATTCGAGATATTTGACTGTATCAATTGGAATAATTTTGATCTGTGTACCTGTTTTGACAACAATACGGTCAATTTTTGTTTCGTCTTGGGCTGTAAGTACCTCATAGTTGGGCTGTACTTTTTTTTCTGGAGCCGAGAAGTTTGTCCTAAATTTTTCTAATGCTTTTTTGAAACGCGCAGGTGATACTGGTTTTAACAGGTAATCTAATGCATTTTTTTCAAAAGCTTTTAAAGCGTATTCATCAAAAGCGGTCGTAAAGATAACAGCTGGCGGACTGTCTATGAGTTCAAGCATTTCAAACCCTGTTAATTTGGGCATCTGAACATCCAGAAAAATTAAGTCAGGTTCATGGGTATGAATAGCCTTAACGCCTTCAAAACCATCTCCACATTCGGCAACGACAGTTACATCGGTCTCGTTTTTTAAATAACCGGCAATAATGGAGCGTGCCAAGGGTTCATCATCGATAATAACGACTTTAATCATATTGAGGTATTTTTAGGGTACTGATAAATATATTGTCTAGTATTTGCGTTTCCAGCAGGTCATTTCTTCCATAGAGGAGATACAATCGACGTTGAATGCTCGAGAGTCCAAACCCGGTGCCTTTTTTTGGTTTTGATTGTTCTTCAGTGTCGAAAGGATTGGTGATTTGAATCCATAATTGACCTTCATTTGACTGGCATTTTATTTTTATTTCGACCTGATCCCTCACGTTGTAGAGTCCATGCTTAATAGCGTTCTCTACAAGGGGTTGGATGATCATTGCGGGTAGTCTGTTGTTAAAAATTTCTTCTGACGAAGAAATGGATGTATTTAGTCTATGACCAAAACGTACTTTCTCGATATCGAGATAAAGCTGTAGATGGTCAAGTTCTTCTTCGAGTGTGATGATTTGGTTATTTTCCTTCCTTAACGTCCCTCTCAGAAAATCCGAGAGCTGGAATGTCATATTACGGGCTTCGTCGGGATTTGCACCAATAAGCGCTATAATGGAATTGAGGCTATTAAATAGAAAGTGTGGTTGCAATTGTTGCCTGAGATTGTATAATTCGGCTTCCCGAAGCAGATTTTCGGACTCTTGTTTTCGTTTGATATTATTGATATTGTCTTCTTGAATATTCCAAACGATGTTGATAATGGCAACCGATGTTAAAATGAGGAAATTAACAATGCCGCGATACGGTAAAGTTAAATCCAGGAGAGGGGTGAAGTTAGATTGAATAAAATAACTCATTAAGAATCGGCTTAATCCGATGCTTATTCCGCCCATGATTAATCCGATAATCAGTACTTTCCATATTTCTCTTGGTTGTGGGGTATAGAAGTTTAGTGCAGATGACATGCCATAACAGCAGAACATCATGACTACACTATTGATAAAGGAATCTTTGAATGCGAGTTGTTGGTCAAAGCCAGAACGAAGCATCAATAAGTATTGTAACGCGAGATATCCGATAAATACGGATATACATATAATGCCAATTAAACGACTTTTAACACTGAGGAACAGCTTGTTTTTCATTTATTAAGCATTTTTTATGGTTAAATTACCTAGAATACAGGTGCCTGTAATATAGATTTTTTTATCCGTATCGGGGTTATAGATCGTTTGGAATCGGCGGTCATCGACAGATCCTAAGATGGAAGCCACGTTACTGAACACCGTCCAATGCGGAGGGATTATAATGCGTGCGCTACCAAACAATTGAAACGTATCGATCACAATCGGCTGTTGGATGTCAGCTTTTGTTAAATCCAGTTCTATACTTCCAAATACATTGGTCAAATTACCTCCTCTAAAATTTTTAGAGTAAATTACTTTCTTTTGTCCCGCAAAGATTGTATTCAGATTGAGGTTATCCTCAAATGACTGTTGAAAAGGATCTTTTCCTTTGTCGCCAAAAGCCTGCTGATTAGGCGAGGCTTGTTGGCTTGGATCGTATTGCTCATTAAATGGTCTTGATTCCTGGTCAGCAAGGCTAACGTCTGTAATCCCTTCGGTCGGCACAGTTACTCGCTTGTCCCAGTCGTAAGATCCTTGAGGCGGATTGGGGTAAGTGGGTGGAACCATCGGAGGTTTCCTTTTACTCATAATAAAGTAAATCCCAAGAGAAATGATAATGATAGGAACGGTTACCGAACCAAAGTCGGTACGCATCATTCTCGAGATGAGGCTTGCTCCACCGATGATCAATAGAATAATCGCCGATTTTTTCTGAAATTGGGAATTTATGCCAATGACTAATCCAATAATAATTAATATCGTTTGCCAACCAAATAACCAATCTGGAAACCAGCTTCCTAGATTTAGGTTGTTCAGTAATAAGAATATACCTACGATAATTACAATCGCTCCTACAATATTGCGGCTATTATTGCTGTTTGGTATGATGGGTTCTTTTTCCATAATGTTTTTACTATTTATGACTCAAAGATAGCGTCACCAATATATTCTACACATTTGCTTTAGGTAATACAACTTATATTTTCGGTAAATGTAATGATTTCGTCGGTAAAAAATCTCGCTGTTCAATTTTTCTCCCTGTTATAAAAAGGAGTGGGCTGCCATTTTTACGCGTTATTGTGTTTTTTTTTAATATTATTTGGTGGATTAAAATGAATTATTATATATTTATCAAAGATTAAGATTACTTTAAACTTAAATAACAACCAATGGGAGATTTTGAAAACAAAGAACGTGAAGAAGTTTTTTCAAAAAAGGTGAGAGCAGGTAAGCGTACTTATTTTTTTGATGTAAAAGCAACTCGATCGAACGATTACTACATTACTATCACAGAAAGCAAGAAGCGCTTTGAGGATGGCCAGTTTATTAAGCATAAGATTTTCTTGTACAAAGAAGATTTTGAAAAGTTCGCAGAAGGTTTGACGGATGTGGTGAACTACATCAAATCTAACCAGGAGGTAATCGAGAAACGTTATGAGCCTAACTTTGACGATGCATACGCTGAAGAAGCGGGAGCGCGTTCCAAAGACGATTTTTCGTTCTAGTATCGTAGAGCGAAATCTTAATGAAAAAAAGAAATAAAAGCCACTGAAGTGGCTTTTTTATTGTTTGACGAGTATTCCCTGTATGCCGTCCTAGGATGAGACTAGCGGAATGCTTCGCAGAAAATCATTTAATACCATATTGAATTTTTCGGGTTCCTCAAGATTGGGCAAGTGACCAGATTCGTCAAATTCCACATAGCGGACATCGGGGATATTTTCGATGAGTATATTGGTCTGTTCCTCACTCATCAGCTTGTCGTGTTTTCCTTTTATAACCAATGTTGGGATAATAATTGTTTTTAGTGAATGGCTTGTGTCTGTCCGGGATGCGAGAGCGAGCTGTGTCGCGCAGATGCTGGCGACTTCATTTCTCCGTATACAGCTTTTGATCAGTTCAACAGCTTCGGCATTTTCGCGGATTGTTTTGTCGTGAAATACATTGCCTATAAAACCAATGGCAAAAGGCCGTCTGCCATATTTTAGTAAAGCCTGGATAGAATCAAATCTTTTTTGCTTGGCTTTGTTGTCATCAGCAAGGGAATTAGTGTCGCATAGAATAAGCCCTCTAAGCTGTTGCCCGATCAATTCGTAGGTTCGCAGTGCGATGTAGCCTCCCATGGAAATGCCGCACAGGATGACGTGGTTGAGGTCGAGTTTGCGAATAAATTCTACTAGATCTTTGGCAAAGACATCAATGGAGAAAAAACCATGACCGTTGGTACTGAGGCCATGTCCTCGAACATCAATTGCTATACCCGTATAGTCTTCATCCAAATCTTGAAGCTGTTGTTTCCAGGTGTTTTTATTAAACGGGAAACCATGGATAAATATAATGGTTTTGGGGGAAGGGGCTAAGATGCTCGGTCTGATGTAATAGGAGATACTAATATCTCCAATGCGTATTTTACTGCGCTTTAATTCTCTTTTGTTCATGAATAATAGCATTTGTCCGTGTCTGAAAAAAAAAGTTGATATTTTAAATATAATATTATCAACGAGATAAAAGAAATGTTGTTGTGTAAAGTTGAAAAAAGAGAAAAAATGTTTGTTAAATTGATAAATATAACGATATTTGCATCACCAAAACGGAAATGAATACTATTTTATTTTCTTTGCCTAGCGCTCCTAGCTCAATTGGATAGAGCATCTGACTACGGATCAGAAGGTTAGGGGTTCGACTCCCTTGGAGCGCACGATACAGATTCTGTACGATAAAAAAAAGGCATTCCTAGCTCAATTGGATAGAGCATCTGACTACGGATCAGAAGGTTAGGGGTTCGACTCCCTTGGAGCGCACGATACAGATTCTGTACGATAAAAAAAAGGCATTCCTAGCTCAATTGGATAGAGCGTCTGACTACGGATCAGAAGGTTAGGGGTTCGACTCCCTTGGAGTGCACGTAATGAAGCCAGTCAATTTGATTGGCTTTTATTTTGGAAGCTGCTTACCAGCTGTCAAAGGAAGGCGATAGACTTCTTTTTGAAAAAAAATTTGTAAAAAAAACGAATTCTGACTATATTTGCATCACCAAAACAAATGGGACAGAGTTCTAAACGTATTGGTTTATTGCGCTCCTAGCTCAATTGGATAGAGCATCTGACTACGGATCAGAAGGTTAGGGGTTCGACTCCCTTGGAGCGCACGACTGAAAAGCCTAGTCATCATCTGTGATTAGGCTTTTATTTTTTAACTCGTTTTAATTTCTTAAATAAAACTATGCTAAACCTTGTAATATTTGGCCCTCCGGGTGCAGGTAAGGGAACCCAATCTGCAATGCTTATTGAAAAATATCAATTGGTGCACATTTCTACTGGTGATATTTTTAGAGCACATATTAAAGGTCAAACCCCGCTTGGTCAACAAGTGAGCCAGATTATTGCTGAGGGGAATTTAGTGCCAGATTCGATTACAATAGCAATGCTGGAGGAGGAAGTAAAGAAAAATCCGGATGCAAAAGGATTTATTTTCGATGGATTTCCTCGCACTGTTGCGCAGGCTGAGGCTTTGGATGCTTTTTTAGAAGGTATCAACACCTCCATTTCAGTCGTAATCGCACTGGATGTAAATGAGGATGAATTGAAAGATCGTATTGCCAAACGGAGGGAGATTTCTGGACGTGCGGATGATGACGCAGATAAATTAGTGAAGCGTATTGATGAATATTTCACAAAGACGATTCATGTATTGCCTTATTATGAGGCTCAGGGTAAGCTTTCTAAAGTGAATGGTATCGGCGAGATCGAGACTATCTTTAAGAGCTTAACCGATATCATCGATAATTATTAATTAAGGTAAATACTTTTTAGACTGTAATAAATTATAATGGCGCAAGGTTCGAATTTTGTTGATTATGTGAAAGTGTGTTGTCGTTCTGGACATGGTGGGGCAGGTTCGGCTCATTTGCACCGTGATAAACACACGGCTACAGGCGGGCCTGATGGTGGTGACGGCGGTCGTGGAGGGCATATTATCCTAAAAGGAACGACTAATCTCTGGACGTTACTTCATTTAAAATATCGTAAGCATATTATTGCATCAAACGGTGAATCTGGAGGCAGCTCGCTACGCACGGGTGCAACTGGTCGCGATGAGATATTGGAGGTTCCGCTGGGTACTATAGCAAAGGATGCGGAGACTGGCGAGGTGTTATTTGATATTACAGAGGAAGGTGAAACCAGGATACTGGTGCCGGGTGGAAAAGGTGGTCTGGGTAACTGGCATTTTAAGTCGCCTACGCAACAGACACCACGGTTTTCGCAACCAGGCCTTCCTGGTAAAGAGCAGTGGATGATACTGGAACTGAAGGTTCTTGCAGACGTTGGATTGGTAGGATTCCCAAATGCGGGTAAATCGACGTTACTGTCGGTCGTATCTGCTGCAAAGCCAGAAATCGCAAACTATCCATTTACGACGCTCGTACCTAATTTGGGTATGGTGAGCTATCGGGACAATCGTTCCTTTGTAATGGCTGATATTCCGGGAATTATTGAGGGGGCTTCTGAAGGGAAAGGCTTGGGTTATCGTTTTTTACGACATATTGAGCGGAACTCAGTGTTGTTGTTTATGGTCCCTGCTGATACGGACCGGACGATCCGTGAAGAGTATGCCATTCTTTTAAATGAATTGACCGCTTATAATCCTGAATTGGCCGATAAACCGAAACTGTTGGCTATTACCAAGTCTGATATGCTCGACGAAGAGTTGGAGAAGGAGATGGAACAGGAACTACCGGAAGATATTCCTTATATTTTCATTTCTTCGGTGACTGGTAAGAATATATTGCCATTGAAAGATATGATCTGGAAAGCGATCAACTCTTAAAATTCGAAAATATAAATAGTAAGGGCGCTTCAAGATACGAAGCGCCTTTACTGTTTATGTTGATTTACATAGGCAATAAAAAAAGAGATTTTTTTTAAGTTTTTTTGCTAATTTAACTCCATTATTTTATCCATGATGGGAGGAGAGTTTCCATTCCGTCGCCAAACTAAATCTAAATGAAAACAGAAGAAGAAAAGTATTGCGTGCAGTGTGGTAAATTGATTACGATCAAGGCCGAAGTTTGTCCGTATTGCGGTGTAAGACAGCCGATATTTTATGCTAACCAGCCCTTTCAACAACAAAATAGTACGTTTCAGGACGATAGATGGTTGCCGGCCCTGTTGTTTTGTATCTTTTTGGGACCATTTGGTGCGCATCGGTTTTATTTGGGACAAATTGGTACGGCAGTTATTCAGTTGGTCACTTTGGGCGGCTGTGGTATTTGGTATCTGATCGATTTGATTATGATTATTGTCGGAAAATATAGGGATGCGGACGGCAATTATATCAAAAGTCCGATCAACAATTAATGATTATGTTTTTCCTGAAATACCTAAAACATCATTGGATATACTCGCTGATCATCGGGTATTTCGGGATCGCCATTGGCTTGCACCTTTTGGCAGATATACACATTCTTATCCCCTGTGTGTGGAAGGCGATAAGTGGATATAACTGTCCGGGCTGTGGCCTTACGCATGCTTTTATTGCGTTGTTGCACTTGCGGTGGCAAGAGGCGTGGTTAGAAAATCCATTGATTTACTTGATTGTGCCGGTGTTGACTGCGCTGACTTTGAGAGACTTTATTCGTTTTTGGCAGTTGGAATCAAGGTGAAATAAAAAAATGAAAAATGTTTTCACTTTTAAGCGATAAGTCTTAACTTTGTCTCCCGTGAAAATTAAAGAAAAGACTTTATTGGTAGGTGCCTTAGGAAACGGTTTGTCAATCGTGATGATGCATTGTTAATTGATATTTAGCCCATTTGAGGGCTTTTTTTATATCCAATCAAGAAGGCTTTAAAATTCATAAAAGTAAGGATACACATTTTATAATATTACATCGATAATGACCAACTACAGCAAATTGCCTGCAATTTTAGTTTTAGAAGATGGTACAGTTTATCACGGTAAAGCCGCTGGTAAAATTGGTACGACTACTGGGGAAATCTGTTTCAACACAGGGACAACCGGTTATCAAGAGATTTTTACAGATCCATCTTATTTTGGACAAATCATGGTAACGACCAATGCCCATATTGGTAACTATGGTATTGATGAGGACGATACCGAATCAAATCACATTCAGATTGCGGGATTAGTTTGTAAGAATTACAACATCAACTATAGTCGTAAAATGGCTGATGAATCTATCCAAAGCTATTTTGAAGAGGGGAATTTAGTTGGTATTTCTGATGTGGATACGCGTTCTTTGGTAAGACATATACGTGATAAAGGAGCAATGAATGCAATTATTTCTTCCGAAACATTGGATGTGGAAGCATTAAAGCGTCAATTGGCGGAAGTTCCTTCAATGGATGGACTCGAGCTGTCTTCAAAAGTAACGACAGCAGAACCTTATTTCTTCGGTAATGAAAATGCTTCGTTGCGAGTAGCGGTTTTGGACTTGGGAATCAAGAAAAATATCTTGCGGAATTTTGAAGCTCGCGATGTATATACGAAGGTATTTCCTGCGAAGACGACATTCGAAGAAATGGAACAATGGAATCCTGACGGCTACTTTATTTCCAATGGTCCTGGTGATCCAGCTCCGATGGATTACGCTATCGAGACAGTAAAAGCTATTTTGAACGCGAATAAACCAATGTTCGGCATTTGTTTAGGTCATCAGATCCTCGCATTGGCAAATGGTATCCGCACCAGTAAATTGCATAATGGGCACCGTGGGATCAATCACCCAGTGAAGAATATCATTGCTAATCGTTGTGAAATTACGTCGCAAAACCATGGTTTTGGGGTTGTAGCTGAAGACATTGAAAATTCTGATTGCGTTGAGGTAACACATGTTAATTTGAACGATCAGTCTATTGAGGGAATCCGTATCAAAGGGCAAAAAGCATTCTCGGTGCAATATCACCCCGAATCATCACCAGGTCCTCATGACTCACGTTATTTGTTTGATGATTTTGTAGCACTGATCAAAAACTAAAACGTATAATATTATATAAAAACCCTTCATATTTTGAAGGGTTTTTTATTGAAGCCACCATACCAATTATTCAGAATACGCACATTTTATTCAGAATAAATAGGGGAATAAATACATTTTTTGTTATATTTGGTTGTGAAAAATGTCTGTAGATGAGAGTGTGTCTTATCTACACTAAGTAATGAAAATAAATTATAGTCTAATAAAGAGATGAGTTTAATTATCGATGTTCATGCGCGTCAAATTTTGGATTCGCGCGGTAACCCTACAATCGAAGTAGATGTTACTACACAAAATGGTTTTGTTGGTCGTGCAGCTGTACCTTCAGGTGCTTCAACAGGTGTTCACGAAGCAGTTGAATTGCGCGATGGCGACAAGTCAACATATTTGGGAAAAGGTGTTTTGAAAGCTGTTGAGAATGTAAATACTACAATTGCTAAAGCTTTAGAAGGTGTAGATGTTTTCGAACAAAATGCCATCGATAAAATCATGATTGATTTAGACGGTAGCGAAAATAAAGGTAATTTGGGTGCAAATGCTATTTTGGGTGTGTCATTAGCGGTGGCAAAGGCTGCAGCCCAAGAGTCACGCCAACCATTATACCGTTATATTGGTGGTGTAAATGCAAATACGTTGCCTATCCCGATGATGAATATTATCAATGGTGGTTCTCACTCTGACGCGCCTATCGCATTTCAGGAATTTATGATTATGCCTGTTGGTGCTCCTTCGTTCTCTGAAGCTTTGCGTTGGGGTACTGAGGTTTTCCATACGTTGAAAAAAATATTGCATGACAGAGGTCTTTCAACAGCTGTAGGTGACGAAGGTGGTTTTGCACCAACTTTTGAAGGTACTGAAGATGCTATTGAAACCGTGCTCAAAGCGATTGAGATTGCTGGTTACAAACCAGGTCAAGACATTTGTTTAGCATTGGATTGTGCTTCTTCTGAATTCTACAAAGACGGTAAATACGATTATGCCAAGTTTGAAGGGGATAAAGGTGCTGTACGTTCGAGCGAAGAACAAGCGAGCTATTTAGCAGAATTGACAGCAAAATACCCAATTATCTCTATTGAAGATGGTATGGCTGAAGATGATTGGGCAGGATGGAAAACATTGACAGACAAAATCGGTGACCATGTTCAATTGGTTGGTGATGATCTTTTTGTAACAAACACAAAGCGTCTTCAACAAGGTATAGATACGCATACTGCAAACTCTATTTTGGTAAAAGTAAATCAAATTGGTTCATTGACTGAAACGATCAACGCAGTGACTTTAGCGCAAAATTCTGGATATACTTCTGTCATGTCGCACCGTTCTGGAGAGACTGAAGATGCTACTATCGCTGACTTAGCTGTAGCGTTAAACTGTGGTCAGATCAAAACAGGTTCTGCTTCCCGTTCTGATCGTATGGCTAAATACAATCAATTGTTGCGTATCGAAGAAGAATTGGGTGGTAATGCCCGTTTTATCGGTAAAAACTTTAAATACGCTAAAAAGTAAGCAAAAGCTTGTTTTTAAATATTAAAGCCGAAGTATATGCTACTTCGGCTTTTTTGTAGTGATGAATTTTCCAACGATTTTCTCGATTGTCAACTCATTTACGCTCGTGCTTTGTCTTTATTAAAACAAGGTATTGGGGGTATTTTTATTTGGATGAGTCAGATCCAAGTTTAATGTTGTGTTCAGTTTTTTGATAAAATGTGTCGCCAGTAGGGGGGATTCCACCTCAATGTTTTGGTGAATAAAGAAGTACAGTTTTTGTAGGCCATTTTCTCGCCACAACTTCAACACATCGATCCATTGATCCAGTCTATCATAATCTGACGCGTGGTTGGCACCAACATAACGGATAAAAGCAGTAGGCGTGGTTAGATGCATATGCAACATATCTCGTCGGCCTGCAGTATCGACCAGAATATTAGTCACATTGGTCTCTTCCAACAGAGCATATAGTTCTTTTGTGACATCGGATTTTGAAAACCACTCTTTATTTCGCACTTCCAATGCCAGAGGAACTTCTGTAGGCCAGTCATGTAAGAATAGTTTTAAACGGGCCATATCCTTTGGGTTATAATTGTCATGCATCTGTAGAAAGGCCATACCCAGTTTTTCATCGAAATGAACGATAGCGTCTGTAAAAAGTTTCACCTTATCAGCAGTGTTTAACAATCGGCTGAAATGACTGATAGATTGTGGAATCTTTGGAAAGAACTTGAAGTTAGCAGGTGTTTTATGTTTCCAGGTCTCCACCTGATCTATGCTAGGCGAATTGTAGAATGTAGCATTGAGTTCGATGCTGTTAAATTGTGTGGAGTAATACGCAAGTTCATCTTTTGTACCTCTCGGGTAAAAACCCTTTAAATCCTGTTTATTCCATTTTGCACAACCTACATATACCTCGAAAGGCTTGTCATTTTTGAAATGCTGCAATAGGTTTAATGTTTCTGGTGGAGTTGGGGGAAGGGTAAAGTCGATTTCCTCAGGATGTTCTACTTGGCCGAATTTCATATCAGTTTTTTCTTAATTTATAATCAAATAATACATGAGCCAACAGGGCCAAAAGCGTATAGCATGTACCTACGAAAATAACGCCTGGCCATTGAAAGTGTTGCCATGCCTGTGCAGCAAAAAAGGTGCCTGTTGATCCGCCAATAAAATAGCTGACCATGTATACCGTGTTAAGTCGGTTATTGGCGCCAAGGTTTAGTGCATAGAAATCACTTTGGTTTAGGATGTGCATGGATTGTAGGCCAAGGTCAATCAAAATAACGCCGAAGATCAGTCCCCAATGATAATTACCAAAGAGGGCAAATAACAACCAGCTAAACAACATTAATAGAATAGCGTACAGGATAATTTTTGCTTTGCTCATGTATACAGTCAGTCTATTGACGAAAGCAGCGGCTAGTGCGCCGCATGCGCCTACGAGGCCAAATGCTCCGGCGGTTGCCGGGCCATCAAAGAAAGGTGGGGCCGCAAGGTGGAACACAAGTGTTGTGAAGAATGCAGAAAAAGCGCCAAAGCCCATGGCTCCACGGAATGCCGCTAATTGCAGTACGGGCTGTTTCTTTGCAAAGTCCCAGACCGAACGCATCAATTCGCTATAGGTACCTTTAAAATTAGGCATCACTTCAGGTAACCTGATGGCTATGGCTATGGCCGTAACGATCATGATCACTGCGGCGATACAGTACATTTCACGCCATCCGAAATAAGACCCGATAAATCCGCTTAAAACCCGCGAAAGTAATATACCGATCAGCAGACCCGACATGACCATTCCTATGGCCGAAGCCTGCTTTTCTTTCTGCGCAAGTTCCGCAGCCATAGGAACAAAAACCTGAGGAATAACGGACGTAAAACCTATCAAAAAGCTGAATATTAAAATCGATAGAATTGAGGTGGAAATAGCCATACCTATTAAGGAAAAGATAATAAAAACGAAGTCGATCAAGATCATTTTTTTGCGTTTAAACATGTCTCCTAAAGGAACAATCAGTAAGAGACCAAATGCATACCCGATCTGAGTCAACATAGCTGAATTGCTAACCGTAGCCTCATCAACATGGAGGTCTTTGGCAATCAATCCTAGTAAGGGCTGATTGTAATAATTGTTGGCGACAACCAAACCAGTGGCGATGGTCATAAGCCACAAGGTTGCTTTCGGTAATTCTTTTTTTGAATCTATTGTTTGCAACATGGGTATTTAATGTAATTCATCCCAAAGATCCTGAAACTTCTGTTTCAACGCTGCCACTTCTTCCTCCAATTGAGCTACTCGATCTAGTAAGACCTGGTCATTTGGGGAGCTGCCCACGGTACCGCTAGTTTCGTAAACTTCAAGATTGATTTCTCCCAATAAATGAATATAACGGACTTCTTTATGTCCCATCTGTTTCGGTAAAGATTTAATGTAACCTTCTTGGGCTAATTTTTCCAATTGTGCATTGATTTCGCTCAATGACTCAAATTCATACAATCTTCCGGAGTTTGAGTTGATTTCACCTGCGGTCATTGGTCCCCTAAGAAGCAATAAACAAATAATGGATAATTCAGAAGGCACGAGTGGAAACTGGATGGCAAAATTGTGTTTATACTTCGTGACACGTGACCCGCCACCTATAACAGTAGCGATTAAGCCCTTTTTCTTCAATACATCCAGCGTAGCAACAATATCCTCTTCTGTATACTGTACAACTGGCTTACGGGAAGTTTTTTGATTACAAGCAGCTTGTAAGCTGTTGATGGTCATTGGGTAATATTCAGGGGTAACTCTCGATTTTTCGATTAGTGAGCCTAGCACACGTTGTTCCATGGCAGACAATTGGGGCAAATTAGTTGTTTCCATTTATTTTCAATAATAAAAATTTATGATCGAGTACAAGTATGCTGTTATGGTGTAATAACATTGGCTTGCCGGTTGTTCTTTCTCAAAGATGCCCTTTTTCTCATATAACTCCAAAGATCCAATCGATATTGTTGAAATAAATTGGTACGGGTTATGTATTTAGATTTCTTATATTCGCATGAGTAATATAAGATTTAAGGTGCTTAAGATAGCTTTTCGTCCAGAATTTGTACACCCCCTAAAAGAAGGGCATCGTTTTCCGATGTTGAAGTATGAGCTCATTCCTCTACAGTTAAAACATGAAGGGATAGCGGATGAGTCTAATTTTTTCAGTCCTGAACTTGCGAGCTTTGAATCCTGTTGTCTGGTGCATGATCCGGTATATGTAAGGCAGTTATTTGAGCTTACACTGGATTCCAAAATGGTCCGTAGAATAGGTTTTCCATTGAGCCAAAGTCTTATTGACAGGGAACGCTATATTCTCGATGGGACAATCCAAAGTGCAAACTATGCACGGGCGTATGGGGTAGCATTTAATATTGCCGGAGGAACCCATCATGCTGGTTATGATTTTGGTGAAGGCTTTTGTTTGATAAATGATCAGGCAACCGCAGCTGGGTACCTACTGAAGCAGCAATATGCCAGTCGTATCCTGATCATTGATCTGGATGTACATCAAGGTAATGGTACTGCGCATATTTTTAAAGGACATCAGCAGGTATTTACATTTTCGATGCATGGCGAGAAAAATTATCCCTTTATCAAACAGCGATCGCATCTAGATATAGGTTTATCGGATGATATCTCGGATGCAGAATATCTTGGTTTATTGGAAGATAACTTAGCGGATATATTCAGGAAATTTGAGCCTGACTTTGTTTTCTACCAAGCTGGGGTAGACATTTTAGAAACAGATAAGCTAGGGAAGTTAAATTTAAGTATTAGCACCTGTCGTCGCAGAGACGAACTGGTCTTTGAGATATGCCATAAAAATCGCATCCCTATTCAGGTAAGCATGGGAGGAGGCTATTCTCCCGAAATTAAAGATATTGTCAATGCACATTGTCAGACTTTTAAAATAGCAATAGATTTATATAATTTATAAGATAAAAATATGTTTTTTCACCAAGATGCAACTTTTGAAGCGTTATCTATTCATCGCGTGGGCAATAAGGCCCAGGATGAATTTTATATTTTGTCAGATGCCCCCGTTTCTCTTGCGGAAGATGAAGTGCTACCTGGGCTACTGATGCAATATTTTATGAGTCCCTTTGCAAAGGTGAACGAGGTATATCGTCTGTATCATCCCAATGAAGAATTAGAGCTGAATGAGATTTTCTATTTTGTAAGACAGTATTTCAAGAATCAGCTTCCATTTCATGATTTTTCCCAACAAATTTCAAAACACCTGTATGAAGTTTCCAATCATCCTAAAATTAAAGCAGGAGAGGTGTATGTCGTAGCGTTGAAGAACGTTCAGATCGAAGGGGAAGAGCATGATGCCATCGGTATATTCAAATCGGAGAACAAGGAAACTTATCTGAAAGTATATCCAGAACAAGGTGCATTTCTGTTGGAGTATGAACAAGAAGCAATTAATATTAATAAACTGGATAAAGGCTGTATTATTATCAACGTAGAAGAGGAAGAAGGATATAAGGTATTGGTGCTTGACCAGACGAATAGGCAGCAGGAAGCGGTTTACTGGAAAGATGATTTTCTTCAACTGCGCGTGCGCAATGATAACTTTAATCAAACCGGCAATTATCTGAAAGTTTATAAGAATTTTGTGGAGGAAAAATTGGATGAGACTTTTGAATTGGAAAAAGCGGACAAGATTGATCTGTTAAATAAATCCATGAACTATTTTAAGGAAAAGGAAACATTTGTACAAGAAGAGTTTGAGGAGGAAGTGTTAGGGAATCCACGGGCAATTGCTTTATTCCAAGATTTTAAAGCTGGTTTTGAGGATGAATTTGACACGCCGTTTCAGGCAAATTTTGAAATAGCAGACAAAGCCGTAAAAAAAATGGAATCTTCTTACAAGTCTGTTTTAAAGCTTGATAAGAATTTTCATATCTATGTTCATGGTAAACGTGAATATCTGGAAAAAGGTTATGATGAGGATAAGGGTATGAATTTCTATAAGGTTTATTTTGAGAACGAAAGTTAATCGTTTTAAAAATTATTGAATGGAAAAGCGGGATAAAATAGCGGTTTTTACTTTTTTTGCTCTATTTATTGGGACTTTATTTTTCTCCGTGACCGAGAAAAACAGCCAATGGATTGAGGTCTTTTATGCACAGGGATTTTATCGTTTTTATAGTAATGTTTCGAGGTTTGTGTTTGGTTATATTCCCTTTAGTCTAGGCGATCTCTTTTATGTTGCAGTTGTTGTGTTTTTTCTCTATTTAGCTGCGAAATTAATTGGAAACATATGGAAAAGAAGATGGAAAAGATTTGTTCGATTAGTATTGTCCATGATCAATTTGTTATTCGGACTCTATTGTTTCTTTTACCTATCTTGGGGGCTCAACTATTACCGTCAGCCAATCAGTACAAATGTACATCTACAAGTCGATAGCTTAAGACTAGCGGATTATCTAATGGTATTGAATGATTTTTTGGATAGTACAAATACCTTGCGTGAACATGTAAATCCATCGCAATGGGAAGAGCGTAAAGAGTTTATTCAAAAAGAGTTGACAAGATGGGTCAAAAACGATACAACGTTTGCGGATTTTTTATCAACAGATCAAATTGGCGCAAAATCACCGATTAATAGCCGTATGGTTTCTTTTTTTGGTGTGTCGGGCTATTTTAATCCATTTACCCACGAAGCTCAAGTGAATAAAGCCATGCCAGCAACTTTTTTACCATTTACTACTGTGCATGAACTTGCTCACCAGCAAGGCATCGGTTTTGAAGATGAGGCAAATTTTATTGCTTTCGTGCGCTTACAGAATCATCCTCAAAACTTTTACCGGTATTCGGCCTATCTACAGACCTCCCTATATATGTTGCGTGAGCTTCAGGGCATGTATCCTGAGTTATGGAAAGATTTTAAAGGGCGATTAAGTGTAAAGGTGTTGAGAGACTTAGCAGGAGAAAGACAATTTTGGAGTCAATATACTGGGTGGGTCGACGATGTAATGGGATTGTTTTATAACCAATACCTAAAACACAATAATCAGCAGGAAGGAATAGCCCGATATGATCGGATGACGCGGCTGGTATTGGCCTATGAGCTTAAAACAAGAGGGTGTAGGCAGTAGGATAGGGATTATATATGTAAAAAAAGCCGTATTTAAAAAAGAATACGGCTTTTTTATGATTTTAACTTTAGTGTTATTGGGTTGAAATTAGTTCAAATGTTCCTTCTGTTCCGGGGCTCCCAGAGAAAATTTGCCCTTGAGGCAGTCCTCTTAATCCGGTGGGGGCGGTTTTAATCCGGTCGTAAATATTTCTTAAGTCCGAATTTGCATTGACGGCACGTCCACCTGCTACTACATCTGCATAAATATAATTTGTCGCTTTCTTGTCCGTTGTTTGAGGTTTAATACTTCCGTTTGTTAAAGTGACTTTAACTTTTCCTCCATTTCCGTTCGGAAAAGTTTTGGTTCCATTGAAAGCGTCATCTCCTTTTGCAATGATATATAGGGACCCTAATTTTTGAAAATTAGCACTGATGTCAAAATTAGTTCCGTTATTCTTCCCATCTGTTCCATGGATAGTTGCTTTGTTTCCAATTTCAGCATAACCAATGGTGAGCTTAACATTTTTCTTACCATAGAAAGAAAAAGTAGAATTATCCTTCATGATCAAGGTATCGATGTGTATAGCGACAGTAGAATCTCTATTATCTATATTTTTTTTTGCCTTTTTACCAATTTCTAATTTAGAAATATGTTGTACTTCCTGTGCTTTACCTGTTAAGGTCATTGCAAAACAAAGAAAAAAGCCTAGAATAATTTTACATTTCATAACCCTTTTAATTAATAGTGACTACTGATAGTTTGACAAATGAAAGGGAAAAGAGTTTAAATTTTAGCGAGATATTTTACAATCAATTTGGCCGTTTTCTCTGAAGCCCCAGGAGAACCCAGTTTTTCAGCAAGGATATCGTAGTTTTCCATCACACTTGCGCGATGCATTTTGTTATTGATCAATTCACCTACTTCATAGGAAATATCATACGCTGTGCAGTCGTCTTGAATCAATTCCCTTACTGATAGAAAGTTATTGATTAGATTTACGAGCGAGATAAATTTGACTTTGACAACTAGTTTAGCTATCCATACCGATATTGGGTTAGCTTTATAGACGACTACCTGGGGTACTTTCAAAATACCTGTTTCGAGCGTAGCAGTTCCACTCGTAACGACTGCGACTTCCGCGTTATTGAGAATATCGTAGGTTTGATTGAAAACTATGGGAATATCGATACCTTTAAAAAACTGCTTGTAGAACGCTTCATCAAAATTGGGAGCACCTGCAATTACAAATTGATGAACAGGAAAAAAGAACGGAAGTTCGGCCATGATAGGCAGAATATTAGTAATTTCCATTTCCCGGCTTCCCGGCAAGAGGGCGATGAGTGGTTTTTCTGAAAAACCATTTTCTGCTCTGAAATTGGGGTTGAATTGGTAGGTTGAAATCGCGTCTAATAGTGGGTTTCCAACATAATCTACGGGCATGCGCCATTTTTTGTAAAAATCCACCTCAAAAGGCAGAATGCAAAACATGTGATCGACAATCCGTTTGATTTTCTTTACACGGCCTTGATTCCAGGCCCATACTTTAGGGGAAATATAATAGCAGGTTTTAATTCCATGTTTTTTCGCAAAATCAGCAATTTTCAAATTGAAGCCAGGGAAATCTATCAGAATGACAGTATCTGGTTTTTCTTTTAATAGATCATTTTTAACTTGTTTGAGGTTCCTTGATATCTTTGGCAGATTTTTTATAACTTCTATAAAGCCCATAAAAGCCATTTGCGATGTATGAATTAATGGTTTTTTTCCAGCCTCTTCCTGCATTAGATTTCCTCCAACAATTTGAAAAGTTGCATCGGGATCTTCAATTTTTAATGCTTTAATAAGGTTTGCACCGTGTAAGTCTCCTGAAGTTTCGCCTGCTATAAGATAGTATTTCATATGTCAATGATTTATTCTTTAATCATCCCATCGAATATACCTTTCTATTTTAAAATCGGGTGTAGTTTTAAAATGGATATTCCCTTGAAATGATCGTTTTTGAACTGTTAAAGATAAGATTATTCTAGGGATATGATGAATTTGCCTATAATATTCCATATATTTAATCAAAGATGGCCAACTTGTGAAGAAAAAATCTTGAGTATAAAAGCTAAATAGTATTTTTGCCTTATGCAACGATTGTGGTATTTAATAAGAAATAAGTATTTGTTAGCCGCTTTGGCTTTTTTGGTGTGGATGTTATTTTTTGATAGAAATGACTTTGCCACACAGTATAGTTATCAAAAACAGAAAGCGAACCTAGAGAGTGAGCGCTCTTTCTACCTTAAGGAAAATGCGGCAATCATTAAAACAATTAACGATATTCGTTCCAACCCGCAAGAAGTACAGCGTATTGCCCGTGAGAAGTATAAGATGAAAAAAGATAATGAGGATATTTATGTTATTTCTAAAGTGGCACCTAAAGAAAATCCTTAATAGCTGAGAAGTATATTCAAGAAATAAAAAGCGAGCGGCCATCACATGTACATGATGGCCGCCGTTATAAAAAGTGTATAGATATGGGTATTTTAATTTGCAGCTTGAGCTACTAAACCAATATATAATGGTTTGTTTTGATCATTTGCCTTACCGATGAGTATTAAAGAATAATAATAGCCTTCAGCCAATTTAATTTCGCTCCGGGTCGCGATTGTTTTCCCTGCTTTATCACGTGCTGTGACAGTGAATGTTCCACTTTTTTGGGCAATAAATCCCTGATGCGCGTTTGCTGAGTTCTGTGTTTCTTTAGCTCTATTTGTCCATTCTGACGGGGAGGTCTCACTGCCGATCTGAAGGGTGACCTGATCTGTTCCCTCCGCAAGATTAAAGAAACGTAAACCGGATTCGGTGTTTTTAATTTCCTTGTTGATTCTGTCGGTCGTGATTATCTGTACCGGTTTTGATTTTGTTCCAAATAGAAAGGATGTATATATCGTACTGTCTTTTACAGTAATTGTTGTATCTGTCAAGATACTGTTATATTCGGAGGAAACAGCTATTTTTCGAGCTCCGGTGAATAGTCCAACGATTGGCCTATAGCTTTTGAATTCCATAGGATAATTGGGGTTTTGTAAAGCCCCGCCATCCGCATAATAGACGACAGCATTAGCGTCGCTGTAACCATTAACCATGGTAAAGAGCGCCATAGGAATTTTTTGGTCATCATTATCTTTCAGACAGCTTGAAAGTAAGAATGTCGCTAGAACGATGGAGATAAAATTGAATAATCTATAGTTTTTCATAACTGTGTAACATTAAATCTTTTGTTGTATAAAACACATTGCGCTTGTGTTGTCTATTATACGCACATTAAAGATAGTTTGCTACAGCTAGCTATAAAAATAATAAATTTGTGTGTAGTTGTTATTTAATCCAGCGTGCTTCGGCTATTCCAAGTGTAAAATAGTTCGTATAGCAGCTTGACAGTAAATGTTTGTCGTATCATATTTTCACTGTAGTGCAAATAGTTGGTCGTCCTGATTAGTGATCCTTATTGAGTGTGAATCCGCTGAAACGTAGGAATTTGGATTATTAATCTAGTAATCCTAATTTTGGATTATGAACAGTAGAATTAAGAAGATTGCAACAGGTATGTTTGAGCGCTTTAGACAACGTAAAATTACGGAGGCGGAGTTATCACAGGCGGAATCCAAGGCAAAAAACCTAGGTAGCTATGTTGGCGAATTTAAATTGCTGATCGCGATGTGTAAAGACGCAATCACAGGTAAGTTTAAGATGAACAACTGGAATCTATCCATCATCATCGGAACGATCATTTATGTGATTTCTCCGATAGATGCCATCCCTGATTTTATTGCTGTCGGCGGCTGGATAGATGATGTTGCTATTGTAGCTTATGCCATCCGTAAGCTGTCGGAGGAGATAGAGCGTTATAAGCTCGAAAGATTGAACTTTGAAATAAACCATTAATAAAAAAGCTACTTTGTAAAAAGTAGCTTTTTTATTAATGGTTGAAGACTGCTTAGTGCTTAAAGTGTCTAACCCCCGTTGTCACCATTGAAATTCCTTTTTCATTGGCCATATCTATCGACAACTGATCCTTGATTGAACCGCCGGGTTGCAATACGGTTGCAATACCTGCTTTCGAAGCGATTTCAACGCAATCAGGGAAAGGGAAGAAAGCATCTGATGCCATCGCACAGCCTTTGAGATCAAAACCGAAAGAAACAGCTTTCTCGATAGCTTGTTTTAATGCGTCTACACGAGATGTTTGACCTACTCCTGACGCTAATAAAGTGCCATTTTTGGCAAACACGATTGTATTTGACTTGGTATGTTTAACGATTTTGTTCGCAAAGTATAGGTCTTGAAGTTGTTCGTCAGTAGGTTCTACTTTCGTTACAGTAACCATTTGCTCTGCATTTTCAATTGTTTTGTCTTTATCTTGTAGAATAACGCCGTTCAACAATGTTTTGAACTGTTGACTAGGTAATGTAACCTCTTTACGAACAAGAATAATTCTATTCTTTTTCGCGGTAAGTATAGCGATAGCTTCCTCCGAATAAGAAGGTGCGATCAATACTTCAAAGAATAATTTATTAATTTCTTCAGCTGTTGCAGCATCTACTTGACCGTTTGTTATTAAAACTCCACCAAACGCTGAAACAGGATCACAAGCCAATGCGTCTAACCAGGCTTGTTTGATCGTTGGTCTGGAGGCAACTCCACACGCATTTGTATGTTTTAGAATCGCAAATGTAGGTTCTATAAACTCATCAATTAAATCTACCGCCGCATCAACGTCAACAAGATTATTATAGGATAATTCTTTGCCGCTTAATTTATCAAACATGTTATCTAAATCGCCAAAGAAAACGCCTTTTTGGTGAGGATTTTCACCATAGCGCAGTACTTGGGCTTTTTGTTCAGATTGTTTAAAAACTTGAAGTGGGTTTTCTTGATTGAAGTAATTGAAGATTGCGGTATCGTAATGCGACGATGTATTGAATGCGCGTTTGGCAAATTCTTTACGTTGTTCTAGCGAAGTATTACCTTCTTGATTTGCGAGTATTTCTTCCAATGCTTGGTAATCATTTTTGGAAGAGATAATTACAACATCGTTGAAGTTCTTAGCCGCGGCACGGATCAGAGAAATTCCACCGATATCAATTTTTTCGATAATATCTTGTTCGGATGCACCAGAAGCAACTGTTTCTTCAAACGGGTACAAATCCACAATAACCAAATCGATCTCAGGTATCTCGTATTGGGCAAGCTGCTGTTGATCAGACTCAAGGGGGCGGCGAGCCAAAATACCTCCAAACACTTTTGGATGCAAAGTTTTTACACGACCACCTAAAATAGAAGGATAGCTCGTGAGGTCTTCCACTGGAACAACATCTATACCTAAATCTTTGATAAATGTCTCTGTTCCGCCAGTGGAATAGAAGGTAACACCGTATTTGTTTAATAATTCAACTAAAGGAGCTAGGCCGTCTTTATAATAGACTGAAACCAAAGCATTTTTAATCTTTACAGGATGGTTCATTATGATGGATTTGTTTCGTGGCGCAAAGATAGGTATTTAAAATCTTGATATCAATAAATCAAATACTTTAAAAATAAAGGAGAATCTATTTGATAGCTTCTCCTTCGTAATTTTATACCAAATTGAGCTTTAACTTTAGCTCTTCAGAAATTTGATTGGTGATCTCCCATATTGGTTCTGGCTCATCGGTATTATTGAATATTACCTGATCGCAAGTATCTTGATAGGGTAATAGATACTCGTTATAAGATGGGAGTACATGGTTCACCCATTTGTACATCACATCGTCTTCAAAGTAGCCCCTTTCAACCAAATCGCGGTGTAGGCGTCGTCTCAATGCGATATCTTGATCGGCGCTTAAAAATATCTTATGATTAATTAAATCATTAATTTCTGTATAATAGAAAATGAATAAGCCTTCGATAATTAAAATCGGAGCCGGTTTAATCTCTAGAATTTTTGGTGTTAGGGCAGGATTGTTAAAGGTATATTCTTCCTTATGTATTGTTTCACCGTTAAAAAGTGCTTTGATATCTTTGTAAAAAGCTTGTCTGTCGATTGATGTTGGAATATCGAAGTTATAGAGCCTATTTTCCTCCTGAGTTTTGGTATTGGCAGGGATGTAATAATCATCTTGGGAAATTAAGGTGACCTCACTGGGCTTGAAATGTTTTAAAAAACTATTTAAGAAAAAAGTCTTCCCAGAGCCACTACTACCGGCAATTCCTATGACATACGGTTTGTTATTCATTTGTATTGTGCTATAAAAGCTATTTGATTGTGTTAATTTTCTAGCGGTAATCCATACGCAATTTCCACTTGGAAGCGTTTATCTAATGCTCCTATACTTGCGGCAGCTGATTTTGACAACACGACAATTGCATTTTGGTTCTCGGCATTATCATTAAATTTGCCCACTACTTTTGCGTATGTAACGCTTTTCGTCATCGGGTTAGTAATTTTTAGAATGGTACCTACTGGAGCCGACTTGTGTAATGCGAGGTTACTGGTGCCTTGAGATGAAAGTCCATCAATCCACACACCAATACCACGTTCTGATTTCTCACGGATTCCATAACGGTTTGTTGAAATTTGATTTTCTTCTTTGTTATCATCGTCTGTGGAGTCGGGTCTTACAATTTCGATTCCTTTAGGCTCTACTAATTTTGGTCTTTCCGGTGGGAGCGGCTGATTGGGGATCATGAGTTTCATTCCACCGCTAATGATATTATTTTTTAAATTGTTCGCTTTTTTGATATCTTCAACAGAAATACTAAACCTTTTGGATATCGCGTAAAGTGTTTCTTTTTCACCAACAATGTATTCCGTAAAACCTTCTTGCTGCTGCGGATTACGCGGATTTAGCGCTACCGGATTGCTACGGTCGTTAGTAATGACAGGTTTCGCTTTTCGACCGGTCGGAATCTTAACGATCTGACCAAGGTTTAGCGTACCATTACCATTTATTTGAGTCAATTGTCCTACCGTTGTTTTATACTTCTTACTTAGTTGATAGTAATTGTCTCCTTTTTCAATTTTGAATAGTACGAATTCTTCACCATTAATCACCTCATTTCCGATTGAATCGGGAATAGAATAAGTAGATAAAGATGTTGAATTTTTCGCTTCAACTTGTTGAATAGCTACTACTGCGATGGATAGCATAGCTATCTTTTTATATGTCTTTAATTCGAATAAAACTTTCATATATTTTGCAATTATACTAAATACGAAACAAACTCCCGTTTATTATCTGTCAAAAGGAATATTTGTCCGTGAATAAGAAAATAAATGTTGAAGAGCTTTAATTCCAGTCCCGAAACCGCAAGGATAGACTCTGTCAACATTTCTCTTGTTGATTGAACTAACCTGATTTGATAGTGATTATTTTTTTGTTTTTCATAGAAAGCCCAAATAAAGTAGTCATTTACTCTATTTATCCAGATATCACCATCAATAGGGAAGTCCTTCAAAAATAGGGGTATTTCACCATTATAGATAATTGGATAGACGAGCTCACTGGTATAAGGTTTAATGGTAATCAAATTTTTGCTTTCGATTGACATCGATTGAATATTCAAAAACAATTGTTGGCCCTGCGCTACCGTTTTGGGCCTAATGAGCAATCCTTGATCAACCAGACTGATGAAAACGTAATTAAACCAGGTTTCTTGATGCTGTGGGTTGTAGCAATCGATTACCTGTATACCTGCATCGATCGGTGAATTATTGGAAATCTTCTTTAGTATTAATTTTTTGCATTGGATTCCACCAAGTACCCATTCTCTGGTGATTGCCTTGAAGTCTTGCAGGACGTAAGTTCCTTCAAAAGTGATGACGTTGAAATAAGGGAAGGTATCTTCTGGATTTCTTGTTTCTATGGCGATCAATTTATTTTTTGCATCAATTTCTATGCGCCAAATTGGGTATGTAAAAATGAGATTGAAAGCTTTTGAAATTTCCTGATTTGCCATGTGATTTAAATCCAAGGGGACAAACTTAGATAAAGTATGAGTTAAATGCAAAAATAATTGCTAATGGACGTGGCAAAAAAAAGTCCAGACAACGCTGGACTTTCTTGAAAAAAAATATATCTTAAAATTTTGAACCAATTGTTAGTATAACATTTGTTCGTTGGTTTTTTATATCTGCAGCGGGGCTTGCAGCATTCCAATAGTTTTCGTCGATAGTATAAGGGCTTTCTTTGTAATTGATGGCATTGTAAGCTCCCGTCAAATCAATATACATGCCACGGCCTAGTTTTGCGCCGATACCCAGCGAGGCCGTATAATTTGTATAATCTGCATTTTTATAAGGGTTACCACTATAATTAAAGCCAGCTCTTCCACTGAAGACATTATCAAACAAAACTTCACCACCGATTCTGGCATTAAATGCGCCTTGATATGTATCTTTGATGTTTTGATTCATGTTCTTTTCTAACGTTTTGCTGTAGTTACCTACATCTCTAAAACGCATAGCAGCATAATCCACCCACTCCACATCTGCGGTTATCAATCCTCTTGAAAAAATTTGGCTTGCACCCACAGCTAATTTATAAGGTGTATTCATATTGTACTCCAGGTAACTATGTCCTGCGTCATCGCTGGTTCGGTACTCTTTAAATGACTTATCTTCATTAGGTCTGAAATAACGAAATTCTGAATTACTATATGATTCATCCCTGATGCTCATAAATGTTGGAGATTTCGCCGTAAATCCCATGCTGAAAGTAGGTGTGAACTTGTATATGACCCCAAGTTTAAAATCTACACCAGTACCATCCGTTGCTTGGGCATAATCATCATACAGTTCATAATCTTTATCCAACATGGCATACTTCTGTGCATTGGTTGGTTTTAAAAATTCTGAATCTTTGTTGATAGCTTTTAATTGGTCGGCTGTCATTGTTTGACCATATTCAGTAAACCAACTTGAGTTGTCATAACTAAACGCTGTAAATCCTAGAGCAGCTCCCAAATATAGTTTGTTGCTATAATTTGCACCAAACGACAGAACAGATTCGGACTTACTGCCTTTTTCTAAGATGGAATTGACTTGATTAAAGCCATTCTTTCCATCGTAAGTCCCGCCAACCGTGATCGGTATATATGATCCTGCCTTTTTAGGATCTACATCAAATAATAATGAATTACCATACACTTCCTGTCCCCAGCCATTCATACCGCCAGGTGACGATAGCCGGTCAGAATAGGCATCCGTAATTGAGCTTGTGTTGTTTACACCATTATACTGTAATAAATTATTGTAGATATTGTTGCGGTTATAGGCAATACCCACATTAAAATTTAACCAGCCCCTATCTAAATTTCCACCATTTCGATAGGTTGGCAGGTGAAAAACAATACCCGCATTATCTAGATTGAAATTATTCTTACTGCTGTTTGAATTTTGACCAAAATAGTCGATTTTATTTTTGTTGTTAAGGTATCTGCCTGTTACTGATACGTCAGATTGATTAAAGTACCCCAAACCCGCTGGGTTACCGGTAATCGAACTTATATCTCCACCTAATGCGGTAGATGCGTTTCCCATGGCTTTAAAACGAGCTGTTCCCCCATTGTCCCCTTGGGAGAATAGAAGTACATCTTTCGTATATTGCGCTTGAGTAGTCCCTGCTGCACCTAAAATGAATGCAGTTCCAAAAAGTAATCTTTTGATTGTCATATGCTGAAATATCATCAATAATAAAGTAGTAGCACACAACGAAGTGTATGCTACTATTCAAAATGCCTTTAATTAGCGAGTACGTCCTCCGCTTGATCTTGAGCTACCTCCTCCAGAGAAACCTCCACCCGAAGATCTTGAGCTTCCGCCTCCAGAAAAGCCTCCACTAGAGCGAGAAGAACCACTATCATAACTTCTAGTCGGTGGTGTATATGAAGGTCGTGATGTTGAACTCGGGTTGCTTGAGCGTGTTTCCACAGACCGGCTCATTGGCCGTGATACTTCACCAGAACTGTTTCGTGTTCTCGAACCATTATTATAGTAACCATTTGTGCTTCTGGTACTATTTTGATAAGAACCATTCACTCTATCCGATGTTCTTGAGCGTGTACCATCTGAGTAAGCTCTGTTTGATACACCATCAGATGTTCTTGTTCGGTTTCCTGATCTATCATAAGAAGAACTGCGTGTTACGGAACCGTCAGAAGTTCTTGACCTGTTGGAAACAGACGTAATACGGCCTCTAGAATCACGAGCTACCCCAGTACGATCGTATCCGCCAGAATTTCTAGCTACGCTATTGCGGTCATATCCTCCCGAAGTGTGGGATCTTGAGGATGAACTACGCGTGTTATAGTTGTCCCTATAAACTGATCTACTTGAAGCATAACGTGGTCTTGAGTTGCCCCAGTAACCACCACCCCAGTAACCATTTCCGTACCAACCAGATCCCCAGTAGCCTCCGCCGTACCAGCCACCCCAAGGTCTGTAACCACCATACCATGGCGATCCCCATCCCCAGCTAGATCCCCATCCGAGACCAATTGACCAAGAAGAACCCCATCCAGAGTTCCATCCCCATCCCATTCCGAATGATGGACCGTATCCGTACCATCCTCCAAATCCATAACCATACCATGGATCAAAAAATGGGTCGAAGTAGGTCATACCTGGACTAGCGTAATAAAAACGGTTGATACGATTGGCATATTCAAGATCTTCATAAGAATCACTATTGTAATCCTGATCAGAATATTCATCCTCGTAGTATCCGTCTTGCGACTGTCCGTTTTGTTCGGATTGATCTGCGTCTGTGTAATAATAATCTGGGCTTTGGTAAACCTTTTGTCTCGCTTGCCCATTATTGCCGTAGACATCGTCGCCATAAATTTGCCTACTTGTACCGCAGGAACCTAAAATGAACGCTCCTGTTATGGCAAGTGCTCCGATAAATAATCTATTTTTTTTCATAATATCCTAAATCGTTATTTTCGATTATACAGCCTTATTTACTATCTTAGACGCAAATTTCTCGAGGTGGTTTAATCGAAGGAATCAAAAATACAAATATTTTTTTTGAACGCTTTTCGCATTGGAATTACAGACGGGATTTAAGGTAATAATGTTACAATAATTTATCAATCACATATGAGTAAAGGAATAACAAGTCGTGCAGAAGATTATTCGCAATGGTATAATGAGCTTGTAATCAAAGCTGATCTGGCTGAAAATTCAGCTGTACGAGGATGTATGGTGATCAAACCATACGGATATGCTATCTGGGAAAGAATGCAGGCAATCTTAGACAAAAGATTTAAAGAGACTGGTCATAGCAACGCTTATTTCCCTTTATTCATTCCCAAATCGTTTTTTTCTAAAGAAGCAGCGCATGTGGAAGGTTTTGCTACAGAGTGCGCCGTGGTTACCCATTATAGGTTAAAAAACGATGGTACAGGTAAGATCGTCGTGGACGAAGAGGCGAAATTGGAGGAAGAGTTGATCGTGCGTCCAACTTCAGAAACGATTATATGGAATACTTATCGCGGATGGATTGAATCTTATCGTGATCTCCCTATTTTGGTCAATCAATGGGCAAACGTGGTGCGTTGGGAAATGCGAACACGTCTTTTTTTACGTACAGCTGAGTTTTTATGGCAGGAGGGGCATACTGCACATGCCACAAAAGAGGAAGCTATTGCGGAAACAGAACGTATGCTTGATGTGTATGCCGAATTTGCAGAAAAGATTTTAGCTGTGCCCGTTGTCCGTGGAAGGAAAACAGAAAACGAGCGTTTTGCGGGGGCATTGGATACCTATTGTATTGAGGCATTGATGCAAGATGGTAAAGCATTGCAAGCAGGGACATCCCATTTTCTTGGCCAAAACTTTGCCAAGGCATTTGATGTGAAATTTACGTCTAAAGAAGGCAAGTTAGAACATGTATGGGCAACTTCGTGGGGGGTTTCTACCCGACTCATGGGCGCATTGATTATGGCTCATTCCGACGATCAAGGGTTGGTATTGCCACCGAAATTGGCCCCGATTCAGGTTGTGATTGTTCCGATTTTTAAGACTGAGGAAGAAAAGGCGCAAATTGATGTATTTGTGAATCAGTTAACAACTGAACTGAGGGTGAAAGATATTTCGGTAAAATATGATGATCGCGATACACAGCGTCCGGGTTTTAAATTTGCTGAATGGGAATTAAAGGGAGTACCTGTTCGCGTCGCTGTCGGTGCAAGAGATATGCAAAATGGTACAGTAGAATTGGCGCGTCGTGATACGCAAACGAAAGAAACTGTTGCTCAAGAGGGCCTAGCCGGTGCGATTAGTACGTTATTGGATACAATACAAGAAAATATCTATCAAAAAGCGTTGAATTTCAGAACGTCTCATTATACGGAAGTAAATTCTTATGAAGAATTTAAAGAAGTACTGGAAGGTAAAGGTGGATTTATCTCCTGTCACTGGGATGGGACAACAGAAACGGAGAAGCGTGTAAAAGAAGAAACTAAAGCAACAATTCGTTGTATTCCTTTGGATGCAAAGGAAGAGCAAGGGGTCTGTATATTTACCGGCAAACCTTCCAGTAGGCGTGTGCTTTTTGCTAAAGCTTATTAATCGTTTGCAATATGAGGATACTCATTTTAGGATGTGGTTGGCTTGGAGAGTCTTTTGCGGTATACATGAAGCATCAAGACCATGAAGTCTGGGCAAGTACAACAACATATGAAAAATACCATCGGCTAAAAGCTGAGGGTATTTTTTCGTTTATGCTTGATTTTGATGGAGAAAGCTTTCCGGAAAAGGTTGATATACCCATTCAATTTGACTTCGTGTTAAATAGTATACCAGCAAGTCAGAAAAATAGCGTAGAAATGCTATATAACAGATTTTCTAATATCAAGCAATTTTTTAGCCGGATTAGTTGGCAAGCGCATGTGTTTTTAAGTTCTACCGGAATTTATCCCTCTAAAGATGTGGTGTTTGATGAATCTTTTACGAATAGGGCTGAGCTTGCACCAAAGCTCTTGATGGCTGAAGAGTCTATGTTGGAATTGGCCAATACCATTGTTTATCGTTTAGGCGGCCTATTTGGTAAGAATCGTGTCTTTGCAAAATATTTCTCTGAGCGTATCTGTACCACTGGAGAGCAGCCTGCTAATTTTGTTCATATTGAGGATGTTGTCGCTCTGCTGGAAGCGACCACTAACCGCACACTCAAACATACCATTTATAATGTTGTTGCTCCCTTACATCCTAAGAAAAAAGATGTCATTCTTGCTTCTGCAAAAAAATATGGTTATGCTTTGCCTCTAGCGTTCGAAGCAGCGGAAACGACTCAGAAAATAGTGAGCGGAGAATTACTGCAAGAAGAGCTCGACTATCAATTTGTTTTACCTGACCCATTGCAGTTTTAGTCTTATTTTTCTTTTTTAAAATGAAAAAGAAATTTTGATTGTCTGGGTGGAGAAAATTAAATAAATTGATTAATTTAACCTTAGTTCTTGCGCGGTAAATTTAGTTAAGTTAAATTCACTTAAAAGGTCTTATACGCTGAAATTTCTCGATAGCCACGGATCATTTCCAGACATCAGGATTTCCTTTAAACAAACCGAGTAATAGATTATTATTTTAACAGCTTATTATATAAAGCCATGACAAATGTAGAGAGACATCAATATATCTTAAAACAATTAAAAGAAGTCGGCGTAGTTCAAGTAATTGATCTGTGTGAAGAATTGGGAGTTTCTTCTGTAACTATTCGGAAGGATTTGACTTTGTTGGAAGATAGTGGATTGTTGTTTAGAACGCATGGCGGGGCGACACAATATAATCCATATACGACTGACCGTACTGTATTCGAAAAAGAGAAACTTCGTTCGGATGATAAAAGTAGGATTGGAAAGAAAGCAGCTGAGCTGATCGAGGAAAACGACTCTATCATTATAGCTTCTGGCACAACGATGCAGTCGCTTGCCAAGCAGATTGTTCCAAAAGGCAATATCACTGTAGTAACTTCGGCATTGAATGTTGCTATGGAGTTAATAAAATATCCTTCTGTTGAAATTATGCAGCTGGGAGGGACGCTTCGCAAGACATCTACTTCCGTCACAGGGAAATATGCGGAAAATTTGTTAAAAGATTTTTATTGCAGTAAATTGTTTTTGGGAGTGGATGGTATCGATTTGGAATATGGTGTGTCAACTTCAAGCGCCCAGGAAGCACAATTAAATCGGATTATGATCGATACTGCTCAAAAAGTGGTGGTGCTTGCAGATTCTTCTAAATTTGGCCGGCGAAGCTTTGGGAGAATTTGTGGTTTTGAAAAAATTGATATGTTAATTACAGATGATAAGGTTAATGCAAGCTTTGTAGAATCATTGGAAAAAGCTGGTGTAAACGTGATTGTTGTTTAATAAGAATTAAGTTCAAGACCATTCTGATTTTTTAATTAAAATTCCCCCAATAACTGAATGACTTTATGGGGGAATTTCTATTTTTGAATAGTTCGTTTAAATAATCGCTGGTTCCTGCTGGCTCAGGCAGTGGAAACTTCCCAGTCCCCAAATGATGTCGACCGAATTTATTCCAATGACTTTACGTTTAGGAAAGCAGCTTTGGATGATGTCCAGTGCTCTTTGGTCGTTTTTGTCGTTGAAGACTGGCACAACAACAACATCATTGGCAATGTAGAAATTAGCATAAGAAGCGGGTAATCTGGTACCATCATAAATAACAGGGGCCGGCATTGGGAGCTCAATGATATGCAGGGGTTCTCCGTTTAAGAGTTTAAATGAACGAAGCATTTCCAGATTTTCCTGAAGAATCTGGTAATTCTCATCTGAAGGATCTTCTTCTACAACAGTTAGTACTGTATTTTCATTAACGAAGCGTGTAATATCATCAATGTGGCCGTCTGTATCGTCTCCAACTATACCATCACCAAGCCATAACACTTGTTCTTGACCGTAAAACTCTTTTAAATAGATTTCTATTTGTTCTTTCGTTAAGTGCGGATTTCGGTTTTTATTCAACAGGCACGCCGTTGTTGTCATAATTGTTCCTGCACCATTAAATTCAACTGATCCTCCCTCCATGACGATGTCAGGGGTAAATAAAGGAAGACCCAATTTTTGGGCAATGCGAGTTGGGACGATATCGTCAAGTTCAAATGGAGGATATTTACCACCCCACGCGTTGTACCCCCAGTCAACAACTGCTTTTTGATTTGTCGACGGATTAATGATAAAAGCAGGGCCGTGGTCTCTACACCAAGCATCATTGGTTGGATTAAAATAGAATTCGATATTGCTAAAATCTGTCGTCACGTCTTTCAGGGCCTGTATAGCAAAATTTTGCATTTCCTCATTAGCGACGTTAATTCTTACCTTTTGGCCTTCGGATACGACTTTAATAAATTGACAATAAGGTTCGTATATCGTTTCGATTTTTCCAGGCCACGATTCCTCTTTGTGTGGCCAGCTCAGCCATAAGGCCTCTTGCTTAGCCCATTCTGGCGGAAATGAGAATCCCTGTTTTTTTGGGGAATTGTCAAAATAGGTCTGTATAAATGTATTTTTCTGTTCCATACTTATTTTAAGGGGATTAAAAAAGCCATTTCAGTTCAACTCAGCACAGCTATGTACCTTCGCAACCGAAATGGCAAGTATATGCAATATTAGTCTTCGTCAATAAAACGTTTGGTGATTGGGGAGTATGTTTCAATTCTTCGATCTCTCAGAAATGGCCAGTGTTTTCTAAAATAATCCGATTCATTTAAGTCTAATTCGACGACCTCAATTTCCTCCTTGTCATGAGAAGCAAGGTAAAGCAATTTCCCCTGTCCATTTGTTACGAAACTTCCGCCCCAGAATTTCATGGCACCATTTTGTTCATATCCAACCCGGTTAACAGATACCACTGGAACGCCGTTAGCAACTGCATGGGAGCGTTGTATGGTTTGCCATGCGTTATATTGATCTTTGTTGGTTTCTTCGTCCTGATCAGTTGCCCATCCGATAGCCGTAGGATAAAATAAAATTTCAGCGCCCATTAAGGCGGTGATCCGAGATGCTTCAGGGTACCATTGATCCCAACAGATTAAAATTCCTATTTTGCCAAATTGTGTTTTGAATACTTTGTAGCCTAGATCACCCGGCGTAAAATAGAATTTTTCATAAAAAGCGGGGTCATCTGGAATATGCATTTTCCGATATTTTCCTAAATATGAGCCATCCGCATCTAGTACAGCGGTTGTATTATGGTAAAGTCCTTCGGCTCTTTTTTCAAATAATGAAGCGATAATGACGACTCCAGCTTCCTTGGCGATAGCCGATAGCGCATCGGTGGATGGACCGGGGATGGATTCAGCCAATGCGAAATTGTCATAATCTTCTACATCGCAGAAATATAAAGAGGTAAATAGTTCTTGCAGACACACAATTTGCGCACCTTTTGCAGCGGCCTCTTTTACTTTAGCGATAGCTTTTTCGAGATTCTCTTGTTTGCTTGCGGTACAGCTCATCTGTACAACTCCAACTTTTACTTTGCTCATTCTTTAATGCTTATTTAATTCAAGCACAAAGATACTATTCTTAATTTGGATTTGGTCTTTAGGTAAAAACAAAAAGAGCTCTTAGAGCTCTTTTCGTAATCTTGCTACAGGGATGTTCAATGCCTCCCGATATTTTGCTACTGTTCGTCGTGCAATATTATAGCCTTTTTCTTTCAGGATCTCAGTAAGCTTTTCATCAGCTAGCGGTTTCCGTTTATTTTCTTTTGAAATACACTCCTCCAATATTTTTTTAACCTCTTTGTTGGATACCTCTTCCCCAGAATCTGTTTGAATAGCTTCGGAGAAAAATGATTTTAGGAGAAAAGTGCCGAATTCTGTCTGTACATATTTTGAATTTGCCACCCGCGATACTGTCGATATATCCATGTCAATTCTATCCGCAATATCTTTCAATATCATGGGTTTTAGCTTTCGATCATCACCTGTCAGGAAATAATCATATTGGTATTCCATGATCGCATTCATTGTTTTGAGTAAGGTTTGCTGACGTTGTTTTATGGCATCAATAAACCATTTTGCTGAGTCAAGCTTTTGCTTGACGAATTGTACAGCTTCTTTCATTTTTTTATCCTTTTGATCCGATTTTTCATAGTGCTCGAACATGTGCTGGTAATCACGGCTTATACGGAGCTCGGGCGCGTTTCGGCCATTTAAAGTCAAATGTAGAATACCATCATTGTTGCTAATATGGAAATCCGGGATAATATGAAGCTGTTTACCAGCGACCGCGCCAGAGTCTCCAGGCTTTGGATTAAGTTTTAGGATCTCATTCACTACATTTTTTAAATCCTCGGATGAAATACCCAATGATTTTTCTAATTTATCATAATGCTTTTTGGTAAATTCTTCGAGGTAGTTCGCTACTACTTTAATAGCAAGTTTAATTGTAGGATTTTGAGTGTCTTTTTTTTGCAGCTGGATCAAAAGACATTCTTGTAAATCCCGGGCGCCAATTCCGGCCGGCTCAAAATCTTGAATGACTTTCAACATATCAAGTACTTCATTTTCTTCAGTCATTACGTTTTGCCCAAACGCTAGATCGTCTACAAGATTGATAATAGGACGGCGTAAGTACCCGTCGTCATCAAGACTGCCAATAATTTGTTGGCCAATTAGAAAGTGCTTGTCATCTAAAGCCAACAGGTCTAATTGCTGTTGTAACTGCTCATAAAAGGAATGCTGGATTGCAACAGGCATTTCTTTCCGATCATCATCATCATCGCCATACTCATAGCCGTTACCATAATCTTTGAAATCGTCCTCCTGAATATAGTCTTCCAAGCTAAAGTCGTCTGAGTCGAATCCATCTTCATTGTCAAAATTATCATCGGGATCTTTGTCAGGATATTCTTCTATAGGATCGGTCATATTAGTCAAGCTACCATCTTCTAACGCAGGGTTTTCCTCTAATTCTTCCTTGATTCTTGCATCTAATGAAACAGTCGGAACCTGCAACAATTTTATAAATTGTATCTGTTGCGGAGACAATTTCTGTAATAGCTTTTGTTGTAATGTTTGTTTTAACATGCTAATAGTTGACTTTTTTACATCTAAATTTAAACAAATATCATTATTATTTTAAAATAAAATCGATAATAAATAAAAAAGGGGTATAATATTTGTGGAAGGCAGCTAAAAAAGGGAAATTAGACCTATCGAATTATGCTCAATTTTTAGGTTGTTTTGCGTACACCATTTATTGTTAAAAAATGTAAATAGTTGATTACAGCGATTTATTTAGTTGTATATTTAGCCCCTGAAAATAGATAGAAAGGCATGTCAGGCGGGGTTAAAACCTTTTGCTGGTCGGATGTGTTGAATATAAGGTAAATTTCCATTTATGTTTAAACGTATTAAGAATAGAATTCTTCGTTATTTCGTTATAGCAATATACTTTGTCATTATATTGGTTTGTGCTATACAATTGAATTTTCTTTGGCTTTTCGGTTATTCTCCGACTAAAAAGGATATTGTTATGCCTAGTGTTAATATCTCAACGGAGTTATATACCGCAGACAGTGTTTTAATTGGCCGGTATTTCGATGAGGATAGAAATCCAATTCCGTTTGACAGTATCCCTAAAACAGTAACGAATGCTTTGATAGCAACCGAGGATGTACGTTTTTATAGTCATAAGGGTGTTGACTTTTTTGGATTAGGATCGGGAATTTTATCGACTTTAAAAGGAGATAAGCGGGGTGCAAGTACAATTACGCAGCAATTAGCTAAAAATCTTTATCGTACTCGCTATAATAAGTCGGGTGGTTTGTTGACACGTCTTCCTGTTGCCGGATTAGTGGTGACTAAATTTAAGGAGTGGATGACAGCTTACAAACTGGAGCAGCGTTACTCCAAAAACCAGATATTGGAAATGTATTTGAATACTGTCTCGTTCAGTAATAACGCTTATGGAATTGAAACGGCTGCAAAACGATATTTTTCAAAGGGAGCGAATCAGTTGACTCAAAACCAAGCGGCTGTTTTAATAGGGATGCTAAAAGGTACTACATTGTATAATCCAATTCGAAATCCTGAAAATGCATTTGTACGAAAAAATATCGTATTAAGTCAAATGTATAAAAGTGGCTTTTTAAAAAAAGAAGAGTATGATGGTCTGATTAAAGAAAAGATTGTTTTGAATACGAATAGTCAAGATATAAATGCTGGTGGAGACTCTTATTTACGTACTGCTGTAGCGAAGTGGTTGGAGAAATGGTCAGAGGAAAATAATTATGACATCTACACTGACGGGCTGAAAATTTATACCACTATAAATTCTAAACTTCAAAAGCATGCTGAAGAAGCGGTCGCCAAGCAAATGGTAGAATTGCAGCAACGTTTAAATAATACTTGGGATGGACAGGAGCCATGGCGCGATTTGTCAGGTAAAGTTATTCCTAATTTTTTGGATAATTTGGCTAAGAAGACCCCGTATTATGCTTTTTTGAGTAAAAAGTACGCCAATACTCCTGATAGTATCTCTTATTTCCTCAACAACAAGAAGAAGATGGAAGTCTATAACTGGAAGGATGGAGGCAAGATCGAAAGGGAGATGTCTACAATGGACTCTTTGAAATATTATGCGATGATGCTGAATGCAGGGATGATGTCAATGGATCCCTATTCAGGTGAAATTAAAGCATGGATTGGTGGAATAAATCATCAATATTTTAAGTATGATCACGTGATGCAAGCGAAACGACAAGCGGGATCTACGTTTAAGCCTTTCGTATACTTAGCAGCCTTAGAATCGGGAATGTCGCCTTGTGATAAAATTACAGATAAGCCTGTTACCATCAAGATTGATAAAGGTGATTCTGTTGAGATATGGGAACCGAAAAATGCTGACTGGAATTTCTCCTATCGTGAAATGTCTTTGCGGCATGCGATGGCCCGCTCCATCAATTCGGTTACAGTTCAGTTAACTGATATGGTCACGCCTTCGAAAGTTGTTGATGCGGCTCACCGTTGTGGTATTACGAGTAAATTAAATCCGGTTGCTTCCGTGGGGCTTGGACCTAATGATGTTTCTGTTTTTGAAATGGTGAATGGGTACTCAACAATGATGAACCATGGTGAGCGCGTGACACCTTTGCTGGTTTCTAAGATTGAAGATCATGATGGTAACGTGATTGCAACGTTTCAGGCTGAACGTAAACAGGTCGTTGATAAGCAAGATGCGTGGTTAATGACGTATATGCTCCGTGGTGGGATGGAAGAGCCAGGTGGTACGTCTCAAGGATTGTGGGAGTGGGATTTATTTAAAAAGGAAAATGAAATAGGAGGGAAAACAGGTACTTCTTCTGAATATGTAGATGGCTGGTATATGGGGGTGACAAAAGATCTGGTTACAGGTATTTGGGTAGGGTGTGACGAGCGGAGCATTCACTTTAAGAACTCGCATACGGGAGAAGGTTCTCGTACTGCATTGCCGATTTTTGGAATTTATCTGGAATCCGTTTATAAAGATAAAAATTTAGGGTACACCATGGGTAAGTTTCCAAGCCCTACTGTTGAAATTACAAAATCATACAAATGTGAAACGCCGCGTTACAGTGATCCGGAACCAGAGCAGATGGATTCTACTCAGTTAGAGGTACCTACTGATGAAGGATTTATCGGGCCGGAAGAAGAGGGTGGTGAAGAAAGTCAACTTGAACGCAATAATACGGATCAACTTGAGCGTAGCAATACTGAAGGTAGTGCGGATAGTTTGCAAAGTGAAAAATTATCCTCGTCTGAAGATGGGCCTGTTCAGAATTAAATAACTGCTTTTAATACTTGTCTTCAAAAATATGAAATGGCCGCCTAGTTTTTATACAGGTGGCTTTTTTTTTGCTAAGCGGCGTAGCTTGTGCCACTTTTGGCAAAATCTCGGTGTGACTGCGGGAAAAGATTATTCCAGTTTGGATTAGATTTACGGATGAGTCTTTCAATCTGCATGGCTGTAAAATGCTGTAGTTCGTCTATCTTTTTGTTTGCTGTCTCTAAACTTGTAAAATCTTCCGTATAGATTATTCTATTTAGGCTTGGGCCTTGATTGAAGATAAAACTGTTGGATTGCTGTAGCTTCTTTACTGTATTGAATATGTTGGTGCTGAGACCAATTTCGAAGCGTTTCCGATTGCTATCTGTCACTATATATAGAATAAAATTGCTCATAATGCTAAATTATTTGGACGTTTAAAATATATTTACTAATTTTATTGGCACAATATTACTAATAAAATTAGTTTTTGCAAAATATTTTTTTGAAAAAATAACATGTCAAATATTTCGTCCAATCTGAAATTCCTTAGAAAAGGAAAGAAAATTACACAGCAACAATTTGCTGATATCATGGAAATTAAGCGAGCGTCTGTCGGGGCGTATGAGGAAGATAGGGCTGAGCCTAAATATGAGTTGTTGAAGAAGATTGCTGAATTCTATGGGTTGACTATGGATGAACTGGCAAACGATGTTATTGACGACAAGTGGAAGCCAGTTCCCAAAAGTAATGCATCCAATTTAAGGGTGCTAAGTGTTACTGTAGATACGGATAACCGTGAGAATATTGAACTGGTGCCTGTAAAGGCTAGTGCTGGGTATTTAAATGGGTATGGTGATCCGGAGTATGTCGCAGAATTACCTAAGTTTTCACTTCCAATGTTTGGTCAGGGCACATTTCGCGCTTTTGAAATTAAAGGAGACTCGATGTTGCCTTTGCCGTCAGGATCTATTGTCGTGGCGGAGTATGTGGAAAACTGGCATGATATTAAACCTGGAAGCACGTACGTAGTCGTGTCGAAGGAAGATGGCGTGGTGTATAAACGTATCGCTTTTAAATTTAAAGAGGATAAAGGCTTGAAACTCGTTTCTGACAACAAAACTTATGTGCCTTATTGGGTTGAGACGTCGGATATCCTTGAAGTGTGGAAGGCGAAGGCTTTTATAAGTACGCAGCTGCCTGAGCCGACGCCTGAGCCGACAATGGAAACATTGACGAGTATGATGGCACAAATGCAGAAAACCATTAATGCAGTTGTCGACAATTCAAAGTAGTGAAATATTTTTAGCATTTTGAGCGATATTTGTTTTTTATTTTATAAAGTGCTATATTTGCATATCTGAAAGGAAGGGGGCTCGTATTGCCCCCTTTTTTTAATTCAATTAAATAGCATTTCTACAGAAAGAACAATGCAGCATATAGAGAAACGAGTTGTTGAACTCATAGAAGAGAAAATAGCGGATCGCGATGACTTATTTATTGTCAGCGTTAAGATGCATCCAAATAAAATTCTAGAGATTCTTTTGGATGGGGATAATGGTATTAATATTGACGATTGTGCTCAGGTTAGCCGTCATGTGGGTTTTCATCTGGAAGAAGAAAATGTAATTGATAATGCCTATCGTTTAGAGGTTTCCTCGCCAGGGATCGATGCTAATTTTGTGAATATCCGACAGTATCAAAAGAATATAGGTCGTACGATTCAGGTTAAGTTGATCGATAATACTAAAATTGAAGGTACATTGGTGACGCTGGATGATATGAAGATCAATGTTCTTCAGAAGATTAAAGAAAAAGGTAAAAAAGCGCAAGAGGTAGAAAAAGAACTTCCTTTTGATCAAATAAAAGCAACAAAAGTGGTAATTTCATTTTAATAATAATGAGTAACAGCAACATCAATCTGATAGACTCTTTTCAAGAGTTTAAGGAGTTTAAGAATATCGATAGACCTACCGTTATCACAGTATTGGAAGAGGTTTTTCGTAGTATGATCCGTCGTCGTTTTGGTACGGATGAAAATGTGGATGTTATCGTGAATCCAGATAACGGGGATTTGGAGATTTGGAGGACTCGTGTCGTTGTTGAAGATGAATTTTCAGAGGATGATGATCTTGAAATCGAATTAGCTGAAGCTAGAAAACATGACGAAGACTTAGAAGTGGGTGATGATTTTATTGAGCAGATCACCTTAGAAAGTTTTGGTCGCCGTGCAATCCTAGCGGCTCGCCAAACGCTTGTGTCGAAAGTTTTGGAATTAGAAAAAGATGAGGTCTTTAAAAAATATAAGGATAGAGAAGGAGAGTTGGTTATTGGTGAAGTGTATCAGATTTGGAAGAAAGAGATCTTGGTATTAGATGAGGATGGTAATGAATTAATTCTTCCGAAGTCTGAACAAATTCCTGCCGACTACTTCAAAAAGGGCGATGGTATACGTGCAGTCGTGCATAAAGTTGATATGATGAATAATAATCCAAAGATTATTATTTCACGTACCGCACCAGCGTTTTTACAACGTTTGTTTGAACTGGAGGTCCCTGAAATTTTTGATGGTTTAATTACAATCAAAAAAATCGTTCGCGAACCTGGAGAAAGAGCGAAAGTTGCTGTTGAATCGTATGACGACCGTATTGATCCGGTAGGAGCTTGTGTGGGTATGAAAGGGTCCCGTATTCATGGTATCGTACGTGAACTGCGTAATGAGAATATCGACGTTATTAACTTTACGACAAACCATTCCTTGTATATCGCTCGTGCTCTGAGTCCTGCAAGGATTAGTTCAATCAAAATTGATGAAGAAAATAAAACTGCAGCTGTATACCTAAAATCCGATCAAGTTTCGTTGGCAATTGGACGTGGTGGGCACAATATTAAATTGGCAGGAAAATTGACTGGATATGAAATTGACGTTTATCGCGAGAATGATGAGTTCGATGAGGATGTTGATATCGAAGAGTTCAGCGATGAGATTGAAAGCTGGGTAATCGATGAATTAAAACGTGTTGGTTTGGATTCAGCGAAGTCTGTGCTATCTCTTAGTGAGGAAGAGTTAGTGAGACGTACAGATCTAGAAGAAGATACAATTCGCGAGATTGTACGTATTTTGCAAGCTGAATTTGAATAAAATTCAGCTCATTAATTTTTTTCTATCTAACATTCGGAATAAATTGTTTATGGATGGAAAAAAACATATTTTTGTAATTATATTAAAATAGTTTATATTATAGATGACTGAAGGAAAAGGAACAAACTTGCTTAAAGCAGCAAAGGAACTCAACATCGGGATACATACCGCCGTCGAATGTTTAGTGAAAAAAGGATATGATGTAGAAGCAAAGCCTAACACTAAATTGAACGGAGAGATGTATGGTGTGCTGTTAAAAGAGTTTCAGGGAGACAAATCACTGAAAGATGAAGCTAAACAAATCGTTATTGGCAAAATTCGTCGTGAGGAGTCGCCGTCCACTTCTCCTAAGGAATCATCTAAGAATGAGGATAACGAAGATCGTGATGAGTCTAAGGAAATCTTGGTCAAGAATACGGTAGAAATTCCATCAGCTAAAGAAGCTACTCCTGAAAAGGTAGAGGAACCTACACACCAAGGTGGTATGAAGGTTGTTGGTAAAATTGATCTTGACGCTTTACGTAGAGGCGGAAATAAGGTTAAGAAGGAAGAACCTGTTAAGGAAGAGCCTAATACTATCAAGGAAGCACCAGCGGAGGTAAAAGCAGAAGTTAAGGCGGAAGAAAAGAAGGATGCCGAAGTGAAAGCGCCTAATGTTGAAGCAAAAAAAGAAGAACCAAAGGTTACTGAGAATAAGCAAGAAGCTATAGTGCCCAAAGCGGAGATTCAAAAACCGGAAGTAGATAAAACTGAAGTAAAAGCAACTCCGGTTGTAGAGACAAAAACTGAACCTGTGAAGGTAGAAGAGAAGAAAAAAGAAGAAACAGCGCCAAAAGCTGTACCAGTAACTCCAATAGTGGAGCCTGTAAAAAAACAAGGTGATGATATTTTCTCTGCTCGCGCAGAGAGATTGACAGGTCCTAAAGTCGTTGGTAAAATTGAATTGCCAACAGCGAGACCTTCCCACAAACCTGTGGCTTCATCTTCAAATGCTGGAAACAACAACGAGAAACGTAAGCGTAAACGTACGAATCCAAATGGTCCAGTTAATCCGAATGCGGGTCAAGGTCATGGTAATAATAATCAAAACCGTGGGCCACGTGATGGTAATAATCCCAACAATCGAGACCAACAAGGTAATCGTGGTGGGAATCATGGTAATAACAATAATCCTAACAATCGTCAAGGGCAAACCGGAAACCAACAAGGTAGGCCAGGGCAAGGTGGTGGCAATAACCAACACCCAGGCAGACCAGGGCAAGGGACCAGACCGCAATACGGAAATCGTTTTGATAATAGAGGAAAAGGAAGACCTGTTGAGAATAAGGAAGAGCCTACAGAAAAGGAAATACAAGACCAAATCAAAGCAACACTTGCTCGTCTAAGTGGTGCAGGTAAGTCGGGGAAATTTGCGCAGCGCGCCAAATTGAGACGACAGAAACGTGATGATGTTGCCCAACATGCAGAAGAAGCTGCAATGGAACAAGAGATGATGGCGAAAGTATTGCGTGTTACAGAGTTTGTAACTGCAAACGAATTAGCTAACTTGATGGACGTTCAAGTAACTCAGATTATTGCAACTTGTATGAGTTTGGGTATGTTTGTGTCAATTAATCAACGTCTAGATGCTGAAACTTTAGCAATAGTAGCGGATGAATTTGGGTATCAGGTAGAGTTTATCAAACCTGAGGATGAAGAAACTGCTGAGCTTGAAGAATCCGATACTGAACAAAACTTGATTTCGAGAGCGCCTATTGTAACGGTAATGGGACACGTCGATCATGGTAAAACTTCATTACTGGATTACATTCGTAAGGCAAACGTTACTTCTGGTGAGGCCGGTGGTATCACCCAACATATCGGTGCATACGCGGTGAAATTGGAAGATGACCGTAAAATAACATTCTTGGATACGCCTGGTCACGAAGCTTTTACGGCTATGCGTGCCCGCGGTGCCAAAGTTACTGATATTGTTATTATCGTTATTGCAGCGGACGATGCTGTCATGCCACAAACAAAAGAAGCAATCAACCACGCGCAAGCGGCAGGTGTGCCAATCGTATTTGCATTTACTAAAGTGGATAAACCTGGAGCAAATCCTGATAGAATCCGCGAGCAGCTTTCTGCGATGAATATCTTAGTTGAAGACTGGGGTGGTAAATTTCAGGCGCAAGAGATTTCAGCAAAAACTGGAGAAAATGTCGACCTATTATTAGAGAAAGTTTTATTGGAAGCTGAGATGTTAGATCTAAAAGCTGATCCGAAAAAACGAGCTGTTGGTTCAGTAATTGAAGCAGCTTTGGATAAAGGTCGTGGTATTGTGACAACGGTATTGATACAAAGTGGTACATTACGTGTTGGAGATCCTATTTTAGCGGGATCGCATTCCGGTAAAGTTAAAGCGTTGACTAATGAGAGAGGTGAACGTGTTAAAGAGGCGGGACCGTCTGTTCCAGTACAGATCTTGGGAATGGCAGGAGCGCCGACAGCAGGGGATAAGCTTTATGTTCTTGAAAGCGAGTCTGAAGCTAGAACTGTAGCCAACAAACGTCTTCAGTTACAACGCGAGCAAGGCATGCGTGCTACTAAGCATATCACCTTGGATGAAATCGGTCGTCGTTTAGCTATTGGTAACTTCAAAGAACTTAATATTATCGTTAAAGGTGATGTGGACGGTTCTATCGAAGCATTATCAGATTCATTATTGAAATTGTCTACTGACGAGATTCAAGTTAATATCATTCATAAATCAGTGGGTGCGATCTCTGAATCGGATGTATTGTTAGCTTCTGCTTCCGATGCGATCATCATAGGTTTCCAAGTACGCCCAACACAAAACGCACGTAAGTTAGCTGAGAACGAGCAAATTGATGTACGTTTATATTCGATCATCTATGATGCGATTGATGAAATTAAGTCTGCGATGGAAGGTATGTTAGCTCCGAAATTTGAAGAGAAAATTGTTGCTGAGGTTGAAATCAGAGAAACATTCAAAATTTCTAAAGTTGGTACCATCGCGGGATGTATGGTTCGCGAGGGTAAAATTAATAGAAACAATGATATCCGTGTAATTAGAGAGGGTGTTGTGATCCATACTGGTAAACTGGCATCTTTGAAGCGTTTCAAAGATGACGTGAAAGAAGTTTCACAGGGTTACGAATGTGGTTTAAATATTGACCGTTTCAATGATATTCAAGTGGGAGACATTGTTGAAGCTTACGAACAAGTTGAAGTGAAACGTAAATTGTAATCATTGAGGTGATATACGTATAAAATAGAAAGCGGCATTGATTAAATAAAATCAATGCCACTTTGTTTTTACCCTTCATATAATTCAATCGGGAGCTGGTCAGGATCAAAAAAGAATGTAAAGCGTTTATTTGTTAGCTCATCTATTCTGATTCCTTCGTGTGATATTCCTGCTTTTTCAAGCTTATTTAATTCCAAGTCGAGATTATCTACTTCGAACGCAAGATGTCTTAAACCTGCAGCTTCTGGGAAGCTAAGCCTTTTGTGTGGCGAAGGAAAAGAGAACAGTTCGATAATATAGTGATCATTTAGTCTGAGATCCAGTTTATACGAATCGCGTTCTTTGCGATAGTATTCTTGTATAATCTCCAAGCCCAGTACGTCGGTATAAAATTCTTTTGAACGCTCATAATTGCTGCATATAATGGCAATATGATGTATTTTATTTAGGTTTAATTTCATCTATAGATAATTATAGCTTTGAGCTGTTTATACAGTTCTGCCTTTATATGGTAAAACAACATATGATATTATGTTGAAAGTTATTTTGCTCTTTCATATTGTTTAGGCCATGGAATGTCAGCAGCTAATTCTTTCGCAAAATGTAAAGGAAGGTGAGGGTCGTCAAGAAATCCCCTAGCGATTAAAATTAAGTCAGCTTGTTTTTTTTCAATGATCTCGGAGGCCTGAATAGCTGTTTTGATCAAACCTACAGTGCCCACCTTATTCTCAGTATTCTCTTTAATCGCTGTGGCAAAAGGGAGCTGATATGCAGGTTTGATAGCTATTTTTTGATGCGAGACTAAGCCTCCGCTTGACACATCAATGAGATCTACGCCCAATGTGTACAATAGTTTTGATAAAGAGATAGACTGTTGTAGATCCCAGCCATTCTCAGCCCAATCTGTCGCAGAAATACGTATCCATAAATTTTGAGTTGTTATTTCCTGTTTTACTTTTTTCACGATTTCAACAAGAAAACGGATTCTATTTTCGAATGTACCACCATAACTATCCCTCCGTAAATTGCTCAATGGGGAAAGAAATTGATGGATCAGGTATCCATGTGCAGCATGAAGTTCAATAATTTCATAACCGGCTTGTATCGCTCTTCTCGTTGCTGCTCTGAATTGTTCAATCAATATTTCAATAGCGGCAATACTGAGCTCTTGTGGTTCATGGTCTCCCGCATGGAAAGCGATGGGAGATGGAGCCACTGTTTGCCAGCCCTGAGGATCGGTTGGCGAAAGTTGTTTTCGGCCTATCCAAGGTTTATTATTGCTGGCTTTGCGGCCGGCGTGCGCTAGCTGTATCCCCGGAACAGAGCCATTTTCTTTGATGAACGTGGTTATTTCTTTTAATTTGTCGATGTGGCGATCGTCCCATATACCAAGGTCTCCCTCACTGATTCGGCCTTCAGCAGTAATAGCCGTTGCTTCTTGTATTATTGCGGCAGCACCACCGACTGCAAACTGGCCCAAGTGTACTAAGTGCCAATTATTCGCAAACCCATCTGTTGCCGAGTACTGACACATCGGAGACACAACCAGGCGATTTTTTAATAGTATATTTCCGATATTTATTGGTGAAAATAATTGACTCATAATTCCTTGTTTAAATGAGGCAGGAGTAAAGAACGCTCCTGCCTTAATACATATAATACCTCATTAAAAGCAGCCTTTGAAAGGCTTTTATTTAGCCCATCCCATCTTTTTTCGATCATTACGGATTTGTAGACCATAAAGAAGCCGATTTCAGCATCGCCCGTCTAGGTAGTTTTAAGTTGGCTACGACCAACTCTGCGAAATCTTCAGGCTGTAGAACTTTTTCTGGATTGCCATCTGTTAGGCCAAGGTCTTTGGACATATCCGAAGCAAAAGTACTTGGCATTAGCGTACAGACACGAATATTGTTTTTCCTTACTTCGCGCATTAAGGAATCCGCAAAGCCTATCACGCCAAATTTTGAAGCACTATAAGCAGAGGTGGTTGCCGATCCATTTAATCCAGCAGTAGAAGAGACCATAACAATATCACCTTGATTTTTCTCAATCAATTGTGGGAGAATTGCTTTTGTAACAAAATATGTACCCAATAGATTGACATGAATGATAGATGTCCATTCAGCAATATCCATGTCAAGTACAGTGGAAAAAGATGACACACCTGCGTTGTTAATTAGAATATCAAATTTTCCAAAACTTTCTGTAAGTCGCTGAATTTCCTGTTGTACGGCTGAATAGTCGGACACATCAAAAACAGCATAAGTAACCTCAGTACCCAGCTCAGCCAACTCAGCAGCGGTAAACTTTAAACTAGATTCATTTCTTCCTGTAATGGCGATATGAACACCTTCCTTGGCCAACGCAAAAGCAATCGCTTTTCCCAATCCTCGAGCTCCTCCTGTAATTAAGGCTCTTTTTCCTGTTATATTTTCCATAACATAAAATTAAGTATGAACATTTTTACTCGTGTCAAATAAAACTCAAAAAAGGTAAGTTACTTTACTTTTTTTATAATGTTTTCGATAATTGGGTAGGTATTTGCCCGTATTTCTTCAAATTGGTCTGCATGACGCCACTCTGCCTTTGTAATATCTTCCGCTGTTTGCGGTATTAATTTAGGGACTTTGTTAACACCCATTTCATACCAATTTGTTGTTTTTAGAACGAATTCACCGTTACGCAAAAAATAAGTATGATATGACGTAGTAATTTTCTTCCCTAAATAGTCAATTTTTATACCACATTCTTCTTCGACTTCACGTACTGCCGCTTCTCGCATTTTTTCATTATCTTCCACTTTACCTTTAGGAAGATCCCATTTGCCGAGGCGGTAGATAAATAAATAATCTCCATCACCATTTTTAACCAGCCCCCCGGCTGCCTTAATAATCTTCATTTTGTTTTTTAAGTTTTGAAACACTGTTTCAAAATCTTTGTTGATGTAGAGATATGTTTTTGGAACCTTATCAATTTCAGATTGTTTGAAAAGTTTTTGGAGGTCAATCTCTTGAAAACTAATTGTTTGTGGGTTTTTAGTTTTCGATGGAACGAAATCTGCTAAAATTAGCAGGGTTTCGTTCATATAAATTTTATAAATTTGCGCCATGAATAATTTAAATGAGGTTGAACAAAAAGTTGCTGAATCCTTATTGCAAATTAAAGCAATAAAATTGCAACCTAAAAGTCCTTTTACATGGGCATCAGGTTGGAAGTCTCCAATTTACTGTGATAACCGTATCACTTTATCTCATCCGTCGATTCGTACATACATTCGTCAGAAGCTTTCTAAGCTTATACAAGAGGAGTTTGGATCAGTGGATATGATTTCTGGAGTTGCTACGGCAGGTATTCCACAAGGAGTTTTGGTAGCACAGGATTTGGGACTGCCATTTTCTTATGTTAGAAGCTCAGCTAAGGATCATGGTCGTCAAAATTTAATTGAAGGTGAAGTGGTTAGCGGTCAACGTGTCGTTGTAATTGAAGATCTAATTTCGACGGGTAAAAGTAGCCTAATTGCGGTAAAAGCGTTACGTGAGGCTGGCTGTAATGTTGTTGGATTGGTATCTATCTTTACTTATGGGCTACAGCAAGCAGTTGATAATTTTGCGGAAGCAAAGTGTCCTTATTTTAGCTTATGTAATTATGATGCGCTGATTCAGGTAGCAGCAGAAAATAGTTATGTATTGGAAGAGGATATCGAAATCTTGAAGAAGTGGCGCTTGAACCCCGCTGCTTGGGGAGAAAATTTTCAATAAAAAAGCATTAATTTATCGTTATGACGACTATTAAGAACACAACTGAGATCAATAAAAATGTAGCTGAGGTGTATAAATTTTTGGCAGACCTCAACAATCATGAACAGTTGATGCCCGAAAATATTTATAATTGGTCTTCTACTTCGGACGAAGCTCGATTTACGATACAGAATATGGCAAAACTGGCTCTCAAAGTTGAAGATCGTATTGAAAATCACATCATTAAGTTGGTTCCTTTGGAGAAAGCACCTTTCGAAGTTACGCTCCGCTGGGAATTGCAAGATGTTACAGCTACAGTGACAAAAGCAACCTTTATAATTGATGCGGAGCTGAATATGATGATGAAAATGATCGCTTCTGGCCCCCTTCAAAAATTAGTTGATTTTCAGATCAGCAAGTTAAAAGAAGTGTTTGGGTAGGTTGTTTATAACGGATATATGAAAAAGCTCGATTAGTACTAATCGAGCTTTTCTTTATGCTAACCTTTCGTTAACTTTTTTCCAGTTCACAATATTCCACCAATTTTTGATATAATCAGCTCTTTTATTTTGATAGTGTAAGTAATAAGCATGTTCCCATACATCAAGACCTAAAATAGGAATTCCTGTCACCTCAACAACGTCCATCAAAGGATTATCTTGATTTGGGGTAGAGGTAATTTTCAAGTTACCAGAATCATCCAAAATTAACCATGCCCATCCCGAACCGAATCTTGAGGTTGCTGCAGCCGCAAATAGCTCTTTAAATTTGTCTAATGAGCCAAATGTGCTATTGATCATCTTCAATAATTTCTCGGAAGGCTCGCTCGGTTTATCAGATATACTTTCCCAAAAGAAATTGTGGTTCCAAGCCCCACCCGCATTATTTCTTGCTTTGGGAGAATACTTGGATATGTTTGCTAAAAGTTGTTCCTCTGATGCTTCTTTGATATTTTCAGCAAGGATAGCTTCATTAATAGCATTAATATATGCTATATGATGCTTTGTATAATGGATTTCCATGGTCAACGCATCAATATTAGGCTCCAAAGCGGCATAAGTGAACGGTAATTTGACTTGGGAAAACTTTAATGTAGCGGCATTTAATTCCGTTGCTTTCGCGGAAGCAATATCTTGTAATATTGATCCAGATACAGCAATGCCAAGTGTTGCTTTTGCTGCATTTTGAAGGAAGTTTCTGCGTGTTTGCATATAATCTTATTGTGATTAGTTTTGATATAAATATAACGTGAAATTTTGCAATTATTGTTCTCCAATTGTCTGTTAATTGTAATACAATAAAATTGTTGTCAATTCGACTTTTTCCCTTGCCATAGTCTTTGAGATTAGTACCATTGTTAAGAGATGAATAATGGTCATTATAGTTTGGATTGAGATATAGTATAGATTGTATTTTAACAATGGAGGCGCTTTCGTGGTGCTTAGAAGCTTACACCAACTTGAGGAAGTAATGTATTCGCTCTCAAGACTGATTGAACACTGATAGAACACTGATTCATGTCGCATTGACGGGGGGTGGCAGTCTAATATATTGTTCATTATGCTTGAATGATTTTTTTGGATAAGCTTAGGTAGAGCTTAGGTATTCTGGTCGTCTCCATTCTATCAAAGCACTTATAATTTCTGATTTTTATGTAATTTTGAGCTATGTATACATTAAGGATCTCAAAAATTATCCCTCAACCCAACAATAATATAACCTTTCAGCTTGAGCCAGTAGCAGGAGCCTATCCTCCTTATAAAGCTGGGCAGTTCATTACTCTTTCTTTTGTGTTTGGTGAGCGGGAGGTACGTCGTTCTTATTCTTTTAATAGTTCGCCAGATAATAATGAGCCCCTCAGTATCACTGTGAAGCGTGTCGAAAATGGCGAAATATCTAGATTGCTCCATCATACTATTGTAGAGGGAGATGTTGTCAATGCCATGGAGCCTCAAGGTTTATTTGTATATGAACCTGAACTGGAAAAGGTTCGAACACTATTTCTGTTTGCCGCAGGAATTGGTATCACACCATTATATGCTATTTTAAAAACAGCACTTGTTGCAGAATCTAAATCTAAAGTCGTATTAGTCTATAGCAATAGTACATTGGAATCAACCCCATTTCGATCGGAATTGGAACATTGGGCGGATCAATTTCCTGATCGTTTAACAATTATATGGATTTACTCCGATAGTAAAAACTTGATGAAAGCTAGATTAAACAGAGATTATATTTATGATATTGTCAAAAATCATTTGTTTGGAAGTAGAGAGGAGGCCCTATTCTATACCTGTGGTCCTGTGATTTACATGGATCTATGCCGTTTTACACTTTTGGGGATGGGATTTGGTTTTGATCAGATAAAAAGGGAGACATTTTTGTTGCCTGAAAATGAAGAGGATGATGATGATGAAACTGAAAAGAAAGTCGACAAAGCCGTCTATGTTATAAAATTATATTTTCAAGGGGAGACTTATAATCTTGAAGTTCCCTACAATAAATCTATTTTAGATGTAGCTCTGGAACATAAAATCAAATTACCTTATTCCTGTAAATCCGGCATGTGTAGTACTTGTATTGCGCAGTGTATTAAAGGAAAGGTGAAGATGGATTATAATGAAGTACTAACAGATCGAGAGGTAGAGCAGGGAAGAATACTATTGTGTACTAGTCACCCGTTAGAGATGGATACACAGATTGAAGTGTTGTAAACTAAGCCTAGTATTTAAAGTAGCGATATGGTTGTTCTTTATGTTTACTGGTAATAATTAAAATTGCACATACAAGTAAATTTATTTATGTTTGGATATAACCGTTTTATATCTAACTATTATGGGGAAATTACTCTGGAGCCCAACAGAAGAGCAGAAATCTCAATCTGAGATCAATAAGTTTAAACAATATATTGAAAAGGAGTATGGTTTGTGCTTCAGTTCCTATCAGGAACTTTGGGCGTGGTCAACGACAGATCTATCCAATTTTTGGAAGAGTATAGCGACCTATTTCAATTTGGCGTTTCATTCAGATTTTACAAATATTATCGAGCTGCCTGCAGATTCAACAAGCTTTATTGGTACAAAGTGGTTTGCTGGAGCGACCTTGAACTATGCCGAACACGTATTTCGCAAAGCTTCAGAGCAGCGTCCGGCGTTAATCTTTCAATCGGAACAGCAAGTTAGGAGAGAGGTTTCTTGGCTTGAATTAGAACGTATCGTGCTCAAGCTTCAGATCTATCTGAAAGAAATAGGTGTTCAAAGCGGAGATCGTGTAGCAGGTGTGCTAATTAATGGTATTGAAGCGGTCGCATTATTTTTGGCTACAAATTCCATCGGAGCTGTTTGGTCCTGTTGTTCTCCCGACTTTGGGGAAGCAAGTATTCAGGATCGTTTTGAGCAGATTGAACCCAAAGTTCTGTTCGCTAACAGTAGTTATTCCTATAATGGTCGTCATTTTGAGAAGTCTGAAAATATCAAACAACTCGCAGAACAGTTACCTTCGTTATTGGCCTTCGTTTTTATTGATGACAATATATGGGAAGGGATTATGGGAAAAGATGTTAACCAACATAAGCTTCAGTTCACAGCAGTGCCCTTTGATTCTCCAATATGGATTTTGTATTCTTCCGGAACGACAGGAAAACCTAAAGCCATTACACACGGAGTTGGAGGCATGCTACTAGAGCATATGAAAGCAGTCGGGTTGCATCAAAATGTACAAGATGGCGAACGTTTTATGTGGTATTCAACTACCGGATGGATGATGTGGAATTACGCACTTTCGGCCCTCTTAATGGGAAATACATTGTGTATATATGACGGAGCAACAAATTATCCTGATAAACTTAGTTTATGGAAATTTGCGCAGGAAAATAAGGTGGATCACTTTGGTGTTGGCGCAGCTTATCTCATATCGTGTCAGGATCAAGATTTAAGGTCGCTGTCTTATCAGCCCAAAACAATAGGATCAACTGGTTCACCGCTTCCACCTGACGTTTTTGAGTGGCTAAATGAACAGTTTCCGAAGAGTCAAATTATTTCGTTGAGTGGTGGAACGGATGTTTGCAGTGCCTTTCTCTCTGGCTGTGCATTGCGCGATGTGTATGCCGGAGAAATTCAATGCCGCACATTAGGAGCTAAGATTGAAGCCTTTGATGTCGATGGTCATAATGTTTATAAAGAGGTAGGAGAACTTGTTATCTTAGCACCTATTCCATGCATGCCTATTTATTTTTGGAATGATCCAGCTAATAAAAAATACTTTAATAGTTACTTTGATAAATACCCAGGGGTGTGGAATCACGGTGATTGGATTCAGATTACATCACACGATGGAGTCATTATGTATGGGCGTTCAGATGCCACGTTGAACCGAGGTGGCGTACGTATTGGTACAGCAGAAATCTATAATGTGTTAAATAAAACCGAAGGAGTCTTGGATAGTCTGGTTGTTTGTGTAGATCACGAAAATGGATCTTCTGACATGTTACTTTTTGTACAATTGAACGATAGTCTATTGAGCGATGCATTAAAAGGAGATATTAAGCGAGCACTTAGGCAGCAGTATAGTCCACGTCACGTACCTGACTATATTTTTCAGGTAGCAGCTATCCCCTACACGTTAAGCGGAAAGAAGCTGGAGTTACCGGTCAAGAAGATTTTTTCAGGGATGGCTATAGAGAAAGCGGTTTCAGTAGATATTATGCGAAATCCAGAGTGCTTGTCCGATTTTGAAGAACTTAGCAAAATTTGGAAACAACATTAAATGTACCGTATTATCATTTATTATAGATTCCCCTCACATTTCCTCGGCTCTTCTGGGTGAGGGGAATTTACGATTGTTACCATTAAACCTGTATAACGCCTACATTATATCGCTCTAGGATAGGCTTTTCGTTGGCCGCTTCTATACCCATGCTAATGACTTTTCTAGTTTCTTCGGGTGATATTATTCCATCAACCCATAATCTCGCTGCGGCATAATAGGGGCTGAGTTGTTCGTTATAGCGATTTTCAATTGATTTGAGAAGACTATTTTTCTCTTCTTCGGTTATTTCCTGACCTTTGGATTTTAAAGCTGATTCTTGTATTTGGAAGAGAGTTTTGCCAGCAGCAGCACCACTCATAACAGCCATTTGGGCAGTAGGCCATGCGTAGATTAATCGTGGGTCATACGCTTTGCCGCACATAGCATAGTTTCCGGCACCATAACTATTCCCGACAATAAAAGTAAACTTCGGAACTACAGAATTAGCCATTGCATTTACCATTTTTGCTCCGTCTTTGATGATTCCGCCTTGTTCGGAGCGGCTTCCTACCATAAACCCAGTGACATCCTGGAAAAATACAAGTGGAATGCGTTGCTGGTTGCAATTCATAATGAAACGTGCAGCTTTGTCTGCAGAGTCACTGTAAATAACTCCTCCCATTTGCATTTCCATAGCGTTACCTGGTTTTTTGGCTTTGATAATTTCACGTTGATTGGCAACGATTCCAACAGCCCAACCATCTACACGTGCAAGGGCGCATACAATTGTTTTCCCATAATCTGGTTTGTATTCCTCTAATGTTTCTGCGTCGACGATTGCATGTAAGATATCTTGCATACGATACGGTTTGGTTCTGTCTTCGGGGAGAATATCCGCTATTTTACCCGGATCTGTTTTTGGGGGCTGGCTTATCGTTCTATTGAAATTAGCTTGGGCATGTCCTCCGATTTTATCAATAACATTTTTTATTGCTTCCAAGCAACTCTGGTCGTCGGGGAATTTATTATCTGTTACACCAGATATCTCCGAATGTGTAGAAGCTCCACCTAGTGTTTCGGCATCTACGGTTTCACCGATCGCGGATTTAACTAGATAAGGACCTGCTAAAAATACAGACCCAGTCCCCTCCACGATAAAGGCGTAGTCAGACATAATTGGAAGATAAGCTCCACCAGCGACACAGCTTCCCATGATTGCTGCAATTTGAGGGATACCCATCGAAGACATGCGTGCATTATTACGGAATATGCGTCCAAAATGTTCTTTATCGGGAAATATTTCATCTTGCATGGGTAGAAAAACACCGGCAGAATCTACCAAATAAATAATCGGCAGATTGTTTTCCATAGCAATTTCTTGCGCGCGTAGATTTTTTTTAGCAGAAATAGGGAACCAGGCTCCAGCCTTTACCGTTGCGTCGTTAGAGACAATAACGCATAGTTTCGATTTTACGTAGCCCAGTACAGCTGCACAGCCTGCGTTTGTGCAGCCACCATATTCTTTATACATCCCTTCGCCGGCAAACATTCCTATTTCGATATATTCCCGATCTGGGTCGAGTAGATATTCTATTCTTTCCCAAGCCGACATTTTCCCTTTTTCTTTAAGTTTTTTGACTTTATCTATACCACCACCGAATTTTAGATTTTCTCTTTTTTTGCGAAGTAATGCAAGTAGCTCCTTCATAATTTATAATCTTGGTTTAAAAAGCTGTTGAATTAAGGATTTCTTATTTTTAGATAAATTTAAAATAAAATTTTAAAATATTTGCAATTTTATTCCTAAATATTTTGATATATTTGAATAGAATTACCGATTGTAAATTTAATATTCATGCTTATGTTTATTGAAAATAAACAACAAATGGATATGATCAGAGCAAGTGCGCGAGATTTTGCACAGTATCATATCAAACCTTATGTGATGGAATGGGACGAAGCCCAAATTTTTCCAATAGAAGTTTTTAAAAAGTTAGGCGAACACGGCTTCATGGGCGTGATTGTTCCCGAAGAATATGGTGGGTCTGGGCTCGGATACCAGGAATATATTACCGTTTTGGATGAGATTTCTAAAGTATGTGGTTCTATAGGACTTTCTGTAGCGGCGCATAATTCCTTATGTACAAATCATATCTTGAGCTTTGCCAGTGAAAGGCAAAAGAAGCATTATCTTCCGAAACTAGCGACAGCCGAATGGATAGGCGCTTGGGGGCTCACCGAAACAGGGTCAGGTTCGGATGCAGGCGGAATGACGACGTTTGCTGAAAGGGATGGTGATTATTATATTTTAAATGGTTCCAAGAATTTTATAACCCATGCTATCAGTTCGAGCGTAGCGGTAGTTATCGCGCGAACGGGGACCAAAGGTGATAAAAAAGGAATGTCAGCCTTCATTGTTGAGAAAGGAGTTCCCGGATTTACCGCTGGCAAGAAGGAGAATAAATTGGGGATGCGAGCTTCGGAAACAGCTTGTCTGTTTTTTGATAACTGTCGGATACATCGCGATCAACTTATTGGAGAAGAAGGACAAGGTTTTGTACAGGCCTTGAAGTTATTGGATGGGGGGCGTATTTCTATTGCGGCACTTTCGTTAGGTATTGCCCGAGGAGCTTATGAGTGTGCGCTAAAATATGCACACGAGCGAGAGCAGTTTGGAAAAAAGATTTACGACTTTCAAGCAGTTTCATTTTCACTTGCAGATATGGCTACCCAAGTTGAAGCTAGCGAATTGTTAACAAGACAAGCCGGCTATTTGAAGGATCATGGGCAACGTGTTTCTAAAATAGGAGCGATGGCTAAGCTTTATGCTTCAGAGGCTGCTGTCAACGTTGCCAACGAATCCGTTCAGATTTTTGGCGGATATGGGTTTACTAAGGACTATCCCGCGGAGAAGTTTTTTAGAGATGCTAAGCTATGCACAATAGGGGAGGGGACTTCAAGTATTCAAAAAATGGTGATCGCCAGAGAGATCCAGAAAAATATTTTATAGTGTTATGAGGGGTCAAGTTGTATTGGTTGATTGCCCAAGGGATGCTATTCAAGGGCTTCACAGCTTTATCGATACAGATAAAAAAATTAAACATATTAATACGTTAATCGATAGTGGACTGTTCGATATTATTGATTTTGGATCTTTTGTCTCTCCGAAGGCTATTCCACAGTTAGCCGATACAAAAGCGGTGCTAAAAGGAATCCGGAAGAGTGAGAGGGTAAAGCTTTTAGCCATTGTTGCTAATCTACGAGGGGTGATAGAAGCGGTTCAAGAGGAAAAAATCGACTATTTAGGGTACCCATTTTCAATTTCAGAAACATTCCAATTGCGAAATACGAATATGGACTTAGCTGCATCTTACCAACAGGTAAAAGAAATGACAGCTTTGGCTGCGGCGTACCATAAATCGCTGGTTGTCTATATTAGCATGGCCTTTGGGAACCCTTACAACGATCCTTGGTCACCGGTGTTAGTGAAAGAGTGGATTGAAAAGTTAATCGATCTTGGCATTCGGGAGTTTGCTTTGGCAGACACCACATCAGAAGCCGATGCGAATCAAATTGCCGAATTATTCAACGCTGTTAATGCCCGTTTTCCAACATTCGAGATTGGTGCGCATTTTCATGCAAGTAGAGCAGAAAGTCTCGCAAAGATTGAAGCTGCCTATATTGCGGGCTGTCGTAAATTTGAAGGTGCATTACTTGGCTATGGCGGCTGTCCATTTGCGAAAAATGATTTAGTTGGTAATATACCTTCCGAACTTTTATTACACTATTTTAGACGAGGAACAGATGCTGAAATAGATACATTGGAGCATAGTTTTAGGCAGTTGATTTTGTAATATTTTTTAATGGAAAGACTGAATTTTATAAAAGTGCACATTGAAGGGCATGTGTTCAACCTGACGCTAGCGCGATCGGAAAAGAGAAATGCTTTTAGTCCGACTATGGTGAGCGAAATTGCGTATGCATTGAATCTTGCGAATAATGATCCAAATATTTATTTAGTGCAGATAGAAGCTGAGGGGCATGTCTTTTGTGCTGGTATGGATCTAAAAGCTTTTGCGGATCCAACCTCGGATACCGGAAATTCGGCAATTCCCAAGGTTGAAAAATCATTGGCGGAAATATTTTCCTGTCTAGACAAACCATCAATTTGTGTGGTGAGAGGTGATGTTATTGCAGGTGGTTTTTTAATTGCATTATCCTGTACGTATTTGTTTGCTCTCCCAAATGTGCGTTTTTCTTTGCCAGAAGTGAAAATTGGACTTTTCCCATTTCAGGTACTGGCTTTGCTAATAGAATTTATGCCGGAGAGAAAGGCAATGGACCTTTGTATCAGAGGAAGTTCTTTTTCTGCTCAAGAGGCTTTAAAAAAGGGAATCTTGTATGAAATTCTCGATAAAGAAGAGACAGGGTTGGTGGAATTGAAAACAACAATTCTGGAGAATGCTCCCTTGGCTATTTCAAGAGGTTTTGCTGCGCTTAGACAATTAAAAGAGCAAGATTTTAATGATAAGTATACCTTTCTCTTACAGAGCTTAGCAGCGTTGCGGAAAACCAGTGATTTCAAAGAGGGAATGGACGCAATGCATAATAAACGAAAAGCCAATTGGAAAAATAGCTGATCACTTATTCCTTTTAATTAACTAAAATGATCTAAAGCTGGGCCTGCTGGTCAAAGGGGAGAATTCCCAAGGGATAGAGCTAAGAACAATCATTACGGCGATACCAAACCAGATTAATAATATTTTAAAACGTCGATCGTCTGTATCGGCGTTTTTGCTTTTAAGCATACCTGCGGTCAAACAAATTGCAGCAATAATCATCATGCTGCTGTGTTCCATGCCAAAGAAGCGGATTTGCCTGAGGTGAATGGATTCACCGAAATGTTGCAGAAAATACTGTGTTATTGGGCTTGATACATAGAGGATAAATCCTAAAAATAGCTGAATGTAGAAAGAAATAGCCGTTGCTTTCAATAGAAATTTATCGGTAGATGAAAATGGTAGCTTCCGCTTTCTTTTATAAAAAAAGATTGAAAGACTACATACCAGTATAATCAATACTTCCCATCGCCATAAAGAATGGAACGCTAAAATAAAAGGATATGTGTGATTCATCATACAAACAAAGATGGAGAATAAAATAGATCTAAAGCAATTTTAAGCGATAAAAAACATACAAAATAGCGGTTCTTTTGCGAGTTGCGAAGCTGTTTTTGTTAAATTTTATATGTATTTATTGTTGAGGTGTTTTTTATATTATGTTGATTAACAGGTATTTTAAAATTTTGTTTAACTGTCGGTTAATACTGCTCGCGAGCGTATTTAATTGTTTGTTGACAGGTGGGCAATTAGGAATAACTCGGAGGAATGACCGTGCCGAGGATGTAATAAAGAGCCCATCTTGCTTAGTATGTATATACCGCAGGTGCTATTTTCAGTTGCTTTTAGCCATTCTGCCACTTTATTTATCAGTCAATGTAGAATTGATGGGCTGTTTTGATTTAAATGTAGTTGTGCGCGTTTGTACCTGAGGTGTGATTTAAGCAATGAACGGAGCAGGTATTGAATGTAGAATAATATCGCTTTTGGTCATTATGAATTTCGTAATTTTATTTATTAACTGTATATTTTTCATGGTATTTTGTGTTTTATATGAATTTAATATTTAAGTTAATCTGTTGTAAAGTTTACATGCTTTCTTTCGCAGCTGGGCGAGTCGAAGTAATGTTCTAGCGCTATTCTTTTGAAATTATTTTTGGAATTGTAAATAATTGTTTTCTATATTAGTGTATTAATTAAATAATACAGTAGTATGGTTACTATCCAAAATCTAAATTTTAGCTATAGTAAATCAAGGCCCTTATTTCTGCATATGGATCTTGAATTGAAGCAGGGGCATATCTATGGCTTGTTGGGGAAGAATGGTGCTGGCAAATCGACTTTGCTTAAGAATATCGCCGGCTTAGTATACCCTGTTTCGGGGCAGGTTGATGTACTTGGACATAATCCAACTCGAAGGGAGCCTTCATTGTTAAGGGAGATTAGTTTTATTCCAGAAGAATTTTATCTCCCAGCAGTAAAATCTGAACAGTTTCTAAAGGCAAATGCGGGATTTTATCCCAACTTCGATCAGAAGTATTTTGATCAGCTCGTCCATGAGTTCGATATCCCTATTAAGCAAAAATTGGCAAACATGAGTTATGGTCAGAAAAAGAAATACATTATTTCTTTCGGTTTAGCATCCAATACAAAATTGATCGTTATGGATGAGCCAACGAATGGTCTGGATATTCCTTCAAAAGCTCAGTTCCGTAAGATCATGGCGTCAGCAATAACGGACGAGCGATGTGTAATCATTTCGACACACCAAGTGCGAGATCTCGATAATCTTATTGATGCCGTTATTTTGCTTGACGATCATAAGGTTGCGTTAAACGCGCCGGTGCATGTTATTACTGATCATCTATGCTTTAAAAGAGTAAGAGAGTTGCCTTTGGATGCGATTTACCACGAAGAGGGAGTAGGTGGTTTCAATGTCATTCTTCCAAACACAGCAATGGAAGATTCAAAGCTGGATTTAGAATTGCTATTTAATGCTGTTTTACAATGCAAAGAAAAAATTACGAACCTTAATAAAATTGATAAAGATGTCAAACATTTTTAATTCTACGCGATTTTTAGGACTGATTCGAAGACAGTGGATTGGTTTTGGAAGAATTTACCTAATGTCAATAGGAATTATTGCAGGTGTGATTTTTGGCTTTTACGCGGTTAACTTTGCTTCGAATTATGACGGGATGAAAAATCAAACTGCTTACTCGCTGCTAAATTTCAGGACCCCGTTATTTTGTATCTTGGGACTATTCTTTGTAACAGTTGTTTCTAGCAGCTATTTTGCCGATCTAGGCAAGAAGACACGTGCTATTTTTGAATTAATGATTCCAGCCTCACAGTTGGAAAAATTTCTGGTTAGCCTATTCTATACCGTTGTAGTAAGTATTGGTTCTTATTTGTTGGTATTTTACTTGATTGACTTGGCATTTGTAGCATATTTGAAGGGTTTTGGTTCGATGGTTTTAAATCAAACGGCGTCCACAGGAAAAGCGGGCAGTATAGATCTTTGGCAATACTTTTATAAGGTTCAGTATCCGCATTCGGCATACTATTTTTATTTCGCGCCGATTCTTCTGAATGCTATTTTCTTGCTCGGCGGGATTGTCTTTCAAAACTATCAATATGTAAAGACAGCTATTTCCGTAGTGATTTACTGCGTTGTTTGGATATGTTTTTTTGTTTATCTGATAAAAATGCAAACCCAAGATACAGTCGGGGTAATGGGCAATAATTATTGGTCTGATTCAAATCACATTTTTGCGCTGATCGGCGCTGGAGCGTTATTCCTTACATTGGTATTATGGTGCGTTGCTTTTTTAAGATTAAAGGAAAAGGAGATTTAATATGGAATTCAATGCAAATAAAGCTATTTACCTTCAGATTGCTGAATATGTATGTGACCATATTTTGCTAGCAACCTGGAAGGTTGATGAAAAGCTTCCTTCTGTAAGGGAGTTGGCGGTTCAAATGGAGGTTAATCCCAATACGGTGATGCGAACCTATGATATGCTGCAGCAGAGAGAAATTATAGCAAATAAACGTGGAATTGGCTTTTTTCTGACGCAAGAATCGGTGAAAAATGTGAAGTTGTATAGAAAGGGGATTTTTCTAGAGGAAGATCTTCCGCTGTTTTTCCGTAATATTTATTTATTGGAAATTGGCCTGGATGAACTAGAGAAGCGTTATAAACAATTTATTAGTCAGAATTTTAACCAAAATGAATCATGAAACTAAGTGCAAAAATAACAATGGGATTAGCAATAGGCTTATTCGCAATTCCGATGCTTGTCGCATCCTACCTTTTTCGTATAAATCGAGTGGATGCAAAACAATATAATGCTGATATTGAACACGAAGTGTCTAATCCAGGTGGTAAGGATGTTTATTTCCGATCGTTCACGCTGACTTCCTTTGATAAGCTTTTTATCGTAGGAGACAATGCTAGTGATGTTGGGTTGTACTGGGTGAAAAGTGATAAGTTTGCGGTTAAAGTTAATAAGAGTCAAGCTGATTTTGTGAAAGCGAATGTTGATCAATCGGGAAGTCTTACCTTAAATCTTTTGCCGGGAGGTGAGGGTGGATATAAGTCAATTTATATTTTTTCACCTGATCTTAAACTGTTGAAATTAAAAAATGTGGGTGTTAGTGAGCTGTCTGCCAAGCTGCATGAATTGACCGTTATAGGCGATAGTGTTAAGGTGCTTAACGTTTCTGATAAATCTGTTATAAATACGTTGAATTTGAGTCTGACAAATTCTTTTATTGAAGATCTCGGTGGAGCAGATGCGCGGGGAAATGCTGTTGTGGGCCATTTATATGTTAACACTACGAATACTGTTTTGGGGTTGCCACGTGTTAATTATCAAAGTGCAGATATCGTTGCCAACAATTCAGAGGTATATTTCAATGGTAAAGGGGCTAATGCTAAGGTTGACCTTCTAAAGATTAAAACAGAAGGGAAGTCATCTGTTCGATTAGATAGTTTGCAATGGGGTACATTGAATGGAAGTTTATCTAATGATACTAAGATAGATTTACCTATACATGTATTGCGAACCTTGATTAAATAAGTTTTTTTTGCGAAATACAGCTATTGGCTACCAAACATATCATATCGACTGAATGCGCCGAAAAGGAACAAATTCTGTACGGAACTTGTTCCTTTTCTATTAAATGGGTGATGTCGATTTTCGGTGCTCAATGCTACAGTCCAAAAAATACGTCTCGAATTCGAAATAATTCTTTTTGTTTCTTTTCTTTAACATCTCTAATAGGAGTTCTACTGATTTTTCCGCCATAAGCTTTGTTGGCTGAGTGATTGTTGTCAAGGAAGGGTTAAGACTGTTGGCAAAAGGGGTATTGCTGAATCCTATTAAGTTCATGTCATCAGGAATTTTTACCTTCAATTTGTTTAGTATATGCAACACTTTTAATGACAAGGTGTCGGTTGTCGACAGGAGCGCGTTGGGTGGTATCTGGCGATTTAATAAGTCACTTATTTTGCGTTCTAACTCATCATCGATATTGTCTTTAGGGCTAGAGTAGGATATTTCTATCATATTCTCTTGTTTGAAGGGTATAGAGGCATTAAAGAGCGCATCTTTATATCCTTTTATTCTGCTTACATTTCCGCCGATATCCTTACATAATAAAAGAATGATATTTTCCCTTCTGTTTTTGATCATTTCTTCCGTTGCCTGATAGATCACCTTATTGTTTTGAATTCCGATTTTGAAAGTGTCAAGCTGATGGTTTATTCGGTCGAAAATAATAACAGGGCAAATCTGATCCATTATATAGAACAGGAGCGATAAGCTGGAATCATTTTTTACAGGGGAAATGATTATTCCTTCAATACTGCTTTGTATGCAGAGTTCTAGTGCTTCTTTTTCTTTTTTCTCATCGTTAAAGGTCTGTAAAAGGATGAGTTTATAATTCGTCTGCGACAGAATAAGAGAGATCTCTTCATAGAAATCGAAGAAAAATGAGCTTGAAATAAATGGAACAATGATGGCCAAAGTATTTGAGCGTCCTGTCTTTAAGCTTTTGGCAGAGAAATTTGGTATATAATTGATTTTCTTCGTAAAATCTAAAATTATTTTTTTTGTTTCTGCACTTATTTCATGGCTATCGTTGAGTGCTTTAGAAATAGTGCCCGGAGATAAGTTTAACTGTTGGCCAATCTCTTTTAACGTAAATCTCTTCATGTGCTCGATCTTCTTTCATTGATTACAATATCCTAGATTCACTAGGGTAAAATATAACTAGAATTATTGTTGAATTATCGGTTGCTATCTTTAATGTTTAAGCCCGTAAAATTTTGAAATTATAAAGATAAGATAAAAAAGATGTTTTCAAATGAAGATCAAGAAAACCATTATGAACGAGAAGTTTGTTTTTTTAGCTTTTCATTTTGACGAATCAGTTTGCGGAATGTAGGGGAGTGTTAAACAAGAAAAGCTAATCTTGCGATTAGCTTTTCTTTTGTGATCCCGCTGGGATTCGAACCCAGGACCCATACATTAAAAGTGTATTGCTCTACCAGCTGAGCTACGGAATCCTTTCTGTTTTTGAAAGTGATGCAAAGGTAGAATTTCTTTTGATATATGCCAAATAATTGGTTGTGAATTTTGATTGAAACAACTTAACTGCTTAATAAATAAAAGGATTATTTTTTTACCATGCTTTTTTTGCATGGATTATTCGGTCTGCTCCATTGATATCTTTGATCAATTTGACTTGTTCAAATCCTTTTTTGATCATAAGATCTTTCATTTCTGCACCCAGATACTGATTGATCTCAAAATATAGATCTCCATCTGGAGCTAAATGTTTAAGGGCAAAGGATGAAATAACGTCATAAAAAATCAATGGAGTGCTTTCTTCAATGAATAGCGCTAGCTCGGGTTCATAAGCCAATACATTTTCATTCATATATTTTTTTTCTCCAGGAGTAATATATGGCGGATTGGATACAATGATATGATAGTGTTGATTGGAGAATATATATTCCCACTCAAAGATATCTGCGTTGATAAATTGAACTGCAGTTTTTAAGATATTAGCATTTTCCTGCGCGGTTTTTATCGCTTCTTTTGAGATGTCTATCGTTGTTACTCTAGCATTCGTGAGATGTTTTGATAAAGTGATTGGAATGCAGCCAGAACCAGTTCCTATATCAATAATATTGAGGTTTTGAGAAAATTTGTGGTTCTTAATAATCAGATCAACAAGCTCCTCAGTTTCCTGTCGAGGAATTAAAACTGATTCGTTGACTTGAAAAACTTCACCATAAAAATCTGCTTTGTTGAGTATATACTGTATAGGTTTATGCTTTTTTAAATCCCGAAGAATGCTAAGTATTTCAGCGCTATTCTTATCATCTACAGGATCTTTTTTGCTCAACTGATAATTAGCGGTATTTAACCCTAATTTTTCAGCAATAACGACTAAGAATATTGCTTTTATTTCATCATTATCGTATAACTTATGAAGCTCTTGTTGAAATAATAATTCGAAATCTTGAAGTATTTTCATTCAGCAAAGGTACGATTTTCATAGATTTGTATCTATGGATATGCACAGCCAATATATGCAGCGTTGTTTGGAACTAGCCCAAATCGGTGCAGGTTCAGTAAGTCCCAACCCAATGGTTGGCGCTGTCATCGTTTTTAATGGTAAAATTATCGGTGAAGGGTATACATCTCCTTACGGTGGAGCGCATGCTGAAGTCAATGCTGTACAGCAGGTTATGCAAAGGTACGGTGAAAAAGCAAAGGAGCTTATCGAAGGAAGTAATTTTTATGTCAGCCTCGAGCCTTGCGCGCATTATGGGAAGACACCTCCCTGTGCCAATATGATTGCTGAGCTAAAACCTTTGAAAGTTTTTATAGCATGTTTGGATCCCTTCGGAAAAGTCAATGGTAGAGGAGCGCAGATACTGCGAGAAGCTGGTATTGAAGTTGAAATTGGTCTGCTCGAAAAAGAGTCCATTTGGCTCAACCGCCGTTTTTTTACCCGTATTGGTCAATACCGCCCGTATGTTATTTTAAAATGGGCGCAAACTAGGGATGGTTTTATAGGAAAAAAAAATAAGCAGGTTTGGATCAGTAATGCTGCAAGCCAACAGCTCGTTCATCGTTGGAGAGCAGAAGAGGATGCTATCTTGGTTGGTACAAATACTGCAATTGTGGATAATCCCAGTCTGACCGTAAGAAAGTGGAAGGGTAAAAATCCATTGCGTATTCTTTTAGACAGAGACCTTGCCATTCCGATGGATGCCACTATTCTCGATGATCAGGCCGATACTATTGTGTTTAATGCTAAAAAGACAGAGTGGACAGCAAATGTTAAGTATATTGAGCTTGAAAATTATGGATTATATCTACCGCAAAATATCCTTTATCAACTTTATTTAATGGATGTTCAGTCTATAATCATAGAAGGCGGGCGTGCGACCTTGCAGATGTTTATAGATGCGAACCTGTGGGATGAGGCAAGAGTCTTTGAGTCTGAGGCGAATTTATTGAGCGGGATTAAGGCTCCTCTATTCAAGGGGCAATTACTAGAAAGTAAATTAGTTTCCAATGATATTTTAAAGATCTATAAGAAACAGTAATTTTTGTATATTTAGGGAATTATAAGCCATAGCCGGTTAGTTTAATTCTTAAATTACAATTATGTTAGTTACAGAAAACTTAATGCAGTTTATCTGGAAACTTCGGCTATTCCGTGCAAATGGGTTAAATTCCACTGATGGTGGGGCCTTAGCCGTTGTTCAAGTAGGGCGATACAATACAGATTCTGGCCCCGATTTTCTCATGTCGCACATTAGATATGGAGATAAGGATTGGTTCGGTCATGTAGAAATGCATATTCAATCCTCAGATTGGGATCGACATGCTCATCAAGAAGATGTTGCTTACAATAACGTGATCCTACATGTAGTTTGGAAAAATGATAAAGTTATCTACCGAAGTGATGGAACGTCTATTCCTACTTTAGTGCTTTCGGACTACGTAGATAAAAATCTATTGGAAAAATATGCCGATATGATGAATACCAAAAGCTGGATTCCCTGCGAATATCAGCTTGGGCCTATCAATATTTTTAAAAAATCAATGTGGCTGAATACCTTGTCAATTGAGCGTTTGGAAATGAAAGTTCAGCGGATTTTCGAAATACTGAAACATTTTGATACTGATTGGGAAAAAACCTTCTGGATATGGATGTGTAGATCTATGGGTTTAAAAGTTAACGCAGATACTTTCCAGGAATTCGGCGAAAAACTGCCTTTGCATGTTCTAAAAAAATACCGTTCAAACTTATTTAAAACGGAAGCTATTTTTTTTGGTATCAGTGGTTTATTGCTTGGTAGACCAACTAGTGGATATGTGAAGCGATTAGTCGACGAATTTAAGTACCAACAGCACATTCACAAGATAGAAATCGTTTTTGGTGTATGGAAGAGGTTGAGGATGAGACCTTATAATTTCCCCGAACGGCGTATTGCTCAATTAGTTGTTTTATTCAGTAAGAATGAGTTGGGGGTGGCAAAGCTTTTGGCCGTAGATAGCTTGGAGGCGGCGAGAAAATTGTTCAAAATAGAACCTTCAGGTGATTTTTGGGAATCACATTTTTCCTTAAGTACAAAAGAAAAAGTTAAAAAATGTGCGTGGATCGGGAAAGAAACTGTTGATCTTCTGGTAATTAATGTAGTTGTTGTGTTTCTTTTTTCATATGGTAAATATTTTGGCATTCAGTCCTATATCGAAAAGGCATTACAGTTATTGGAGGAGCTTCCTGCTGAAAAAAATAATATCGTGCGGCAATTTGCTAAATATGATTGGGATGTTAAAGATGCAGGCAAGACGCAGGGAATGTTGCAGTTGAAGGAGTTTTACTGCGATAGGAAACGTTGTCTTCATTGCAGAATCGGTATGGAGATCTTAAAAAGTACCTAGTTCTTTAAAATTTCTGCAATTTCTTTATGGCCTTTTTCATACGCCAGATCCATTGGAGATAATCCGGCACTATTGATTATTCTTGTGTCGGCTCCATTTTCAAGTAAAGCAACAATAAAATCGATGTTACCATATTGGGCCGCAAAATGGAGTGGAGTTTCGCCTGTGGCCTGAATGGCATTGACATTAGCGCCCGCATCGATAAGCAATTTCCCGATTTCTTCATTGTTGTTTGCGGCGGCAATATGCAATGCTGTAGTGAGTTGTTCATTTTTCGTTACGGTGTTTGGATTCGCTCGTTTGGATAGCAATAGACGTACAATGTCTACTTTGTTGAAATATGTAGCTAAGGTTAATGGCGTAAAACCCTGCGATGACCATTCATTGATAACAGAAGGTACCTGCGAAATAATAGCCTCAAGATAGGATGTTAATCCTGCTGCACAAGCCTCATGTATAGTCATGGACTTGGTGTGTTGTAAGAGTACCCGTATGATCTGAGGTTTGTTGTAATAGCAAGCTAATAGAAGGGGCGAAATCCCATGACTTGTTGTTTCCTGTAAAAGTTCGGGATTTCCAATTAATAACAGATCTATGTCGTGGCTTTTTCCTTGTTCTATGTATTGTTCTAAAATAGAGAGATTCATGTGTTTGTTAATGTCTAAGTTCTTTACTAAAATAAACTTTATTCATGAGAATAAATGTTTAATGGGAGAGATTATTGATATTTTATGAAGCTCCATATCCGAATTAAAAGTGAGCGGTTAGCTGTTTTTGAAAGGTTTGTTAAGATGGAAAAAGCCCAAAAGGCGTGTTTTTTGATTTTTTATATACACAAATGTGTAGTAATGCACATAATATTTCCGTAAATTAAAAAGTAGATGTACTTTTGTTAAGCCCCTCCCAAGGGCATGTTTTTCATAGGTAGATGTAGGGTCGGGTGTTTCTCACTACGACCCTTTTTTATTTTTCATACTTTTCGTAATCAAACCTCATAATAAATAGATAAAGAAAGTTAAATAAACCAGTAGTGTGTAATGCTGTGTGTTGTTAATAAATCTGTGTGTGTCTAGTGTGTGATTTATTATATTTACACACAAACACGGATAGGGTATGAGCAGCACACCAAAATTGTATTTAGAGAAAAGAAAGGATAAGGAAGGAAATCCGATTATCAAAGATTGCCTTATAAGAATGTATATCACTATTCCGGACGGAAGGGTGGAATATTCAACTGGGATAAGGGTGGATGAAAAACATTTTGTTGCTGACTATCTTAAAAAAGGGAAAGATCCCATCAGTGTAAAGGCTCCAAATTTTGGTGAAAATAATGATCGACTTTCAGCATTAACAACAGAGGCTTCCAGGCTTCGCAATTTAATTGCTGCATCAAAGATACCTATGTCGGTAAAGGAGTTTAAAGAAAATCTTGATCTTGTTCACCGGCCGAAGAGATCGGAGGTGGTTAAGGACGATACAACATTTATCGACTATTTGGAATTGCTGATCTCACAACGTAAATCGGGCGAAAAGACAAAACCTAAAGATGGCGGGATGTACAGCAAGGCAAATATTAGAAAATTAAAATCGTTGTTGTCGTCCCTAGAAAGGTACTTGAAATACATCAAAAAAAAGGATCTAAAATTTGAAGACATTAACGATGCTTTTTATGATCGTTATAAAAAGTTTTGCTACGAGGTCCAGGAGATGCAGATAAGCACTTTTGGTGGTGTCATAAAAGATATAAAAGCGGTAATGGAAGAGGCTAGAAAAGACAAGTTTAATCTTGATAAGCATTATTCCGAAAATAAGTTTGTATCTCCGAGTTACGAATCGCACGCTGTCGCCCTTACATTGGATCAGTTGGACATAATTTACAAGCTTAAAATTGATGATACAATTTTGGATCAGGTAAGGGATATGTTTTTAATCGGTTGTTATACAGCTTTGAGGTTTTCTGATCTTTCCAATTTGACGATCGATAAACTGGAGGATAATGTAATTAGGCTGACTCAGGTTAAAACCGGGAGTCGCGTTACGATTCCGGTGTCAAAAAAGATCCATCCAATTTTGGAGAAGTATGGAAATTCCTTTCCAACACTAAAAATCAAACTTCATGATTATAATGTCGCTGTTAGGGAGATCATGAAAATAGCAAAGTTTAATTCGATGATTGAAACAAGTGATTCGAAAAAGGGGACAATTAAAAAATATGAAGTAGAGCTATTTACAAAAATTAGTTCGCATACTGCTCGGAGGACCTATGCGACAATTATGTTCAAACTTAGGGTTCCTACTCTTTTGATTATGGCGGTTACTGGCCATAAGACGGAGGCTAGTTTTTTAAAGTATATAAGGGCCACAAATGAAGATAAGGCTTTTATGATGGCAGAAGAAATGGAAAGACTAGGACTTTAGTCTTTCCAAATTACTTAATCTTTTCTCAATAGACGCGTCAAGACGTTCAAATCTATCTTCTAAAACTCTCAATTTTTCCTTTAGAATATTGTTCTCCAAGAGTACCTCTTTTAGATCTGTTGTGATTGTAGCTTTAGCTACCTCGTCAACTTGTTGCTTTCCAAAACCATGAAAGAACCATGTATAATTCAATTTATACTTAAAATAAAGCTGTTTTACAATATCCAAAGGGATTGTATAAACTCCTCTCTCATACCTAGAAATTAGATCTTGTTTAATTCCCAAAGCATCCGCAAGCTGATATTGAGTGAGACCTATAGTTTTGCGGAAATCCTTGAAACGTTTTGCTTCTTGCGTCATCTTTTTGGTGTTATTATAATTTCATGCTTACATCAACGACATTGTATATTTCTCTAACGTCATCAAGGTGAATATCAAAATCAGGATATAGCTTTTTGTCTTCGTTAAGGGAGTGTAGGGTTAAAACTCCGTTTTCAACATCATGTTTTATCACTTGTTTTACAATGATGCCTTCAGTGTTTGTTACAAATACAAAATAGTCCCAAGTATGAGTGTGCAATTTGCTTTTCCAGTACAATCTTTCGATGCGTCGCCCAGTAACAATATCTCCATGGCCTAGGCTTTTCCTTTTACCATTATCCATGCTATCTCCGTGAATTTCAAATGAAACATAATGTCCCTTATGGAATTCGTTAACGGTAATAGTGTGGAACGGCAATTCTTCTAAATACTCTTGGTTATCATACCCCAGTAGATAACCGGCTTTTGCTTTCTCTGTGACTAATCTTGTTTTCATTAGGTAACGGCCAGGACTAAGCTCAAAGAAAATATTATTGCCCTCCTCATCCATGTATTTAATATCGTCGGAGAATTGGCCAATGTATTTCGCGTTTGAGCTCAATGATACTTTATTATGATCTATTACTTCTTTTGGTTTTTCTCTGTCACCCTCATTGAAAATTAGCCAATTTAGATTTACTGTCGGCAATGCTTCTTCGAAGCGTTTTTTCATTTTCATCCCCAAAGGATAGACTCCTCGTTTTACACGGGAATACGTTTGTTCTGGTATATCAAGAAGTTTGGCGAAATCTCTATTCGTTAATCCCATCTCTTTCCTGATCACCTCAAAATTATTATTTGGATATTCCATTGTGTTTAAACTTTTGTGTTTTTATCTGTAGTGTTTAAACAATTATATGTAATAATGTTTAATTTTTTACAACAATAGTCGCTCCAAACGTAAAAATGTCAGTTAATTATGGTTTTAGATGCTATTTTGTCTTTAATAAAGTTTAACATTAAAAAATGTTATGACAAAAAGTTTGTAAAAAGTTAGAAAAAAAGTTAAACAAAAACTTGATAGTTTGATTTTAATGCTTAACTTTGTTTAACAATTCCAAGGGATTGAAAAAATAGGCTTTACTAAATTAATAGTAAAGCCTGACAAATAAGAGTTTAAATTAATAAACCCGTTAGAGATGACAAATATAAAAAATTCAACCATGGAAATCAAGTCACTTGCATTGAAAAATGATAAGCATCTAGGGGTGCTTCGGGACCAAATGGAGTTAAACAATGATACAATTGTTGTTAAACAGTATGCTTACATAGATTATGATGTTGTCGGCGGTGGTGCTATTTTTTTCTTCGTCCCCTTAGAGAAATGGAAAAATGATGATTGGGACGAAAAAGTCGATTTGAAAGAGATTTTTATCGAGTTCGAAAAGCAAGTGATTGGTAATAGTGAATTTGATATTTCTAAAGGTGTTTTGATAAGGGAAAATTGCGAATTGATCGATAATAGCCATGAGGCATTTAGATTAGACGAAGCGCTACAAGAAGCAGAGTATAAAGCAATGGAATATATTATTGACAGGGGTTAGAGCCTGTTTAAAATTGACAAATAAGAGTAATTAAATAATAAATACAGAAATGAGAAATCAACAGATTCAAAAACTAGCGTTGGTGCTAGCTGACCTTTCGGATATAGGTCACATTAATTCTACGATGAGTTTTGTAAATCTATCTGGTCGTAATTATGTAAATGTCATGGTCGGTGACAGTAATTTCATGATTCAAGGTGATACTGTGCAGGTTTTCGCTCCTCCTGCAGAAGTTTCCTTTAGTAAGTTCTTAAATCTTCTAATGTCTGTTACAGATGGGAATTAGAATTCAAAAATCACTGTGGCCGCTAGAGCGCGATCCTGGCAATCCCATGGAGGGATTTAATGAGTGGCATTCATATATTAGAAATGAGCTCAAAAAAACCAAAGTCATCCATATTAACCCGGTACTTGAAGGACAAATATCGGATGCAAGAGGCAAACTGAATACATTATTAATGGCTAAAAAAATATTGAGAGATGGAAGCAATTGAAATTCATAAGATGCTTTTAGAACCTATAGATTACAAGTTCAGAATTCAATCAATAGGGTTTGGGAAAGCTACTGTAGTGGCATATATTGATGCTCGGCAGTTACAAGATAGGCTAGATGAAGTCGTTGGTTTTCAGAACTGGCAAGTTGCTTATAAAGAGATTAAAGGTAACCTTTTTGCTGGTATAGCTATTAAGATAGAGGATGAATGGGTTTGGAAATACGATTGTGGCACCGAAAGCAATGTAGAAAAGGAGAAAGGTGAAGCGTCAGACAGTTTTAAACGTGCCGGTGTTATGTGGGGTGTAGGACGATTTTTATATTCTTTGCCAATTCTCACATTAAATACCAAGGAACATATTACAAAAGGGGGCAAAAAGAAAGACTATCCAGTAAACGATAAGGGCGAAATTCTTTGGAATGCTGATGATCTTAACTCATTCTGCAAAATTCTGAGTAAGCGAGGATCTAAAGGTTTCGAAAGTAAAACTTTAAAATCCGTTGACGATGCCATTGCTGAAATGCAAAAAGCTAATAATGTTAATCAACTTACAGCAATTTTTAATGCAAATCAGCATTTGCAGCAAGTAAAGCAGTTTTTGGATGCACTAACCGCCAGGAAAGAGGAAATAAAACTAAAAGTAGCATAATGAACAAATCGTTATTTCATATAAACCAAGAGTATTTACAGCTCGCCGAGATCTTAGAGGATAATGGCGGCGAGCTAACGGAAGAAATCGAAAAGCAACTTACTATAAACAAGAGTGAGCTTGAAGTAAAAGGCGTTAATTACGCATATGTAATAAAGAAAATGCTTTACGATGCAGAATTGTGCGATAAAGAAATAGATCGCTTAACAAAGCTTAAAAAGAGCAAACAAGGCACCGTTGATCGTCTTAAAAATTCTATTCTCAATGCGATGAATATTTACGGAATTACAAAGATCGAAGGGGAAACAATCAAGATTTCCCTTCGAAATAATGCTTCAGCACTATCGATTAGCGACGAGAAGTTGATTCCGCGAAAGTTTATGGTCAAAAAGGTCGAAGTACAGCCGGATAAAAAAGCGATCAAGGAAGCCTTGAACAATGGGGCTAAAGTTAAAGGAGCAGAGTTAAAAGAATCGAAATCATTATTAATTAAGTAAATACAGCAAAATGAGTAAAGGATTAGCAAAAATCGCGTTAGAAAAAGGTTTGGTGCCAACAAGTGCATTAGTCCATGAATTAGGAGTAACTAAAGAGGCCATTTTCTACTATCGTGAAAAGAATCTCATTCCATTCGTTCAGGTCGGTAAGAGATATTTTTACGATCTGAAAAAAGTGTTGGAAGCTTTGGGGCAATAATTATGGGATTGATATATTTTGGCTCTGTCAAGGATGGAGCGCTCAAAATAAGAAATAAGAATGCTCTTGTTTTAGATCTTCAATCTTTAGAAGGCAAAGAAATAGAAATCAGAATTTCAAAGAAGAAGAAAACGCGTTCTAATGAGCAAAATCGTTACTACTGGGGCGTGGTCGTTCCAATAGTAAAACAGGGTTTGATTGATGCCGGATATTCTCGTGAAAAAATAAATAACAGTGAAGTTATTCACGAACTATTGAAAAGTATGTTTTGTCCCAAAGAGGAGCTAATAAATGAAGATACCGGGGAAATACTGTTTCTTCCACCAACGACAACTTCTAATTCTACGTCTCAGATGATGGATTATTTCGAAGATATAAAGCGGTGGTGTGCTGAGAATATAGGAGTTTACATTCCTGATCCGAACGAACAAACCTCTTTGTTTGCTGAATAATATGTGAAAATAACATAAAATACATAAATCATGGAGTATACAATGGAAGAAATGCCTCTGGCAATTGGGATGATTTTCTCTGAGCTTCGCGAGGTGAAAAAGGAGTTGGAGCTTTTAAAAAATCAAAAAGAGCCATCTACCAGGTTGCTTTCAACAAAAGAGATAGCAGCCGAATTGGGAGTTTCTCAATGGAAGATAAGGGAGATGACAGCTGAAAAGACAATTCCCCATAAAAGAGCAGGGGCTAAATATCTGTATAGTCTCAATGAAGTTTTGAAATCAATAAACGTAAGTAAAAGACGATGAATAAATCAATTTTAATAGGACGGATCGGAAAAGATCCTGAAACACGCAACTTTGAAAATGGTAGTGTAACCACATTTTCCTTAGCCACAAGTGAGACTTATAAAGACAGGTCCGGTAATAGGCAGGAGAAAACAGAGTGGCACAATATATCTTTTTGGGGCAAACAGGGAGAGATTGTTGCAAAGTATTTCAAGAAAGGTGATTCGATCCTTGTCGAGGGGAAAATTGCATATAGGGAATATGAGAAAGATGGTCGAAGATGTTTTATTACAGAAATTCAGTGTTCCTCCTTTGAATTTTTGCCAAAGAGTGGTGCAAATAGTGGTTCAAATATTTCCCCGGAAATTGAGGCTGCAGACGATGATGATTTACCTTTTTAGTTTTAGATGATGGAGGACTCCAATTATATTAATATTCAGGGATGGATGATAAAACGTTTATCCCTGAAATCAAATCAACTTATTGTATTCGCAATAATATTTGGGTTTTCACAGGATAGGGAAAGCTATTTTAAAGGATCGTTAAGATACATTCAAGATGTTTTGCAAGTTTCTAGGCCCACAGCTTCGGATGTGCTAAAAGATCTTGTTGAAAAAGAACTAATCATCAAGAAGAGCAGAGTTATCAATAGTGTTACTTTCAATTATTATAAAGTAAATTTCGACTTTTTGGATAAACTCATGAGTGGTAGTGAAACTTTAGGGGTAGTAAAAAATCTTTACAGGGGTAGTAAAGAAACTTTACAGGGGGGTAGTAAAGAATCTTTACACAATAATACTATTATAGATAATACTAAAAATAATACTAGTTGTTTTACAGCTGACGCTGAAGAAAACAATTCAGAAGGAATTTTTGACTTTGAAAAAGTTTGGAGGGCATTCCAAGGAAAAAGGAGTACCTATGAAAAGGATTTTAAAATTTTTCAAAAAAAATCCGAGGCGATCGATATTGATTTTAAAAAATTATATGAGCAGGCCCTGAATGCAGAAAATATTTATTTCCAGGCATGGCTAAATAATGTAATTCCAAAAGTTAATGAATTTGGAAAAAAAGAATTTAGGCAAACTTTGCTTGAAATGGGAGTTGATAAGCAATATGTGGACGACTGGATTTCTGTTCGAACGTCAAAAAAAGCTGTTTTCACAGCGACCGCATTGCAGCTCATTTTTGATGAGTGCAATAAACACAATTTTCCGATTGAGGAGGCTATTAAGATGTGTGCCGGCAAAGGTTGGCAAACTTTCAAATATCAGTGGTATTTAAACGAAAATAAAGATGGGACAAATAAACCAGTTACAGCAGGTCAGGACAGACAACAGCGGATTGATGGTGTCAAAAGAATGGGCAGTTTGGCACGACAAATTATCAACGATGCAATTAGTAACGCATCAGCAAGCTATAAATAGCGGATTACCGACTATACGTAAGCTTGGAGAAGAAAGTAAAATCGTTCTATCTGCTTACATTACAGAGTTTATTGAAGATGCCTTATCTTTTCTCAATCTGGGTAAAACTATGAGTGATGTTCAAATAGCTCAAACGGTCACTTATTTGATCGAAGATTATCCAAATGTAAACTTGGCCGATTTGAAACTTTTCTTCAAACGATTCAAAAAAGGAGTATATGGGAAGTTTTTTGACCGAATAGACGGGCAGGTAATCATTGAAGCTTTCACAAATTACAATAGCGAAAGGATGGATCTTTTCGAGCAACAAAACCAAAGGGATCATTACAAATCCAAAAGGGATGAAAGAAATAACGTATCTCTTTTTGTTGGCGCTCATCCGGATGTCATTAAGGTCCTTAAAAGTGCTGTAGGAGAAAAGAAGCTGTTTGCGCCTGAGCCTCAAAAGCCTAGGGTCAAAACTGAAGCTGAGATATTTCATCAACGGGCATTGAGACAATTTGATAATCTTTTCAGAAAATTCGGGGAGCAAGTTTCTTCAGTGCGATTTTTGGTATTTGGGAAAGAACGTTATACCCTTGATAAATTCATTGAGCGGAAAATTTACAATCTGATAAATTCCCAGTCATTCGAATAGGGAATTTATTGTTTGGAATTTATTAAACAATAAATCGTTTTTATTTGTATAATTGTTTAACATTGTTTAATTTTGATTTATCCTTTAAAATTAACTCGGTAGATCATGGAGAACAACGTGTTATCAAATGATTTGAGTCTCGAAAGTCAAAAAGATTCAATTTTAAGTTACTTACAAACTGGCAGAAGTTTGTCACCACTTGAAGCTCTTAACATGTTCAACTGTCTACGCTTGGGAGCGCGAATATCCGATTTGAGGAAAGAAGGTTATAATATAGAAACCACCTACAACAAAACAGGTAAGAGATACGCAAAATACATTTTAAAACACTAAATAATGGAAGTAGTATTTGATAAAAAACGAGTTGAATCGGATCGAAAAGCATTAAGCGCAAGTAAATACAGTGGGCTTATAAAAAACATGTTGCCTGGCGAACGAGGTCTATCTAATTTGGCATTAGGAACCCGCTTGATCAATTCGGCTATCCTTTTTGAGGAGAATGTCCGTAGTTTTAGCTCGTTCACTACCATAGGGATAAAAACTGCATCGTATGGAGGTATTTCCACTCCAAGGCCTATCGACCTTAAAGAGTTTATGAAAAAGAAATTAGCCATTATAGCTGCCGAGATGGAAGAATTAAATTCTGTACTTGAGCAAACTCTGGTTAAGGGTAAAGGCAAGTCGGAGGTGATCGACATGGCTTATGCAAATATTGCAGCAATTAATCAATTAGTCTGCCTCTCCGGAAAAGATCAAGATGAAATTTCCCGGCAAATTAATGACCGTTTTAAAACTCTTTTTATAAAATAATATGTTAAAATCACATGTTTTACATAATTCAACAATTAAGGTCAAAACTGGATCATGTCCGACTTGTGATAACGGGAAGAAAGTGCCGCTTATTGGAGGATTTTGTTCTTCTCACTACTGGCAAAGCAGATCAAAATCACCCAAAAAGGCGGAGCAAAAGCCTATTCGTCGGGTGAGTGCTAAACGATCCAAGGAAAACGTTCTATACCTCAAAGCGAAATTGGAGTATTTAAATGAAAATCCTGATTGTAAATGTTGTGGCGCCAGTGCGACTGATGTTCATCACGCAAAGGGGCGTATTGGTTCCCTATTGACTGATAAAACGTATTTCGTGGCCTTATGCCGTGGTTGCCATAATCGTGTTGAGGAGAATCCAATTTGGGCCAAAGAACATGGTTATTCAAAAAGTAGATTGAATGTATAAAGATAAAATCACAATTGGAATAGATCCTGATGTTGATAAATCGGGATACGCAGTATATTCTTGGCAAATCGATGCACTTAAGATTTTCCAATATGATTTATCCGATTTGTTCATTCAGCTCCTCCGACAAAAAATGATCTGCAGCTCGATAAATAGTGAGCTAATTGTTCGCCTTGAATCAGGCCATATTGTCAAGAAAACGTGGGGGAGGAGAACTGTAGGAGCTGTTAAAGATGTTGGAAGAAATAACGAAATAGGTGCTCAAATCGAAAGATTTTTGATAAAAAATGATATTAAACATCAATTGGTCAAACCATGTGGATTGAGTTCGTATACACATGAAATGTTTTGCAAGATCACCAATTGGGATATTAAAAAACTTACAAACCCCGAGAAGCGAGTAGCTGGATTGCTCGCTTATAAACACTAATCACAATGGAAAAGCGATACACATCATTTGCCCTGGCATATTTGAAAGAAAACCACTTTAATATCTTCAAAGAAATTGAGAAGGCGTACATGCCAGAGCTGTCGGAAATTCAGCGTATCGCCGACCGATACTGTGACTATATGGGGATTTCTATAGAGGACCTTCGCAATGTCCGATATGGTAAGATGCTCAACTTAAGATATAAGCTAATCGGCGCCATATTATGGCTTTATCAGCCAGGTAAGATCAATTGTAAAGAAAGGTTAGATATTACTCTAGCAACGGAACTTAAACAATTGTTAGAACTAAACACCCCAAATTTAAACACAGCCGTTAAATGTGCTGTAAATCTTTTCTATTATACTGAATTTAAAGTAGATGTGATCCAATTCTGCAACAATTACCGCCTTATTAAATAGTTTTTGTCTAATAAATGTTTAAAAAATGTTTGATTTTTCTTTGATATTAATTTAATACTATTTAACTTTGTTTAACAAATAAGAGGAAACAGTATTAATAAACACAAAGTTAGAGAACATGAAAACTTTATTATTCACTATTGCCCATCGGGTAAAATCAAGTTTTGCAACCTTTTCAGAAGCGTTGAAATATGCCTGGAAAATCATTAAGCTTAAATCTAAGCTTTCAAAAGAGATAGTTTCATTCAAATACAAAAAGGTAGATGGATCTATCCGGTCGGCTGTTGGTACACTTAAAAGTGATATGCTACCGAATGGGAAGGGTAAATCATCTAGTCCAAGTGTAATGACCTACTTCGATGTTGAAGTAAACGATTACAGATGTTGTAAGATCGAAAACCTAATTTTTTAACCCTCTGTTATTATGAAATTCAAAGGAACAAAAGGACAGCATAAAAAGGTATATCAAGGTGATATATGTATCGGGATTGGTGTTGAGACATCGCCAAACTATTTTGAAATGACAGCACATTCAATATTGCCGGATTGTGAAGATATGTCTGACAAGGAAGTAGACAAGTACATGCGCACTTTAGAGGCTGACATGACACTTTATAGTAAAGCCCCTCAGATGCTTGAGATGCTTAAACATGTATTGGCACTTGCCCAGTGTGGTAATATCGTAGATGCCTACAAAATTGAGGAATTAATTGAATCAGCTACTAAAATCTAAATAGAGATGGAATTTAAAGGAACAAAAGGAAAGTTCAGTTTCGAAATTGACGAATTCCATGATCTAGCTACTATTGAAAGTAATTTGGTTAAAAATGGGCCTATTTGCGAAGTTCGAATTACAGATAGCAATTTATCAGAAGTACCATATGATTTCAATCTTATGGCTCATAGTAAAGAAATGCTCGATATGTTAAAAGATATTTTGGCGGGCATGAAAGGCGAAAATTTCGAAGTAAGCGCTTTTCAAATAGAGCAACTAATCAAATCAGCTACAACAATCTAATTTGAAATGGAAATTAAAGCAAAATTAATCACTATACTCAATCGCTTGAAAAACTTCGTCATACCTGACATAGAAAGCGAATACGTAGGCTACGAAAAGGGCTACACTGATGGCTTTGAATATGCCACTAAACTTTTCGATGTGGCAATTCAAAAGGAATTTGGTAAGTATGTCCAGATCGAAGAAAACAAGTCAATAATCATCTGCGAGAAGGACAAAGAGATCGCGCAATTGACCGGGTTTTTATTGAGTAAGCAAAGATATATTGATCATCTTGAAACGATCTTAGAAAACGCATCATTTAAGGGGCTGAGCGCGTCTAAAATGAAAAAGGTTATCTATCTAATCGCTCATGCTTCAGGTAGGTCGTACGAAGCCGTTAGAGGTCAATTGTCGGATATTTTAGAGGGAAAGGTGGTGAAGAATGGATAGGCAAATAAAGTTCCGGGCGAAGCAATTGCATGGTGTTAGAAAAGGTGCTTGGTGGTATGGATACTTTTCAAAAGATGCCACTGGTACAGCGTATATAACCACTTTAGATGGGATTGACACAGCTATTGTTGATGAATCGACTTTAGGCCAGTTTACTGGACTACTCGATAAGAATGGTAAAGAGGTGTATGAGGGGGATATGTGTCGCATTATGATGCGAAGAAAATACGGACATGAGAAAGATGGTTTATCCCGTCCGCTTGGCCCTGTTGAATTCAGCAGAATATCTGTTCGTGAAGAAAGCTTATACGTATTCGACACTTTTAATATTAAAGGTAAATCGTTGCATTACCTAGCATCAATGGAATTGGAAGTCATAGGCAACATTCATGAATTGAGCGAAGTGCCAAATTGATAACTTACTATTATCAAGCAATTAGAGTAACTTAAAAAGCATAAAAATTCGACTATTATTTACATTTGAAGGGTAGGGTAATGCCTGCCTTTCTATCAAAAAATTGATTATGAAAGTATTAACATTAAGCATCAAACAAGAGTTCTTTGACCAGATCAAAGCAGGTACTAAGACATTCGAAGAACGTGAAATCAGGCCTAATAACGTAACCAAATATTGCGTTTTAGATGATGAGGGGTATGTGGATGAGGTAGACGGCAAACCGATCACGGTAAAGTATGATGCTATTAAGTTTTTGACCGGGGCATATAAGGGTAAACGCCCGAGCATGCTAGTTGAGGTAAAAGATGAGTCGGTCATCATATTGACAGATGAAGAAGGTAACGACATTATTTACCTGGATAAAGGGGAAGAATATATTGCATCGATCATTAGATACGAGTTGGGTGAAATATTAGAACAGTAAAATTGCAATTATGAGAAATCGGATCAACAGAAATACCGGTATTTCAAGTAACGTCAACGGTGCCCGTAATATCTACACGGTAGCCCGTCGGGGTCGAAATGCAGGTAGTACTGCACAGCAGTACGGTAATCGTAGGCAGCGTTATGGTGACATGCGCAGAGCATTTGGAATGGCAGGTGGATAAGCTAAACCATACAAGAGAAGTAATTAACCTTATTAGTCAAAAAACTGATAGGGTTATACTTTTTTATAGTGGGGGTAAGGACTCTATCATGCTGCTTAACCAGGTGGCGCCGAAATTCAAAGAGGTAGTGATTGTTTTCATGTATTTGGTGCCGAACCTTAGACACGTCGATATTTACTTAAAAGATGCCTTGAACCGATACCCTAACGTAAAGCTAATCCAAAAGCCTCACTGGATATTGACATATATCCGCAAGTCAGGTAATTACTGTATAGCCGATCCAAAAGTGAAGCTTAAGAAGTTAAAAGACATTGACGATGAAGTAAGAGCTGAAACGGGCATAGAGTATTCAATCTTCGGTATGAAAAAGGCCGATAGCCTCAACCGCCGGCTAATGCTCCAAGGTTATGAAATGGAAGCTATCAACGAAAAGACAAATCGAGTATACCCATTATCACTTTGGACAAACAAAGAGGTATTACGGTTTATCCGCGATAATAAACTCCCGATGCCGATATCCTACAACAAAAAAGCAAGTTCAGGCGTGATGCTTGAAAAGGATTGCTTCCAATATCTGCAAAAGAATTACCCGGATGATTTGGAGAAGATCTATGAGGCCTTTCCCATGAGCAGAGTCATTTTATTTCAGTAACTTTAAAAGAAAAGGCTATATGAAATTAGAAATTGATTTATGCAGACAAATTCTTAAAAAGATTGAGGAGGAAGGTGGTGAAAATGGACTTCAGAAATTTCCTAGAATCGAAAATGTAGAAGATAATTTAGTTTTCTATCAGATCAAGAAAATGCAAGAAGCAGGATATGTATCGTACAAAGTTTATGGAAAAGGACTTCATGACCAATTCGAATACTTTAAAGTAGATGCCACATTTTACGGGCATGAGTTTCTTCGGCAGATGATGGATAACACTATTTGGTCGAAAACCAAGGAGATAATTAAGAAAAAGGGAATTGACTTAACATTTGACACGGTTAAGCTTGCAATACCTCTGGCGATAAAAGCAATTTTTGGTGCACCATAATAGGTGTGCCTTTTATTTGGCAAATAATATGTGATTTTAACATTATTTACATAATGAATAAAAGCAAATTTATAACATCAGAATCTATAGAGATAAATCGTTCTCAGATAGAGCCAGCGAAGTATAATCCCCGTAAGATATCAGAGGAGGCAAAGAAGAAGCTAAAGGCTAATATCAAGCGCATGGGAGTGATGGGGGGTATTGTTTGGAATAAGCGGTCTGGCCGTCTTGTTGGAGGTCATCAAAAGCTAATGATTCTCGATGAGCTGCAGAAGTATAACCGAGAAACTAACGAGAACGATTACACCATACGTGTAGAAGCTGTTGATCTATCGGACCAGGAGGAGATCGAACAAAACATTTTCCTTAACAACAAGAATGCCCAAGGAGAGTTCGACAATGATATTCTTTCAACTCTATTGAACGATATTGAGGTAAAGAATACCGGGTTAGATGACTTCGATTTAAACCTACTAGGCTTTGAGCTGCCAAGCTTCGAGATTGATGAGGTAGAGCCGGAACCATTAGAGGAAATCAAACCTAAATCCAAAGAGGAGAAGAAGGAAGACATCAAGGCCAAGAAAGAGGCATCAACAGAAAAGGCGGTAAACACTGCCCGGGAAGGCAATACCTATGTTATGCTTTCATTCAATGATTACCAGGGGAAAGAGGAGTTCATGAAACGGTTTGATTTAGATCCAAACGCAAATGTAATATCTGGCGATGAGTTCGCTGAACAAATAGAAAGAATTTATTAATATGATCGGGATATTGGAACTACCAATTATTTGGACACATGATAACGAATGTCAGCTTCAAGATTTAGGCATTGAGGTTAAAACGGATTACAATAACACTCGTATGATGGCGTTCTTCAACATCAACGCAGTTAGCCCTCACCATGAGAACGGACACGACTTGACAATGATACACGCCAACAGTGATACTTTTCTGACTACAATGCGGTACGCAGATGTGAAGAGGCTGGTATACGAAGTTTTAAACACAAAATAATAAAAGACATGGAAACATTTTTAGACAGGTTGAAAATTGAACATGACGAACTACATAAGAAGATTAAAGATCTTAGTGCGTTTATATCTACTGACGATTACTATAAGTTAAGTAAAGCGAATAAGATCTTGTTAAGTCAGCAACTTAATCATATGGTAAACTATAGAGAAATACTTATTGTCAGGCTTGAGTTAAATTCAAAGTAATGAGAGTAGTTAAGAAAAGATTGAAGGAGGTTTACTAATGAAAAAACTATCAGAATTAACAGAAATTCAAATGTTTGATTTGTTTGCAATTACATTCAGCTCAAACCATTCGCCAGGATTTAAAACCGCTGAGGTTAAAACTATGCTAACAGATCAAGATTACTGGTTTTTAGAAAGACCAAAGGAAGGCTATAAAGAAGCTGTTTTAGATTACTTAAAAGAAAATGGTTTTGAGTTGCCTGTTACTAGCATTTGGATTTAATGTTTAGGAAGTACTATGGAAAATGATAAATCGCCAATCTGTGATTACTGTAAGAAAGAATCAGGGCTAGAATGGAAAGGAAGTTCCGGCGCTACTGGTGCTCATCTTAACGGAATAGGATGGCTTTACAAGAACGCTTTTCTATACACAGGGGAGAACACACCATTGGCTTTCTGTTCAAAAGAATGTTGTAGGTATTACTATGATACTGTTCTAAAAGTACCGAAGGAAAAGTCTGATAGGGTAAGTAAGATAATCGCAGAGGCAAGGGAAGCGTCATTGAAATCGGTACCCGAAATGGTCGAAAGCATCAATAGGTTTTCAAAGGCGTTAAAAGGAAGGAAATAAGTATGGCAAAGCCAAAGTATGATTACGAAAGCGATCAGTTCAAAGAACGTATAGAGGAACTTGCGCGGAGGGGGTATACCGATAAAGAGATAGCGCTCGAGCTTGAATTGAATCCGAATTACTTTAGTGAGTTGAAGAATAACAATGACTGTATATCTGAACCACTCAAGCGCGCGAGGGCAAAAGTCAATGCGACGGCCCGTCAAAAATACCTTGCTCTCTCCATGGGACTTCTAAAGAAAAAAACGGTTACCCGTAAGCTCCCTTCCAAATTTGAAGAAGATTCTTACATAGATCCTGATGGTCTTGTCGTGTACGAAACGATTGAAGAATTACCTCCGGATAGAGCTGGGCTTGAAAGATGGCTTTACAACCATGATGAGGATTGGAGAAAAACAATTAATGACAGCAAGCGCCTGGATATTACATCCGATGGAAAAGAGATCAATGCTAACCCTTTAGTGTTTGTGTCCGCAAGTGAATTGTCGGAAGATCAGTTACAAGGATTGATAAAGGCGCAGATTGGAGAGGATATAAATGCCGATAGCAGTAACGACACAGGTTCATGATGAACTGGTAGCAGCGTACAACCAAAGAAAATATAATGTCTTCGTTATGGAGGGAAGTTCCCGGAGCTCCAAAACGTACAGCATTATCCAATTTCTTATCAAATACGCAACACTTAACAGGGGAACCCGAAGACGTGTTGCTATCTGTCGTTTGAAAGGTACATGGTTAACGGCAACTGTGCTCCATGACTTTATAAATGTCTTATCAGCTTACGGTCTTTATAACAAAAGGGATCACAATAAGACCAGTAAGATTTATACGCTCTTTGATACAGAATTTTGGTTTATGGGCCTAGATGATCCGCAAAAGGTGCACGGTTTTGAATCGGACATATTTTGGATTAATGAGGGGATCGAAGCAGGATATGACGACTACGCCCAATTGATGCAGCGCTGTAAAGGCTTCGCAATTATTGATTATAACCCATCGGAGACTGAGCACTGGATCTATGACCGTATTTTGAAACGGCCGACTACATGGTACAGCCATAGTACTTTCCGTAAGAATCAGTTTATCTCTCCGAATGCCAAAGCACAGATCTTGTCGTATGAACCGACCGAGGAAAATTTCATAGCCGGTACCGCGGACGAAAGAAAGTGGAAGATTTATGGACTTGGCCAGCGTGCAAGCTTAGAAGGAATTGTATTTGAGCAAGGCAAACACTGGGAGATGATCAAAGAAATTCCAGATTGGGCCAAAAAGAATCACCGCTTCGGTTTGGATTTCGGATATACCAACGACCCGACGGCAATTGATGAAGCATACTGGGGAGAGGGTAATGGTAATATTCGATTCATCAATGAAATCTGTCACCAAACAAATACGATCAATCCCGAGATCGCGACAATAATCAAATTGAATGGTCTCGGCCGTGTAAAAGGCTATGCGGACAGTGCGGAGCCAAAGAGTATCGATGAAATTAATTTGATGGGGGTGAATCTCCATCCAACACAGAAGTTCCAGGGTAGTATCGTTGTCGGTATAGACATTCTGAAACGACAAAAGCTATATGTCACCGAAAGGAGCATAAACACTATCAAAGAACTCAAAATGTACACCTGGGCACAGGATAAAAACGGTGTTTGGCTTAATCAGCCTGTCGCCGGTAATGACCACCATATTGATGAGATCAGATACATAGGTTTGGCAGAATGGGGCCAAGAAATGACACCAGAAGTACGAGAAAAAACAGCAAAAGCAATGTCAAGTTTACGGCGTGGCGGACGAAGAAATATAAGGAGATCGGCATAATGACAATAGAAGAGCTAAATAAAAAGGACAACTTCAAAGAGGCAAAGCAGTACTTTGAAAAGAACGAGCGCATCGTCGAATACAATAAGAAGAAGTATAAAATTGAGGAGATTCTAAAAGAATATGATCCTCTTCAACATAAAGTAACAGACAGGCGCTTTAGGCCCGATAAGATCCTCTCAGAAGATGGCGAACAGTTTGTCAATGCTATAAATTACGAGGAAGCTGAAATGGCTGCACGCAATGGTGTACAAACCTCAACAGATTATTCGCTCGCATTAGTCAACCGTCTCCCTCTTCCGGTCCAACAAAGGATCGTTCTCGTTGCTGCTACTTTTCTCGTCGGCGAAAGAATCAATATTGAATCCAATGCAGAGGGGAAAGGAAAGGATTTAGAGCGCTCTTGCCGCAAAGTATGGGACGACAATAAGCTTGACTATGAATCGAAGAACATAGCCGAGCTAATGATGTCTGAGACGCATTGCGCTGAGCTTTGGTACGATTACATCGATACCGAATATTGGAAAGGTACAATACTGGAAGCTTCAACAAAGAAAATCGGTGTGATGATACTTGCTGAAAGCAAGGGAGACAAACTCTATCCCATATTCGACGAATATCAAGATTTGGTCGCGTTTGGTCGCGGATATAAGGTTAAGGTCGATCACAAAGAGGTTGAGCATTTCGACTACTACACTAAAGATGTCATTATCAAAGGCGTGATGGAGGGCAACGAATGGAAAACGACACAGCAAAAGAACCCATACGGTGCTATTCCTGTCGTCTACTATTCCCAAGATCGACCAGAGTGGGCCAATGTCCAACCATTGATCGAAAGAAAGGAGACACGATTCTCGGACTTTGCTGATACCAACGATTATTTTGCTGACCCTGCCCTTGTCGCTGAGGGAGAAGTCGAAAACCTTCCTTCAAAAGGTGAGGTGGGCAAACAGTTCCAGGTGAGGAATGGTGGTAAGATCAACTATCTTACTTGGGATAGTGCTCCGGAGTCTACCAAGATGGAATTTGAAATGTTGGATCAAGAGATCTTCGCGAACACGCACACGCCTGACATCTCCTTTGGTACAATGAAAACTTTACTTGGTAATCTATCCGGCATAGCGCTTAAGCTCCTTTTCATGGATGCTCAGATCAAAGCAAGCAAAAAGCAGGAGTATTTTGGCAAGTGTATTCAGAGACGTTTAAATCTGATCAAGAAGATCGTAATGTCTCTATCACCGATGGAGTTTGTGAACGTAGTTCTTGAACTTAAGCCGATTTTCAAAAGCTTCATGCCTGTTAATGAAGTTGAGTATAACACTATGTTGATAAATGCTTTTAATGCTGGGATGATCTCCAGGAAGACCATGATCGAAATGTCAACATTAGTAAGGAATGCTGAGGAAGAATTAAAGGAGGTTTTAAGTGATCTGGAAACAAAAGAGAAAAATATTAAACAAAATAATGTGAATATAACATAATTTACATATTTTAGAGTTCCAATACGATATGTGTTATTTTTTGTGTTTAGGCCGTCTGAAATTATTTGGGCGGTCTTTTTTATATCATCAAAATAAAAAGTTTAAAAAAAGTTTGATTTATATTTTGAAATAAGGTTAACAGTGTTTAACTTTGTGTAACAAATAAGAGGAAAATAATAAACACAATTAGAAGTTATGAACACATACAGTAAGTACATACCGAATGTATTTCTAGCCAAATGTGCAGAGCAGCACAAAAAAGGCGATGTAATAAATGTTGCAACCAAGTATGGAAAAGAAAATGAAAGTATAGTATTTAATCTGATTTATGTTAAAGAAGGTTTTTACTATTATTCAGTTATTCGCGCCGATGGTTTCAATATGCAAGAGAGGGCTAAGGCAAAATCTGAAAAGTATGCAAGCTGGTCATCTTCTGCTAGTAAAAAAAGCGATGCATATTATGAAGCTTCTCAAGAGGGGAAAGACTTTCTTGTTTTAGCCGAGCCAATTAAAATAGGTCACCACAGTGAAAAAAGACACAGGGCATTAATTGAGCGTAATCATAGTAGAATGAGGAATTGTATTGCTCAGCAAGAAAAAGCAGGCGACCATCAATCAAGATCGGAATACTGGGCTAATAGAGCAAACGATATTAATTTGTCAATGCCTGAAAGCTTAGAGTATTATGAATACAAGCTTGAAGAAGCTAAAGATCGTCATGAAGGGCTGAAAAATGGAACTATCGAACGTTCACATTCATTTAGTTTAACATATGCCAAAAAGGATGTAAATGAACTCACTAAAAAAGTTGAGTTAGCAAAAAGGCTTTGGTTGTAATATAAAACCCCAATAGCGAGAAGCAAACGACACGTAGTCGGTTGGGAAGCCGAAAGGCTAAAATATAGGCCGTATGGTGTGTAAAGAGATTTTGCAACGGGTCGGGATACCACATGAAACAAAGGTCTTAAAATGACGGCTCGGAAAGACGAGCAAACGGTCTATTGGCTCAGTTGGTTAAAGTGCTCGGTTGTCAGCCGAGAGATCACGGGTTCGAATCCCGTATAGACCGCAGAAACCCGTCGGTTGTGCCGTAAGCCTAGAGGCAAGGTTATTAAGGCAAATAAGTGGGCAGTATAAGCGTGCCGGTTAGCGATATGCTGTTTGGGTGAAACTCCCGCCTTTTTAGTTCTTTGAAAATATACATGCTGCAAAATAGTAATCCTTTAGAGGGATTCGTCCCAAAATATTGGTTATGGTTGAAACACCTTCGAGCATGTTAAAAACATAAAGCAGTGTGGCGGAATTAGACGCTATTAAGCAGTAGGATGATTCTCTAAGCTGAGGACTGTAGGAAATGCCAGTTGGGGTAGTCAGGCGAAAAAGAGATCTGAATGTAAAAAAACTAGCAACAGCGATCGGTGTAATTCCGAAGATAAAAGTAAAAAATGAGAAGCACAACATCTTTGCAGGCAACCAATCCTGCCCTTGCTTTAAAATTGGAGGTGTGGCGGAAGGGTAGACGCAGTGCAGGCATGCACCTAGGTTGTGGCGTGTAATATAGACAAGCGACCTCAGTAATAAAATTACAACCATTACAGGTTCGAATCCTGTCGCCTCCACTCACAATTAAATTTGTTCTTTAAAATGAGAAAATTAGGTTATCTATTCGCGCTATGCGCGCTTATGCTATCGTTCACTTCTTGCTATGATTTCAGTCGTGAACAGGCTTTAAAAGACGCGGAAAACAAAGGAAAGGCCACATTGGTCGAATCTGAAAACTCCAAGAAAGCTTTAATCGAACAGGCAAAAGCTGAAAATGAAAGCGCAACACTTCAGGCGGAAGCTAAAGTGAAAATTGCAAAGGCAGAAGCTCAGGCAGAGATTGAGCGAGCAAAAGGAGTAGCTGAAGCAAACAAGATCATTGGGGAATCGCTTCGAGGAAATAATGAATATCTCCGATACTTGCAAATTGATGCGATACGGGGTTCCAAAGGTGAAAAGATTTACATACCGACGGAGGCAGGTTTGCCCATCATAGAAGCGAGGAAATAATGAAAGCTACAATTCTTTTGATAATGGCATTGGTTGTTGTGGTTCCAGTTGGTATTGTTGTCTATAGAGAACTGTGGCGATACCTCAAAAACAAATAGGTGGTCGGAAAGACCATCTAAAAAGCGCCCGTAGCTCAGTGGTGGAGCAGGACACTCATAATGTTCGGGTCGTTGGTTCGAGTCCAGCCGTGGCGCACGACGGTGAAGTCAAATAATAAAAATGTTATGTCTAAAACAGTAAGGGCAAAATTTAAAGTCGATGAAGTAACTGATTATGGTTACGGAGCAAAAAGGGTAAAACTATCAGCGGTTTATTCTCATGACAGAAATAGTGAGGACAACCAGTTCAGTCAAGCGACACCAAGCGGATCAATTGAAATGATGGTTACAAATCCTGATGCGTTGGAATTCCTGCAACCGGGTAAATCTTACTATGTTGACTTTAGTGAAGCTGGAAACTAACATTGACAGCCGGGGAAGTTCCGGCCTTGTTTAGCACTTTTCATAATTTAGGTTTATAATTGGTTACTAAGCCCGACACCTCCCAAGTGATCGGGCTTTTTCGTATATTTGCTAAAACCAATATTTATGGCAAAGAATAAACTTAAATCCACGCACGAAGGACAACTAACGATTGGAAATGTAGTAGTAGATGTTGCAGTGCTGGAAGATGGAAAAAGAATAATAACTCAAACAGGTGTCTTTAAGGCATTAGATAGGCCAGTTAGGGGAACAACACGTATTGATCAAATACCAACTTTTATGGACGCAAAAGGTCTGCAACCCTTTGTAAATGAAGATTTAATATCTGTGATCAATAAAGTTGAGTTTATAGGTAAGGATGGGAAAGTAAATGAAGGGTATGATGCTAGCATTTTACCTTTAGTGGCTGATTTATATCTTCAAGCTAGATCAGCAGGAGCTCTAACTAAGGCGCAATTCGATACTGCAAATAAGGCTGAAATCCTTGTGCGTTCATTAGCTAAAGTGGGTATAGCTGCTTTAGTTGATGAGGCTACCGGATATCAGTATGAGCGAGAAAGAGATGCACTACAGGTAATACTCAAACAGTATATCTCTGAAGAGCTTCTTCCGTGGCAACAAAGGTTCCCGCACGAGTTCTATAGGCAAATATTTAGATTGAATGGATGGGAGTATACTGTTGATAATTTAAAAAGTAGGCCTGGGGTGGTTGGAACTTGGACTAACAAGTATATTTATAAACAGCTTCCTAATGGCGTGTTGGAAGAACTTAAGAAGCAAACACCAAAAGATGATAAAGGTAGATTATCAGAACATCTTCACAGAAGATTAACCCCTGACGTTGGTCACCCTAATTTAAACAACCAAATTGTTTCTGTCATAACAATTATGAAGTTGTCAAAAAATTGGAAAGATTTTGACAAAAAGTTTAATGATATTTTCGGCCAGACGTCTTTAGATTTAGAAGATTAATTAATAGTCGTGATGGAACGCAGGCTTATTTGACTGGCTAGTTTCTTGGTAAGATGCTTAGGTTTTTAGGGAAATAGGCTGCTCATCGCCTTTGTAATCCTCCATCATCGTGTGATGCTTGGGGGATATCTGTATATTGGGAGATCAGATATTCATTTATGGAAAGATCATATATTGAAAAGATTAAAATAGTCTTAGATTCTTTTATTGACAAAACAAATGATTTAGGAATTTACCAAACACCCATTTCACTTTCCAGGAGGATCGCTGGAAAAAGCCAGGGAATACCTATTTCAAGCATTTTGTTGGACATGAAGAATTATGGGTTACTTGAAAGTGATTCGCACGTAGTTTTAACAGAAAGGCAATTTTTCCTTACTGCAAAAGGCCGGCAAGTGGTTTTGTTTGATGGTATAGAAAATTTTTTTAAAGATATAGAAGCGAAGGAACAACTGGAACTCAAAATACTCCAACAGACAAACCAGAGTTTTAAATTAAACACGATACAATTTATTATCACCGCAATTCTCGCTGTAGGGACGATTGGGAGTCTATTCATCCAATGGCGAACATTTGAAATGGAAAAGGATAAAACTGAATTGGAAATAAGAGATTTGAAGTCAAGATTAGACTCGATTCAAAAGCCCATTCTAAAGAACAATAAAGATTAAAATAAAGATACAAAAAGCTTTGAAATATCAAAACATTTTGTATCTTTGTGTATGGTTAAATTGTTAATCAAAATCAAGGGCTTTAGCTTGAAAGTGACGATTTCAAGCAGAGCGGTGAAGAGAGTCCTTAAGTGGATAATCTTCTAAAAAAGCCTTGGGGGAACTAGGTTTCCCCAACCTTGGTTTGATAACGTTATTACAAAGATATGAAAAAATTGTTTGAGATGTTTAGACGATTGAAAGCTGGGGAGGAGTTTGAATTCGAGCTCACCTTGGAGTGGTATGATTTGTTAGCGATTTCCTTTGTTGTCTTGGGAGGAATTGCTAGTTTTATTTTATGGAAGTAAAAGGAACTAAAGAGGCATTTGTCCAGATGTTATCGGAGCGAGGCGTTTACAAGAAGCTGGGCGTGGATCGATCTACGGTAGCAAACTGGAAAACCTATCTTAAAGAGGGGCGTTCAATCTCCTTGGATAAGATGGAAGAAATGCTTTTGAAGTATGGGGCAAGTGTGGTCCAGGAGAAGGTTTGGGAGGTTTAATTCTATGATATGATAACAACACGGGAAATAATCTCTGCATGCCAAGTGGCTTTAATTAAGGAAAAGGCTCGGCATAGTATCTACAAAGTTTTGGTTCCTTACGAAAATGGGTTGGTATTAGATCATCACATTCAGGAGATATTCACTTTCGACAACTTAAAGTGGTTCACATATATTGATAACGAAAGGATTGATCTCGGGGATTATCCTGAGTTTTATATTGGGGAGTAAATTGTATTCAAATTATGGGAAATATGATGACATCAGTTGATTTAGGTACACCAGGCAAAATGATATGCCTAGATCCACCAGAGCAGACAAGGGGAAATTTGATAAAAGTACCAAGAAAGCTGAAAAAGAAAATGAAGAAGGAAGGTAGTTGGGGAATGCCAGTATTCACAGTGACAGAAATGCCGATGAATTTCATCAAGGATTTTGAGGTTTGGAAATATGGTAAATCAGAAATTAAGCCATGATTAAGAATATTGCACATATTATCGAACATTGCGGCGATCCTAACTGCTCATTAGAGTATATGGAGTACACCTGTCCAAGTTGTGGCAATGTAGGTGCCGATTATTCGTTTGATTTTTCCGAGGTTAGGCAGGGTAATCATACATTTGAATGCGAAAAGTGTAACGTTAAATTGAAAGCACGATTTGATAGTGGTCACGATTTGGTTGTTGAAACTGCTTAACCCCATGCAACTAACCCACACCATGCTCACAGAAATAGCCTACAAATGGGCGTTGAAACGTTTCCCTGTGGCATACAAGGAAATGAAATCCATTACAAGTGAGATTCCGGATGTTATTGGATTCCGATCAGGTGAAAGTATTGTTATTGAAGTGAAGATCTCCAGGGGTGATTTCCTCCGAGATTTCAAGAAGCCACACCGGACAGGTAAAGCATTGGGTAAGTACCGTTTTTACTGTTGTCCTGAGGAATTGGTGAAAGCAGAGGAGATGCCCGAAAATTGGGGCCTTATCGAAGTTTGTCCAAAAGGTAAATGTACAGTTGTGCACAACCCATATAACCCCAATGGTGGCAATATTTGGCGCAATGGATTTGAAAGTGATATTACATTAGAAAATAGGATAATGTATTCGGCTCTTAGGCGGTCGTTTAGGAAATCCCCCAGCATCGTGTGATGTTTGGGGGATTTTTTTGCCTATATAAATTCCAAATCAATTTCAGTTTTTTCAATGTATTGTGATAATTCTAGAACTAAAGATTCGCTATTAAATAACTCTATTAATTCTTCAACAGATTCATTGACTTTGAAATACTGGTCATCATCGATTCTGATGATTGAATAGTTTTTTAGTTGCTCAAGTGACTTTACAGATTGTGTATTGTACACTTTCGTAGGCAATGAGTTTCCTACTGTTTTGAATTTAAGAAATTGCATACAAAAAATATTTATATAATACAAATATAATGAAAATTATTTTATAATTTTATTAGTGTGCTTATTATGAATTTTTATCATTTCATATATTATGATATTATTTTGTGTAAGTAAAATGAGTTTATTAATACTAAATAGGATAATTTAAGAATTTTTGTTTCACCAAACTTTTTCCTTAAGTTTGTTGGTAAACAAATATTTTATGGAAAGATTTGAACACATTGAATTAAATTCAAGCAGGGGCAACAGTGATCGTCTTATCCCTGTACGAGCATTTTTAGCTGCAAGGTTATCACCTTATGACTTGAAGCTTATAGAAAGCATGAATGATCACAAAGGTACATTGGAGGTAACAGTAAATAAAGAAGAATTTGATAGGGCGGTAAACTTTGCTGGAAGTGCATATAAAGATTATCTATTAAAGATTTTAAAAGAAGCCTGGGGGATTGAAAATGAGGAACTAGTCGAGTTCATAGAAAGTTAATTTTTACTTTGCAAAAAAATCTATTAGTCCCGTCGCAATAACGGGATTTTTTTATTGTGATCACTTTTTATTAAGTTTGACCTATGGCAAATATTAAATACGGCAGCTTAATGTACTTTCCATTTTTAGATAAAATCAAATGGAGAAAAGCTATATCCCAACTATTTGATCCCTCCCTCGAAATAGATTTTAATTTCAGACCGCACATTACTATCCTATATGGATTTGATAATTCAAAATTAAACATTGAAAAGCTCCATAATAATACTAATAAATTCTTGGAAAAAAATCCTCTTAACTTGAATGCAAAACAAATCACTACCTTTCACAACACCCCCCAGGTATTAAAGATAGACATTATTGATTTGAATGGTAATCTATTTAAGCTTAATGAAATCATCAGAAATGAGTTTTAATGTGTTGTTGAATATCCTAAATATTTGCCGCATATAACAATCGGAGCTATTAATAATGAAAGCGCAATCAGTTTTCATAATAAAATTGAATTGATGGAGTTTGGTTTTAAATCTCTTAACGATGGCGTCATAAAGTATTACGATGGTATAAAGAATATGTCGATTTGCACATCTATTTGATAACTCCCATTTATCAATGAATAAAACTTAAAATCACTTATAATACACTCCTATAAACCATTCTTTTGTATGTAAATATGTTATAATCACATAATTTTCATATGAAAGAAAAGATATTGTCAGCCTTAAAAACTAAGTATAAAAACCTAGGGTTTGGGGAAAAAGCCTTTTCGGGGGTGGCTGATTATTTGGCTGCAACTGTAACGGAGGAAGATCAAATTGAAACCGCCATTGGTGGGGTCGAAAATTTGCTGAAAGCTTTTCAGGGAGATATTGACAATCGAGTTAATACGGCCGTAGCAAAAGCCAAAGCAGAAAAAGGGGGCGACTCAACGCAACCAGATAAAACGGAAAAAACCGATGAAGAGAAAGTTCCTTCGTGGGCACAAGCATTAATCACCAAAGTGACTAATCTTGAAACCCAAAAGAATGAAGAAACATTAGCTCAAAAATGGGCTAAAGCCGTATCCGACAAGGGTATCAAAAATGATAAACTTCGTGATAAATGGCTCCCAAAATCAGAAGATGAGTTTGAAGACAGCTTGAATGATTTAGTCGAGTTCAACAAGACTATTTCAGTTCAGGAGGCTAATAACAATTCTACTGGTAGACCTGCTGGTTCCGCTTCATCTGATAAAGTTTCCAAAGAAGTTCAATCGAAAATTGATGGTTGGAAGGGGACGAAAGAAACCGCAAAAGAAAGTTAGAAATGAAATCAATTACGTCAACTGTTTACGGGGGAAGCATCCCTGTTTTCCAAATTGATGACGCTACTCGCTCCGTACAAGGTGGTTTTACCTTGGACAAATCAAATGTTTCCGTTGGAGACATTATCGGGCGTGCTACAGTCATCCAATTTGATGAGGCTAATCGATCAGCTAAAGTCGTTAAAACGGCTCGAGTGGTTGAGAATGCCACAGCCTCGGCAACGGCTTATAAAGTTGCTAAAGGTAGTTTATTCGCGGTCGGCGGAAAGTTCGGAGGTAAAACAATTGCCTCTGTCGATAAGACGGATGCCAATTTCGATTTGGTTAATGTTGATGCTTCTATCGGTACCGCTCAAAAGGTGGGCGATGTGATCGTGGAAGATGCAACCAACGAATTTGTTGCATTAAACTACTTAGAATTCAAAGTACACGACGGAGATAACGAAGTAACTCTAGTACAGTCGGGCACAGTTTACGAACGCCGTACCACCGGTATTGGCCCTGTCCTAGGAGCTAAAATGCCTCGTGTTATCCGCTCACAATCTTATTAATAGAAAATGGCAGAACAAGAAAAATTAGATGGGTTCCTGGCACAATTGCAAGTGCCCTTAGATGTGATCCTCGAGCGAGTGAAAGCGGAGTTGAAAACGCCATTATGGTTTACTAAATACTTTGCTTTTGCGCCAAAGCAAGTATCATTGGACTTCGCCACTATTTTCAGTGACGAAACAATCGAGGAAATGGCTGCAGTAATCCATGATGGCTCCGAAATCCCTTTGATGGGGAAAGATGCCCTTGGTAAACTACAGGGGGAAATGCCTACGATCGCTATTGCTATCGATATGACGGCAAAAGAGTATCGTGATTTGATCCAGTTGCAAGCGTTGGTAAACGTCAATGATCAAACCACTTTCAATGCTATCCTAGATAAGATCTACGAGAAAGCGGAGAAGGTTGCGAGCTCGGTTTTACGTCGTATCAACGGAATGGCATTGCAGGCGGTGTCCACGGGTACGATCATCCTTGATACCAACAACAACCCAAATGGTGTAAAGTGGACTTTGAACCTTGGTATTCCGGCGGCAAATATCCGCAAGGTTGCTAAGAAATGGAGTGATCCAACATCAAAGATTTTGACCGAAATCAAAAAAACTAACAAGGAGTTCCGGGATAAAGGTAAGTTCCTCGAAAAGATCTTGGTACACGACACTTTGTTTGATCGCATTCTCGATAACGACGAGATCAAAGCCGGTTTGAAGCAGATCATGAAGCTTGCAAACGATGTAAGCGTGGACTTTTTGACTACCGAGGAATCAGTAAATAAAATGATGCGCCAATTGCGTTTGCCATACTTCGAGATTGTGGAGGCAGTTACTCCGGTCGCTAAAGACGGCGTTAAATCATTGGTCAACTCTTGGGCGGTGGACAACGCGGTATTTATTCCTGCTGGTAATCTTGGTTTGGTTCATAGTGCTTTCAATAACGAAGTTCTGATGGGACAGCCTTCAGTTTACCAATACGGCAGTATCATGGGAGTTCAGATTATGCAATGGTTCCAACGTCGTCCGATGACAGAGTACACAGCTGCTGAGTTTATCGGTATTCCTGGGCACTCGCAAGTTAAAAACGTGGTGATTCTCCAAACTGAAACGGTATAACAATGACAAAAAAAGAAGCCTTTTTGAATGTAGTGCAAGTTGGGTCGGTAGATGAAAGCACCGCCCAGCTGTACTTATTGGCCTCTAAGATAAACGGTGACGACGAATATACGGGCGATCTTGCTGAGCTTGAAAAGTGTGCAATCCCGTGTCTTCAATCCCTTTTGCCTGTCTCCTCGCAAAGCGAAGGTGCATGGTCTGAGGGTCGAAACGTAGAGGGGATAAAACAAAGGCTTCTTTTTTTAGCGCGTAAGTATTCGGATAAGGCAGCTTTGGCCGAATTGACTCCAACTATTAAGCGAATCAGAAAATGGTAAGGAAAAGGGCTCATTTCATTCGGTACAAAGAAGTAACAGTTGTCGGTGGTGGTCGTGATGAAAATGGAGATTGGATTGAAGGAGAGGTAACGGAGACGCCCATCACAATAAGCTGCAGGGCCGATGTCAACACAGCTGGTCGAACGGTTCCGAATAATGAAGGTCAGGATTTCGTCTATAGTTATGAGATCTTCCTTGATAAGATGCCTGACAGTTTGAGAAAGGGAGTGGAGGTTGAGATTTTGAAAGGTGACAAGGTTATCTTAACGGGATCAGTGATTATGCCTTTCGAATATCAAACACATTGTAGAGTCTGGATTTAACGTGAGAGCAAGATTTACACCTAAGCAAGTCCGAGAATACCTCGAAATTGAGAAAATGAAGTTTCATCGTGCGGTGGTGAAGGTGCTTAGTAAGGCGGGCAAAAAGTTTGTTAGGTTGGCAAGGGGAAAGCGCGCCAGCGAAGGTGGGTTCAATGATGTTACTGGCAATCTAAGAAGTTCAATTGCTTTCGCGGTCATCTATCGCGGTAAAATCATGGCAAGCGATTATGCTAGTAATGGAACCGCCGAAGGGAAGAACCAAGCCAAAAGACTGATAAGCGAAATGAAATCACAGTTCTCCGAAGGGTATGCTTTGTTAGCGGTGGCAGGTATGGATTATGCGACTAAGGTCGAAAGCAAGGGGAAAGATGTGATCTCCGGGTCATCTCTCATAGTGGAAGAAATGCTGAGAACAGCAATAGATAGATTGAAAAATGATTACAAGTAGCGAAGCTGTTGATATTCTCTATCTGTACTTAAAAGGTTCGGAGTTATTCTCTGATCCTAAGAAACCTACAGGAGAACTATGTAAAGGCGACCGAAAAGAAAATTCAAAACTTGAAGATGTCGTTATCAATACATTGGGACTAAATCGTAGTCCAGTTCAAAGCGGATTTATCTATTTGAACCTATACGTTAAAAACCTTGATCCTTTAAGAGTTCCTGACATTGGCTCCGGCAAGAATATGAGAGACACTGCTAGGCTGAAATATCTTTCAAAACTCGCACAGAAAGTCCTCGAGGGTGATAATGGGGAATTGTGGATCAACCAAGATGTCTGCTTCGAGATCGAGTCTGATACTATAGAAGAGGACGGGGATATGCACTATGCGAGTTTTAAAATTGAGTTTACAACAATTAAATAAGAAATAAGATGGCTAGAAAAAAGAATATTTTGGGCCTTAAAATCGTTTTGATGGGCGCAATAGCCGCTGATGGAGGTATGGGCACTGCCCTCACTGAAATCCTTGGCGATACTGTGAAGGGATCAGCATCCCTCATTCTTAACGAAGGAACGACTGAAACCTTGGAGGTGGAAGAATATGATGAGGCGTTTGATGAGGTTGACACAGCCCCTGCAAAATGGGTTTTTCAATTGGAATCGTATAATGTATCTGCAAAAGCGCTCAGTGAGTTAGGTGGTGGTGAATTTACCGCTGGTGCTTCCGGCGCAGGGGACAGTATCGAAATGGATGTCCCAGAGGCTGTGGAATTATCCGTTCAAATTGAAACCCGTAATGGAGCTAAATTTGAAATCCCTCGCATGAAAGTTCGTATTAAACCACAGTTTGATTTTATGAAGGCGCAATTCGGTAAAGTAATCATTACCGGGACGCCATTGAAGCCAGCAAAGGCAGGAGTAGCAACAATCACGAAGATCGATGCTGCAGCATAATAATAACGGCTAGCATGTCTAGCCGTTTTATTTTCTCTTTTAAATGGAAGAAAAAGACATCAAAAAAAAGGCAATCAAAACACTTATTGATGCGAGCGAGGAAATAATCATTCCTCTTTTGCCCAAAAATTGGTTTGATAAGCTCCTTCAAAAAGTAGGTTTAAAGAAAAAGGAGCTAAAATTCAATCTTCGAAAGATCCGTGTTGGTAACCGTGAACGTATTGCAGCGAAACTATTTGATTTTCCTGAGTTCGAGCGGGACCAAACATACATTTACAAGCGTGTTTTCCAACTCACTGTCGAACATCAAGAGACAATGAATTACGTAGTTGCTGTGGCTTTGCAAAATGATAGGAATGAGCCGTCAAAACAGCTATTGGACGCTGTAAAATGGATTGATGACAAGTTATTTACATACATACTTGAACAGGCAGTAAGTTCTGTTGATGTAGAAAATTTTTTGAGCTCTATCGTCGTAATCTCCGGAACGGCAAAGTTGATGAAAACGGAGAACCAATTGACGAGCCTGTAAACCTGGGGGATAATAGCCCATGGTACCGAATACACGATTATCGAAAATATTACCGCGAGAAAAGAGATTACGTCCTATGGCAACTTAGCTGGGATAATATGATAATGGAATTACTTGCTATTCCATCTACGGAAGAAAATAATGAGGTGGAATCACAAGAGGAAGAAGACGAATTTTTGAAACAGATAATGTGATTTTCACATTTTTTACATTATAGCGAATGAGATTAGATTGGGACGCATACATAAGAGATACGGAGTTCATGGCGACGATTCGCCGTATCGAACAAAGAGTAAATGACCTTTCTCGTAATGTAAATAATCGGGGGAGGGATATGGAGGCTGTATTTGATCGTTTAGCGAGAACAGCAACGGCATTTCTCTCTGTAAATATGATGGAAAACTTCATCTCGAAGATGATTTCCGTTCGCTCTGAGTTTCAACAACTCGAAATCGCCTTCACTACTATGCTTGGTAGCAAGGAGAAGGCTGACAAGCTGACACAAGACCTAATTCAATTTGCAGGCACAACACCTTTCGGTATGAAGGAGACCGCGGACGCCACAAAGCAACTACTTGCTTATGGTTCTGAGGCTGGAAATGTAAAGAATGAATTGCGGATGCTTGGAGACGTTGCTTCCGGTGTATCTCAACCTATCGGGGAGCTTGTCTATCTCTATGGAACTTTGCGAACGCAGGGCAGGGCCTATATGATGGATATCCGCCAATTTGCCGGTCGTGGTATTCCAATTTACCAGGAGCTTGCCAAAGTCCTTGGTGTTAGTAAAGATCAAGTGAATGCCCTTGTTACTGCTGGTAAAGTTGGATTTAAAGAGGTTGAATTAGCCTTTAAGAATATGACGTCTCAAGGCTCTATGTTCGGCGGATTGATGGAGGCGCAATCGCATACAATTCAAGGGAACCTTGAACGACTTGGCGATGCGTTCGATCAAATGTTGAACTCTATGGGTAAGGATTCTGAGGGAGTTATTGGTTTGGCAATCTCGGGACTATCCACACTAGTTGAAAACTACGATAAGGTACTTTCCATCATGCTTGGCCTTGTCACAACTTACGGCGTTTACAAAGCGGCTCTTATTGCCACTGCAGCGTGGGAAAGCTCTTTGACCCTCATAACCACTGCCAGACGTGTTGCCGCCCTTGCACTTGGTACCAGTGTTGCTAGCTTAACCGCTGTAGAGGTATTACACTATACCGCCCTAATCATTGCGGAGAAAGCTCAACGTCTTCTTAACGCTACGATGTTGGCCAATCCTTATATTGCCGTCGGGGCTGTAGTTGCAGGTCTCATTGTGACAATGTATTCGCTCGAAAAGAGTTTGACAGCTTCCCAACAAGCACAGCAAAACTTCACAGAAGGAAATCGTAAGGCTATTGAGTCAATGGAGGCTATGAAGACAAAAGCGACGGAATTAACCAATATTGTGCGAGACAAAACTGCCACTGAATTTCAAACGAATAAAGCTTACGAGGAGCTGCAGCGACTGTATCCAAATTTGCTGGCTAATATGTCCAAAGAAGCTTTTTTGAAAGAGGAATCGACCAAGCTCCAAAAGGAGCTTAACAACGAAAATGATAAGTCCAGCCTTTCTGTTCTTTCAAATCGTTACGATGAAGCGAAGAACAAAGTAGCTGCCATGACTAAAGAGTTAGTAGGCCTTAAAGTTGCAATGCGTAACGATAGTAGCGGAGGTTCCGGCGCGGCATATTCGAAACTGTACAAAGAGCTTGAAGCTGCAAAAATTGAGGCTGGATTGTTAGGTGAAGAACTTCGTAAGCAACAACAGGAATACGCTTATTCGTTAATGAACGACGATCAGAAGTTGCAATTTCTTCAAGCTCAGAAATCGGAGATAGAAAAGCAAAGGGATGCAATACTTAAAGTCAATCCTCAGATCAATGATCAAAACGCAATATTCGGCATCATCCAGGATAAAACTCTTACAATAGCGTCAAATCTAAATAGTTGGAATCTAGTTCGTTTCAACAATGAGCTAACAGATATTTTAGGAAAAATTAAAGGGATTGAAGATGCTAATAAAAGAGACCCAAATGCAGGTGTAAGGTCCGAAAACTGGTTTAATGAGGAAATCAAAAAGCTAAAAGAAGCTAACGCTCCATTAAGTGTGTACAGCCCGGAATACAAGGCTAATTTGGCGCAAATAAAAAAGCTTGAAGATGAATTGGCCAAAGCTCAAGGTAAAGAAAAGAATACTAGCGCTCGTCAAGCTACGCAAGTCTATAATGCGCAAGAGCGTTATTTGGCTATTTTAAAGGATATTGAAAAAACTAAAGCGGAATACAGCACTTCCCAACTTTCTCGTGATCAACAAGAGATCGCAGGCATAAAGGCGAGATACAAGGTGTTGCAAGATGAAATAGCAAAATTCAATCGCAATCCGAAAAATAAAAAGAAAATAACTGCAGGACAAATCCAGGAGGTCAACGACTTACGTGATAGGGAAATTCAGGATACCATATACAAGCAGCAAACCGAAAAAAGGCTGAATGCTTATCAAAACGATTACGACAATTATGTAAAGTATGAGGATCTGAAGAGAGAATATGGAGATAAGGTTGCCGACGCTCAATTAGGTCAATACAGAGGCACTTTTGAGAAGATTGCGGGAGAATATGGCGGTCTATTGACCAAGCAAAAGACTGTTGGTCTTAATGTATTCGAAAAAGATCGTCTCGATAGGCTTTTTGAGATCATTAAAGACAACGGTAAGCGATTGAAGGAGTACGACACAACGCAGTACACTGAATCATTAAAAGCAGCTCAAACTCTAAATGACAAGATTCTCGAAATTGAAAAGGATCATCAAAAAAAGATGAACGAACTTCGAAATAAGGGAGAATTAACGCCTGAACGTGAAAAAGTTCTGAATAAAGATAAAGATCTCAAAGTTTCCAAACTCGCGACAGACGAACTAACCAGCTCAATTGAATGGGAAAAATTATTTTCAGGCATGGATGAGATGGGAGCGAAGCAGATCGAAAAACTTATATCTATTATTCAAAAGAACTTCGAAAAGCTCAAAGGTAAGTTCGATCCTATCGATCTCGAAAATTTAAAAAGGCAATTAAGAGAGGCACAAGATACCTTGATAGGTAAAAATCCATTCGCGGAATTAGGCCGGGCATTAAGTGGTATATTCAAAGGAGCATCGGAAGAGAGTGGCCAGACTGCCGAAGACATTCGAAATCATTGGAAAACATTGTCAAAAGCAACAGCAAAAAGCTTTGACTTCATTGCGGATGCTGTGAACTCAGCAGAATTTCTCCGCGAGGCTTTGGGGGACATTGGCGAAGTTGCTATGGGTAGTTTAAGTGCTATTGCGGCTACAGCAGACGCTGTTTCCCTTGCAATGCAAAAGGCCGAGGCAGCCTCTGTTATATTGGCAATTATAAAAGCTGCATTGGTCGTAATGCAAGCTGTTACATCAATCTTGGATCGAGGTTCAAAGAAGCGAAATGAGGAGCTTAAAAAGGAACAAGAGTATTACAATACCCTATCCGAAACCTTTGACATACTTATTGAAAAGCAGAAGGAACTTTTTGCCGTAAAGTCCAACAAAGAGTCAATGGACGCTTATAAGGAAGCCCTTGATCTTGTTAACTCAAAATTGATTGCGAATCGCAAAAGCCTAGAAGCTTGGTTTTCCCAAGGTGCCAGTTTATTCAAACACTCAAATTGGTATAATTACGACAAAGAACTTGGAGATGTTATTAGCAGGCAACAGCTCCTGAATATGACAAGTCAAGAGTGGGAAAATCTCCTTTTGAAGCAACCTGAAATTTGGGCTCGATTACCCGAGGAAGTCCGTAAGTATGGGCAAAGTATGATTGATGCAAAGGAGCAGGCGAAAGACTTGAAAGATGCGTTGCAAGAGGCTTTGTCCGGAATCTCCATGGATGATATCAAGGGAGAGTTTGAAAACTTGTTTTCCCAGGCGGACCTTACATTTGGGGATATATCAGATTCCTTTTACAAGCATATGCAGAAAGCTGTAATTCGTCTTGTACAGGATGGTAAAATGACTCAAAATATTCAGAGTTGGTATGATAATGTCATGAAGTCCATGGAAGATGGAGATTTAACTAAAATCGAATCTGACGCACTTAAAGCAGAATACAAGGCCATAGCGGAAGCGGGTAACAAACGCTACCAGGCAATAATGGACCTTATAGGATATGAAGGGGATACTAAATCTTCCGGCTTAAAAAGTTCTATTCAGCGTGATCTTACAGAAGCTACAGCCAGCGAGCTAACAGGCCTCAACCGATCAAGTTTTGAACTTACGAAAAAAATGTTTGAGGATGGAGCTAAGCGTACAAATTTACTAATTCAGGGACTTGAGATCTCAAGAAATAAAATGGCTGCTCTTAACGCGATCCAGTTCAATACAGCTGAGACAGTTAAAAGATTAGACAGCGCGGTCAGTGAATTGCAAACAATGAATAAGAATATAGGGGGTAGGTATTAATAAATAAAAAATCCCCATTTACGTTGGGGATTAATTAAATCTTATAAGATTTTTCAACTGATTTCTCATAAACTGCTTTGACGATCGAGGATTACTATTAGGATCAATTTTTACACCGTCTTGATAGCAATCTATTTCACAATGGGAATAATTACAATCTAGAATATCACCTCTTACTACAAGTGAAAAGACTCTCTCACCTAACTTACTGTCTTTAACAGAAAAGCTTATTGAATTTATTTCTTGTATTGGTAGAGATATTGATACTTCATTTGGATAATGATTTCCCAAGTGATCTATAAGAACATCACCAGGTTCAGAAAATAACGATCTATTATAAGAATCACTACGAAGTGGAAATATTTGTTTTAAATGTTCTGCAGTCAATTTATCATTTTCAGAAGGTAAACTATTTGGAACCCTTCGATAAAGAACCTCATTTTCTTCAAATGGAACGTCAACTTCCTTGTTAAAAGCACATAAGTGTTCAGGAACGCCTAATATAGTACAGGAATCACAACTCATTATAGATAGGAAGTAACAATTTCGTTCGTTAAAAACATATCTATATCGTCCATCATTATTGGATTACCGCTGTCGCGATCTTCGATATAAATTGATGTAATATCATCATTATAAAGTTCCATCGAGAAATATTTTTCGCCTGAATTGAAATCCACAAGTACTCCTCCTTCTTCTATAGGTGTAAAGCTTTTAAAGTTTATATTTCTATCTGATAATAAGGTTTTAAGACCAATAAAAGATGATATCACGTTATCCGACGGCTTTGGTAAATTATTTTTAGCAGCCTTAAATTGAATATCTAATAAGTCATCACCATATTCTTTATTGTATAATTCTCGCTTATAGATAGCAAGTATACCCGTAATGGAATTCTGGTATTTAAAAAATGTTTTAGGCACGTCTTTAGATCCATGAGAGATATTGACAACATGTCTATCATCTTTAGTAAGTGTTACGTTTCTAACATAAGCACTATCTGATATTGTACAAGTTACATCCAACATATTATAAAAATTAAATACCCTTAAATTATTTAGCTACCTTGGTGTTTTCTATTGCGTTGATATGGTTTAACAATAATGTTGATATTGATTTTAATGTTTTGTAATCCATTTCTATTCCAGTAACAAAAACACGATCAACATCAAGAAAACCTTCCTTTATATTAGGCTTTTCATTAATCAGAATCCCAGTCTCATTTTGAATCTCTACCTCTGCATATTCAGAGATTGTTGGTCGTTCAATAAAAAAATTTAAAACAGACCTTTCAAATCCAAATGCCGCCAATGAAGCACCAGTAACATTGTGAACATCATAGGAAGGACCTTTAACAAGACTCAACTTCTTTTTCGTTGTTTTATTTTCTGACATTTTAAAAATAATATTCTCTATAAACTATTGAACACGAATGTGGATAAAAGGTTTAAAAATACTGTAAAAAATAATTTGCATTACATTATTATTATCTTACTTTTGCACCCCGTTTTACAGTATAGCTTCACAAACATAATCAGTTTACTTGAATTACCAAAAAAAATTTTTTTAAAAATTTTTAAAAAAATTATTCAATCATTTTTGTCCTTCCGATTATTACTATTAGTTTTTTGTTGTCAAAATTAGCATGTTTTAGTTTGTATGGCGTATTAAAAATGCTGCTGCGGCAAAATGTATAAAAATTAAGCTAAATGTCTTAAATCGCCTAAAAATAACCTCATTTTAATAGGTGTGAAAAAGTGTTAAATTTTTGGCCGGGGGTAAAAAATCTTTACCGAATAATATTATTATAGATAAAACTAATAGAGATAATATTAGTGTTTTTTTCATAAAATCGACATTAAAAAAATAAAAAAAGAATACCTGGCGCGATATAAACACTACGTGAAACCGTAAAATTGGATTTTAGATTTTTATATATTTGGGAGAAAAAAATAAATATGAAAAGTATATTATTCGTTTTTATGTTGTTAGGAGGATTAGGGACTGTCCAGGGACAAGATATAACTCAAGTCGGGGCATCAATAAATGGCACAAAGGTTACTATCAATGACAAAAATCCCATAGGATTTAAAGACAGTGTCGATGGTATAAATTTTAGAGTTGGAACAATAAGTGATGTTGGTGTGAATGTAGAGGTAGCAAATAACTCTGATGACATGGTTTCTTTTTCTTACAATGACAGTTATTTCATCGTGGATGGTAAGACTGAAACGATTATTTCCAGGAAAACGTTGATGATTAATAAAGACAAACCTATCCAGGACGTGAAGATTGCTCCAAATACTTCTGTTAGATTGGAATTAATTAACAAGGAGCGTACCGAAGATTACGGTACGATTTGGTACATGTTTAGTAACAAGAAAGCCAACAACGTATTTAAAAATAATAAAGCGTCAGACAAGGTCACGATGGTGTTGGTCATTAAAAAGGAGAATGGCGATAAGATTAAGAAAGAAATCATCTTTACTATTAGAGGTTCTATTGAGCTGAAAGAAATTAAAAAAGGATTGAAATCAACTTAGTTTTTTACTAATAATCAGAAATAAATAAAGAGCCTCATGTGAGGCTTTTTTTGTTTAATAAACCTAACATATCAAACGAAACATCACTATAATTAACACTTTATATATTATTATTTTATTCTTTTGTTATGTGAATTTAACATAATTTACATTTTTATTGAAATGGCTTTTAAAGTAGAAATTAATGGTGTGGATATAGCTACTTATGGAATTTATCTTGCTAAAGGAGCATTAAATTCAATGCAGCAACCTGCGTCACCAAAGGAAAAATTCTACAATGATTGGAAAGATGAGGATGGATTAGATTACGATGATGCAACAAATCTAGTTTATCAGTCACAGGATTATGATATTCCATTTTTCATAAAAGCTAACGGACTTGACGATTACAAAGAAAAGAAGGCTGCATTTGTTGATCTAGTCTCTCGAAAAGGACAGTTTACATTCAAAGTTAGTGGTTGGGAAGATCTTAAACTTCGTTTTAAATCTTTTGTGAACTGGAATTTGGTTTCTTATTCCGTTCCCCGTCCAAGTCGCGTGATCGTAGGAAGATTTATATTGAGGTTGCAAAATAATAACCGTAATGACAGTTAGTGTTTTTATAAATAGCTATGACATCATAGAGGTTTTTGGTTTGCATTTAGGTAGGGGAGCTCTATCAGTTTTGGAGCAACCACCTACACCGAAAGAAGTATTTTTCAATGATTGGATAGACGAGAATGGAAAAGATTATGATGATACTTCGAATATTAATTACGAACCTCAGGTTTTTGATATTCCGTTTTTGATGAAAGCCCAAGGTATTTTAGACTACAAGAAAAAGAGAAGGGATTTCCTCGATTTATTAAAAAAGGATTTCGATTTTCAGGTTCTTGATTGGGGAGAATCTTTTCGTTTGCGTCTAAAAAAAATTGCCAAATGGGAATACGCAAACAGGCCATTTTCGGATACAATTTATGTGAGAATAATACTTCAAGTTGAAAATAATTATGTTTTGCCAACTTATGTCTTTCGCTATTTAGCAGATAATCTAGGGAGATATATCGTCATTAATGACAACAAAAGGATTTTAGTAAAAACGAGATATAATGCGTGATTATGTAAAATATGATGGTGAAACACCTCCGATATTGGACGCAGCTAAGGTAAGCTCAATTATGGGTGTTGATTCGGAAACCGGCGAAGTTGGGAATGTTGATTTTGCCCTAATTGTAAACGAAGCTGGTAAGAAAATTGGGGATGCTGTAAAAATCACTGGTAACACCTTGCCAACATTAGGTACAGCAAATAAGTATGTAGAAGTTTATGGGGGAGCGAATGGCCGAACTTTAGTATATGGAGATAATGACTTTATCCTTCAAAAAGATAGTGTAGTAAAGCTCTTTTGGGATGGAATTTTAAAAACCTGGGAAATCGCGGATAGTGCAACTTTATCGTTTAGATCTATCTTAAAAATTGAGATGACCTCATCAACGGGATTAAAAGATAACTACACAATTACGTTTAGCGATGGAACAACTCAGCTATTCTCCGTAACTAATGGAAAGAATAGCGATGTGCTTAATATCACTGTCAACGGTGAGGTGGTTGTCCCAAATGATGCAGGGCAGATTGCAATCATTGTCCCCGATGAGAATCTTGTAAATATTGCCGAGTCGGAGCGCACTATTGGCACCTATAGTTTAGGTGGTGAATACATGCCAGTCTATTCAACAACTTTCAAATTAAATGCGTTACCAGTCCAACAAGGTGAAATCAAAGAATATATTTTAAGTGATGAACCGCTTGGCTATGGCTTGTTTTTGAATATAGCCAAGACTTCTGTCAGCGCAGGTAAAACTCTTTTTGGAAGTTATTACAATACCAAATATAGTATTGAAAATATCCATGTCAATAATGAGTTTCAGACTATCATAGAGATCAAGTGTCTGGAAAATATAATCAGTGTTGATCCTGTTTACATGCTGCTTAATCTCGAATATCTCAAATATGATGGTAACATTGTTGAGTTTACCGTCGATCTGCCAGCAGGGACAGATCCGTCCGCTATTACACTCAGTTTTCCAAAATTAAAGTTCAATAAAAAGTTTGCATTCTCATACATTACAGATGACAGTTATAGTATTTATCAATTCATTTTTTCTGGAATAAATAAAAGATGGGTAGCAACTGGCAATACATCACGTTACCTCCATCTGAATTTCCCGATATCTCCAAATTTCACGGAAGGTTTTACTCCGAATTATCCTTTATCCTTCACTGATGGGGCTGGGAACAACAGGCGTTTTGCAACATCGGTAGCGGTCTGGCCAGATAAACTTGTTGATGAAAGCAGAGGCATCGGCGGAGATGTTGGTATGTTTTGGCCCTGGATGAGTGAGAAGGAATTTAAATTATATCGTGATTTTGGATTCACTGTATTGTACCACGATTTCAATGGATACGACGGTTCATCTGTCACTCAGGAAAATTTCAACCATTGGTTTGCTGACACCAAGGCTAAATTTATTGAATACATAAATGACAGTCCAAAGATTATAGCGGAACCAAATGGCGATCATAGATATTTAACACTGTCCCAATCTGTAAGCGATATAATGATGAATACAGCTCAGAGTGGACATACATTGATAAAAAAAGCATATCCATATAGATCGGGATTTAATCTTGATAAGAGCATAATCGCTGTGGAAAGATGGTTTGCTGGCGAAGACAATTACGACAACAATGTGTTCTCGAAACTGCAACAATTCAATGATACTGCGGACTTGGAAAATGTTTATTGGCTCATTGGAGCTGCTCATAAAAGTTCAGAGTGGGAGTACAATCTTTTTAAAAGGATAAATGATGCATTTGGATCTATGGGTTCTGACAAAATCTGGTTTGCTTCAGTTGATGAGATATATGAATATTGGTATTTAACTACAAACGCAACAGTTATTAGAAGTTTGGGAACAAATCAGGTTACTTTTAAGCTGTATTTTCCAAGGATGCCTCGATTCTGGTTTAACGAGGTTTCTTGCCTGTTGTCCGGAGTATCAGCTCTCGAGGGTCTTTCGATCTCTTCCAATACTGACGGGCTTTCTTATGCAATAAATGGCGGCAAGTTATTGGTCAATCTAAATTTCAATAAAGATCTGCTCACAAGGGCCGAAAAATATACAGCAGCTTTTGAAGCGACACCAAATGCCAGCTATGTATATGACGATGCTATGTATATGGTCAGCCAGCTTAAGCCCTCTTTGAGACAGCCTTTCATCGACCGTTTGAATGTCTACTCCTCGGCACCGACATTTGCTGACTTTAAGATCGAAAACGGAGCGACAACTACACAGAAGAGCATTGTTGCTCTTACGATGCTGTTCACCGGAACATCACCGACACATTATATGGTCAGTGAATCAAGCAATTTCTTGGGGGCTGAATGGATTAATTTCGTCTCTCCAGCAAGCTATGAACTTTCAGCAGGATTTGACACGAAAACCGTTTATGTGAAGCTTAAAAACACCTATGGCGAATCCCTAGTGCTATCCGCACAGATATATAAAGCAAAACCAGACCTTGCACTGACTTCAATCACAGTTGCTGGACAGGTTTCCAGCTCTCCGGTTCCAGTGACACTTAATTACACTGGAATCCCTACGCATTACCGTCTAGCGGCAGCAAATGATTTCACCGGCGTACAATGGATTGCTTTTGGTTCTAATCCGGTGAATTTTACTATCGCTGCACCGTATGGCCAAAAGACTGTCTTTGCGCAGATCCGTGATGAGGTTGAGGATAAAACATCGACCATTGTAAGTGCTACGTTTCAATATGTTGATCCAGTATCAGCGATATTAACAGCAATAGCCATTAACAATGGTGATCAGGCTACGGGTTCTGGGATTGTGACCGTGAAATTTACTACTGTAAATACCATAACACATTATCGGATCGGACAACAGACAGACTTGTCTGCTGTTGCTTGGGTTGCTTATGCCGGAGATACAGTCAGTTACAATTCTGGAGTGAACAGTGGTACATTGACACTTTATGCGCAGGTCAAAAATTCAACCAGCGAATCTGATGTGAAAACCTCATCGATCAATGTGGTTATACCTGTTACGGCAACCGCAATGGCCCTTGCGGATGGACAGGCATCTTTTGCTGGATTTAATCCGAAAGTATCATTTACGATTGGAGCCGGTACACCTACTCATTATCGTTTGGCTGAGACATCGGCAGGAGTTTCAACAGCTGCATGGTTGCCTTGGTCTGACAGTATCACCTTTACATTTGCATCGATCGGTGCTAAAACCCTCTATGGTCAGGTGAAAAATGCGGTGAGCGAATCATCGGTTGTCAATGACACGATTACTTTAATCGAGCCTCCTGTTGCTGTACTGATCGGCTTTAATGGCTCGGCCAATAATTCGAACCTGAAGGTTGTTACCGCTGGGCTGACCACTAACCAGATCAATCTGGCAACATTTAGCGGTTACAATGCACAGCAGCTTGTAAATACACAGGGAACAAATGTAAATGGATGGTTTATGAATTTGCAATCTGATTTCTACGCCAATAATAGCGTGTTTAATGGAAGCTTTACCGGTAATCCGCCAAATGTAAACGCGGTGGAGGCTTCTGGAAATTATTCGCTTGCTACAATGGCGAAATGCTACACCGCAAGTTCTGCGGGAGCAGAAAATACCGGAAAAAAAGCACGTATTTCCTTTTCGCTTCCTGCTGGGCAATACAAGATTCGCATACTCTGGAATACTGGAAGTACAAACTATACCCTTACTACGGATACCACCAGATCTCAATGTTTTTATGGAATGTTTCAGGGTACAACTGAACTTGCCAGAACGATCTGTAGTCAGACTGCTGGGTTTAACGGGCTTGGCAATCAGGATTTCAATGCTGAGATGACATTCACGGTAATTGACGGTGCAATTCCTGTCGATTTTGGTGCATGGTCAACTTCTCTTAATAATAGACCTGGGTTTAATTTAATTGAAATTACTAAAATATCTTGATATGAAGATTCAGGTGTATAGAGGGCAAGATGAAGGAGCAGAAATCCCATTGAATTCTTCAACATTTACCAACAAGATAATGGCGGAGCATTCTCTTGCCTTCAGTTTTAAATCGTCATTAGATTTGGATATAAAAGTCAATGATACTTTAAATTACAAAGGGGAGGTTCTTACCTTAAATGAGACCGTTAACTTCAAAAAAGTTAGCAGATTTCTTTTTGAGTATGATTTTGTGTTTGAAGGTCCAAGACATAGCCTGTCACAGTTTTTTATAGAACATTTAGGAGCCCGTAAATTTAGCTTCAGTGGGACTGCTGAAGAATGGCTTCATCTCATTGTCGATTGTGCTAATAGCAAATCCTCGGGTTGGTCCGTCGGGGAGTTCGAAGATCTTGGACGTGTTACAGTTGAATTTGATTCAACATACATTTTGGATTGCCTCACTATGGTTGCCCAAGCGATGAAAGCTGAATGGGGAATAAAAGGGAAAGTCATTTCTTTGAAAAAAACAATAGGAACTGCACGCGATTTATCCTTTAGCTACGGAAAAGGAAATGGTCTGTATAGTCTTTCAAGAAAATCGATTAATGAGAAGAAGATCGTAACCAGGGCGTATGCTAGGGGAGGAGATAAAAACCTACCTACAGGAATGAAGGATTATTTCAAGATTCCTGGGTATGTGGAAAAGAACGTAAATCTATACAGAGTACGTGAGGGCGAATTTGTAGATGAAAATATTTATCCAAAACGCACTGGTACCGTAACGGGCGCTACAACGATAAATAAACAATTATTCTCGATCATTGACAGCTCTATTGATTTTGATTTGAATAATCAGAAGATCGATGGAGAGTCGGCTTACATAGTTTTTAAATCAGGCTATTTGGAAGGGAATCAGTTTGAGATTTCAAGCTATAATCATACTGATAAAAAGATTGTATTCAAGGCAAACGACGAGGGAAATGGAGCGTTTTTTCCTACTGAATCTGTACATGCTGAAGTCGGAGACAAATACACACTTATCGGTATACGGATGCCACAATCCTATATTGATGCTGCAGTAGCCGAATTGACCGCTAAAAGGCAGGAATATTTGGAAAGTAATAGCTCGCCCCGTGTAGTGTATGAGCTAGATTTAGATATTTTGGACCTCAAACGAAAGAATATCACGTTAGATATCGGAGATACTGTTCGACTGATCGATACTCAGAAGGGGATTGATGAACAAGTACGCGTTACAGAGCTTAGTCATCCTGGACATTTTCCTGATGTGCTTGAGAACGGAATGACATATAATGCGGTAATAGGAAATGATGTAACATACACCCTCTTTGAAAAAATTCAAAACGATATTAAAGAGAATAAGCAGATCATCACCCAAACCACTCGAAGGAGTATTGAAGAAGATAGGATTTTAGCTGCTAGAATGCGTCAGTTACAAAATCTTGTTTTCGATCCTGATGGTTATTTCGATAGCACTCATATTAAGCCAGAGTCCATTGAAACTTTAATGTTAAGTGTTGGGGCCAAATCTCAAAACTTTCTTTTGAACGGTGTTACTATTAACGTCAATAATGGAGATGACCCAAAAAACGTTTTGATAACGGCAGGCCAATTGGTTCATCTGGAAGTTAAAATTGAAGGATTGGGTTATATATGGACTATACCTCAATTACTTAAAACCGATCTTATAGCGGATAAACACTATTATGTTGCAGCTAGGTGTAGCCGTACTGCTCTAAATGGTACATGGGTAATTTCCGAACAGCCAATTAGTACAGAAAGTGAAGTTGGGTTTTATCATTTCAATTTAGGCGTAATATACTCCGAATTCCAAGGTAAAAGGGACTATAGTTTCACAAACGGTATGACCTATATTAATGGCGCTAATATTAAGACAGGTAAGATTTCCGCTGATAGACTTAATGTTTCTGAAATTGTAGTAAACGGTGGAGGGGCAACAGTGACTCAGATGGATGATGCTAAACAGCAGGCAATAGTGGCGTCAAAAGCTTATGCGGATGCAAATGACGAATTGCTTCAAGTTATCGCGGAAGCTTATGCAGATGATGTGGTTTCCAGTGAAGAGCAGGCACGTATACAAGATGCAACTCAAAAATTGATGGAGGCTAAACAACATGCAGAAAATGCAGCTAATAACGCTCTAGAATCTTCTAAGAATTACACGGATGGTTTAATTAGTTCATTAGGCGATTTAGCTCACGAAGATCTGGTGGAGCTTGCAAAGCTAGGGGAAACCATAATTCAGGGTGGATACATAAAAGCCGAACTAATCGATGTGATTAGCTTATTCGCTCAATCGGCATTTATAGAAAATTTAATAGTGAAGCGGCTTTCCTCCGGTGTTGATGATGTCTTGCCACGATTACTTGCACAGAGTGGAGAGATCGGATTTTATAAGAATAGAAATGCAGAAGCAAATGTTTCCAATGCTCTGATAAGGATGGGATTGGAAGTAGGCTACATGCAATCCAATGGAAGCAATAAGCCTGGCTTATCTATTAGGGATAAAGATGGAGACGATAGTTATAGTGAAATTACTTCAGAGGGTGTATTTTCAAATGGGAGCAATATCAATGCTATTTCCGCTACGTCAGGCATAAGTTCAGCTATTTCAATTGCTGCTCTTCTTCAAAGCAGAGTTAGCGGAAGCTTAGGAGCGCCTTCCATTAACGCTGCAATATATGGAGCAGATCAAACAAGCAATTCCAATGTGCCATATAGTGAGGGATATGCTGGATATTTTCATGGAGCTGTTTGCTTAAACGGTGCACTTATATCAAGTCAAGGAGGTAGTAATAATGATGGTGATGTGATTCCTTCGAATCGTCGATATTATCAAATCTATCACGATAATATCTATCTACCCAATAAGCCAATAACTGGACTTACATTGACTGTTCGAAATAATTCGACCGGGTCAAAGACATTAAGGACGCAGGGTGGGGCTTTGATTTATTTGGGAGATGGAGTGCAAAATTACACTACATATTCAATGGGGAGAAATCTAAAATTAGAATTGGTATACGATGGCACTAACTGGGTGGTTTATTAAAATTAAAATTCATGCAAGTAAAAAACAATCTCTTATACAATAACGACGGAACTCAGGTAGAGTTCCTTCAAACTCCTAACATCAGTTCGGGGACTAAAGATATTCGATTTATTGTCCTGCACTATGATGGGGCAAGTAATGAGACATCAGCGGTTAATTGGCTTACCGATCCGAGATCGAAGGTTAGCTGCGACCTCCATATTGCTAAGTCGGCCAAGGTTGTCCAAATGGCTAGGTTCAATCAGATTACCTGGCATGTCGGCGCAAGTGCTTGGAAAGGATTAACCGGATTAAACAAGTATGCAATCGGAATCGAGCAGCAAAATGAAAATGCCCAGAGCGATTGGACGGAAACGCAGCTACTAAAATGTATTGAGGTTTGCAGAGCGTTGGTAGCAGCATACCCTTCAATCACAGAAATACTCGCTCACTCGGAAGTAGCAACACCAGTTGGCCGCAAAGATGACCCGGGGCCAAAATTCCCAATGGATCGGGTGAGAAGGGAGGTATTCGGTATGGTGGTGAAAAGTACTACTAGCGATTTGAATTTGCGATCAGGCCCGGGTACCAACTTTGCCGTATTGAAAGTTCTGCCACGCGGTACCAGTGTAAATGTATTGTCCGTTTCAGGATCTTGGACAAATGTTGAAGCTTTGGGGGTAAAAGGATGGGTATCTAATCAGTATTTAAAATAATGGCAGAGCAAAAAGAAGACGATTTTGTCGGAAAGAGAGTAAATGACGTTGGTAAGTTGGCTGGCTGGGCCAATAGAGATATTCTTGCGATGGTGGCTGTTTTTTTTATGGTTACAACGGGATTATTACTGTATGCATATATTAAACAGAATAATGACTTGAATGCGAGAATTACAGAGGAGGTCCGCAAGCAGGTTAACCCGGCGGTAGACTCAAAGGTTTCGACTGCATTACCAAAAGCCGTTGAAGATGCCGTGCAGCCAATGAAAGAAGGAGTTGAACAAGGTATGCAAAAGCTGGATACCGTATTGAATAAAGTGATAAACAAAGAATAGTCGCTATGAAAAGACTTATTATGATATTGCTGTTGTTATTCGGTGTAATAGCATCAAGCTACAACCAGGGGAGAAAGAAGGCATTGCCCCCTGAGTTCGTTGTGAAGTGGAATAATCATTTGGATAGTGTAAACGCTGTATTGGATGGAAAGGTTAATTAAGATTTTAGCATCGGTGGTCATAGTCGCCACCTTTGCATCCTGCGGCTTATTCCGAAAAACCACGAAGCATATAGAAAAATCGTCCTTAGAAGTCTCCACCAAGCGTGATAGTATGCTAACAGATAAAGTGCAGAAAGATAGCGTACAGCGTACGATCACTGTTGACAAAGGCACAATTGTCACTGAGACTGAAACAACGACCACAACCGAAAAAACAGGCGGTAAGGTAAGCGGATCTGTGAACGTAGATAAGGTACTGTCAGGAGCGGAGATATTACTTAAAGACAGCGCTGGTTTTAAGATATTAGTACAGCTCGATACCTTGCGGCAGGTATTCAGCGTGCGGTCGGAATCTCCCGGAGAAAAGATTACCCAGCATACTAAGCAGACGGTAACCGAGAATAAAGATTTCAGCGAGAAAAGCGAAAAGCAGGGCAGCGAGAAAATAGAAAAACAGGTAGCAACTTCAATTGAACATAGGCAGAAAGAATCGGCAAAGATTGAAGATGTGAAAAAGGAGCCGAAAGGATCAATGATGATTTGGAGTGCAATTGGATTACTGATTTTGATTTGTGGAATACTTTTTTCGAAAAAGAAGGGCGTAATATAAAAATTTTTACTTTACTTCTGTTATATGGACATAAGTCTTAGAGCCTGTTTAAATTTAACGATTTTTTTATTTAACGAAATACTTAATACAATAAGAATGTCTATCTTTGCGTATGCGCCAAATTATTTACACAAAAGCTATACTATTTACGTTAGTATGTGGCCTATTGTCTTCTTGCCTAAAAAAAGATCTTTACCCGGGAAGTAAAACCGGAGACGGAAAAGAGGTATCACCGCCAGATACTGGCGGAAATATAGCCCGGTATGCCTATCCTTTTGGTGAGGAAAAGACTGGACAAGAAGCGGAGATCATCATCGAACTTCAACCTGGTCACGGGATAACAGAAACGCCCATTGTAAACATTCCGCCACTAAAATATAACAAGAGCTTATTATTTATGCTCACACAGGATGACTGTAAGCAATCGGCATTCAGCATGACCTGGGCAGCCATTAATGGTAAACCGATTGATCGCTCGGACATTAAACGGAAATATTATTTTGACATTGAGCACCTAGTAGCTGATGATATGCCCCCAAACAGTTACCTGCTGGGCAAAACACTGGGTAGTACGGATGGTTTTGGCAATGAGGTCAGGTTCCATTTTACCTCCACACTGGCGCCGGAATGGGAGTTTATGAACGACCCAACTGTCGTAAAGAAAGGCTTTACGGAAAACTTCTTCCGCTTCTACATGAAATCTGGCCTTCGATGGAACAATGTGATCGAAATGCTTAACGATGGGAATGCCATTGCATTCCACGACCTCAATACCACCGCAGTCAACAATGTCGACTCGCTGATCAAGCATTTTGACCTGGCACAACAAATCACAAAAAAAAGATTGAATGGCCGAAACATCAAGTTTTTGGCCGAGCCCAATGGAAATAAATCATACCTGCAGGCTGCGCTTGGGTTTCCAGCGATCCAGACCATGACGGCGCAGACTGGTGCCGATAAGCTTATCCCGTATCAGGTCAATTCAACCTTGCAGCAAAAGACCTTGGCCAGGGTATTTGTCAATCGCGCCGCCGAGGTAGAAAAACTGGTCAACGATGCTGCAGCAAAAGATGTCGCTCACCGCGAAGCAGTCCATATTGGCGTACACGAAACGGATCATGACTGGGCGCAGCTCCTGCTCTGGTTGAACAATACGTATGGAAAAGACGGTGAAGACATTTTGTGGTTTCCATCGCAAGAAGAGTATTATGAATACAATTACAACCGACTAAATAGCATAATCAGTAGCCGCATAGAAGGGAATAAGTTAATCGTGAAAATCAAATTTCCCAATCAATCGGACTTCTACTATCCGGCGCTCACCTTTAATATCAGTGGATTGAATAAGAACAGTATAAAATCAATCTCGTCGAATGAAATCGTAACAGGCCTTACCTATGGCAATTTTGACAAGGGCATCAGCGTTAATATAGACTGTCGCAGATTTATATTGCAACATGCAACACAATATGTAGATCGCTATCTCGCAAAAAAATCTGCTGCAAACCAGTTAGATGCAAAGTATCATGTCAATGCGCTAAAAGATTCTGATGGAAAGAAAAACCTTCTTCGTGCACTCGGTGTAGAGTAAAGAGAGGCGCCAACAGTGAAGAACTGAAAATTTATAATTATAAGCCTCCATTATAATAAAAACATTTCATTTGTTAAGGTTCGAGCCTAGTAACTCGGCCTTTTTTATTTAATAATGAACTATTTCATTACCAAACTACTTCATAGGTAAACCAAAGAATAAATATTATGGCACTTACAACAGGAAATGAAGACAAAGTAACTAAAGAGGTAGAACAGCAAACATCGAAAGTTCCCTCGATTTTATTCTTAGCAGCTTCACTTGCAGCTATGGGAATTTCAGCAGCGTTAAAATGTTGCAACAAAAAAGATGATAATACAGCTTTGTTCGTCGGTCAATGGGCGGCACCGTTTTTATTATTAGGAATTTACAATAAAATCGTTAAGACTGAAGGACACGATTAATAGGTTTTATTTTTATGGTTGATGTGTAGGCTGGTCGCATGATCAGCCTTTTTTATTCAGTTGGAATTTCCCCAGATTCTATCATCTCGATTATTATATCAGCTTCATCTTTGGTCAGCCAAGAATTATTGTTGAAATGAACCGTCCATCCATCTTTCATCATAGATATATCTGTAACAAATCTTTTATTAATGTATACGTGAAAATATCCGCCGAATAACGGGGTTATATTGACAACCTGTGGAATGCCATCAACTTCAAAATTATCGAATATCATCCTTTATCCACTTTAATTCTCCTCGCTGGATCATTCCGATATATTTTTGAACGTGATCGTCCGTCAGTAGGCCGTCATCTTCAATATGATAGTCAAAAGCTTTTGAATACTTGTCATGATCAATACTACCGACATAGGCATTATTGAGATAGATATGCCAAAGGCTATATTTCTTTGCGCGTACCTCTACTACCTGGCGCTTACCCTTATGATAGAATAGCTCCGGTACGTCATCATCAAAGCGAAGAATAAGAGCATCAATGCACGCTTCTTTAATGTCATCCGCAAGCTCTCCATATGCAAGCTCCCAAACACCCTGGGATTTCCTGAAAACATAAAAGGCAAGACCATTTTTGTTGTAAAGATGGTAATCTTTCATGCCCATGCTCTTATCGTGTACAGTCATCTGGACGTACATAACACGATTGCGGCAATAGACTTCGAGAGGTTTCATAAATCAAAATTACTAACAAATTTAGTAAAATAACAAATCTAATTGTACATTTGTTTTATGAAACTAAGTAAAGAACCACCAACGGGGTACGTTGATCACATTAGAAAAACGGCTCTTTCAGCTTCGCAGGAAGTTGGAATTGAAGCAGGTGCAAAGATATTGGAAGAAGGACTAAAAGCGTGGCCAGACGAACTAGAAGCCGCGATAAAATGGGTAGTAATGGAAAGAAGGAAATTTAAATCGCATCCTGAATATCAGGGCGATTAGTATCGCCTTTAGCTCCAGTCACGCGAAATACTTTGTGTGCTCCAAGTTCACCATCATAAGGTATCATGAGCTGCTGCACATCTTCTTTACTGGAAGCATTCAACCATGCATCACGACGATCGGGAGGAATGATCAAAGGCATGCGTTTCTTTTCGTTATGGATCTCCTCGAGTAAAGGATTGGCCGCTGTTGTGATAACTGAAAAAGTAGGGTAGACGTTGTTAGTTTCGTAGTCCTTGAAATTAGCATAGACAACACCGATAGTGAAAATTTCCTTTGTCGGTGTGTAGATGTAATAGTTTTCAGTGTCCTTTTGCCCAGCGACTTTGTGAGGTTCGTAAAAACCATTTACGTAAAGTAGGCCCCGAGTTTTAAGGATGGAGTGTTTATAGGATGCCTTTTCAAAAATAGATTCTGATTCAGCGTTAAGTGTGTTAGCGTACTTGGCAGCATCATCTTCGGTTTTTACCCAAAATGGAATGAGTTTCCACCTAGCAGGCACAACGCTATCCTGATCCTCGTTCAGAGTAACAGGAAGGTATGGCCGAGTGAAGCCGCTCACATGAAAGATTTCTTCTTTCTGATAATGAACGTTCTTTCCCTGTAGAGCGTCTACAAGTTGCTTGGTGCTTGGAGTCGAAGTATGGTAACACATAATTTTGTATATTTAATTAAAAGTAGCAAGAAAAATGCGATTTGCAAAGCTTACGCACTCAGTATTGAAAGAACTTCAGAGCAAGGGGTATAATGTACTTATTGCACCTTATGATTGTGAAGATAGCGAAAATATAACATGGAAGGCGATCGCGGTACCGAATGTGTTTGATTGGTTAGTTGCTTTGGATTGCGAGGGAATTACGACGATTCCATTTCAGGAACCTAATATATTGGTCATTCAGGATGCTTTGCTTAATATCGATGAGGAAGACCTAAAAGGAAGTGTATTTATAGAGGAATAATTATGAAAACATTACAACATTACTATAATGAAGTCGGGGAATACGGCCGCAAGCTATATCTGAGAAATGAAGCTATTCGTACAGGCAATTGGGATTTGTACGAAGCGACTGTAAAGAAAGAATTTCCGGATATTGCAGTCAAAGAACTGGAGGAAGCTCGCGACTTGGCTGGCCGTGTTAAGCAGATGAATAAGCAAGAGTTGAGCGATTGGGTGACAAAGAACCGCGTTAATATGATCACTTCAGATCTATATGTTCTTGATGAGGGCAGTATACTGTACGGCTCGGTGGTACCTCCTTTTGATCTTCAATTTATCATAGGGGATGGATTAGAAGATATTATTCTATGCAATGTATCTCCGAGCGACGTGCTGACATTGACGAATCATGAAGTTTATTGGGTTGATCCGGTGGTGAAATCATAATTTTCAGAGCGCAAAGCGCTTTTGCCGAAATCATGTTGTTTTATTGCTGATATTTGCGATATGGTAATAATCAAATTACTAGAAACTCTTGAAGGTATTAGGAAGTACATCAAGATACAAGCTGAAACAGGGGGAGACCTTTTTATAAGCTTTGAAACCTACAGATCTTTAGTCTTAGATCATTGGCCAAATGATATGCCTGATTCGGGGAACTGGAAAAAGGAAATGTCAAATGTGTTAGATAAACTAAGTACCAAAAGAAATGTGCAATCAATTGAGCGAAGTAGAGATTTAAAATCTTTCCGAGATGATGCATTAGAAGCTATTCATACTGTGAATACAAAATTTTTAATGTATTCTCATAAGTCGTAACCGACCTCCTCAAAGTAAAACCTAACTTCAACCTGTTTTTCCTGGATTAATCCATAACGCTTTGCAAACTTGTATTGTGTGCTGTCTCTATTGAGTGAGGTAATGAAGCCACCAATGACCTTTCGGAAGCTTTCTAAGGATAGGCTGCCTTTTATGGTATTGCAGGACGGACAGGCTGGAGCTAGATTTTCAAAAATATCACGTTCGGGGTACTTGCAACCACCGTTTACCCAATCGCGAACTATCGGTTCTATATGGTCCGCACACCATCGTTCACTAAGTTCACATCCGCAATAAGCGCAGCGCCCCGAATACTTTAGTCGGAGCGCTTCTCTTTGGGGTTTGGTTAAATTCATACCTCGATGTACGTCAAGATAATGGGTTTATCGCCAGGGTTTATCTCTTCTTTTATCCATTCAACTAGATTAAAGGATGTTCTAGTTTCCTCGTCCCATCCCACAGCATTCTTCACTTCAGCATCGCTCATCTTTTCACCTCTGATGTAATCGTCTTTATCATCTAAAGGGTGTTCAGATAATACATGAGCAATGGCTTGGTTTAAATTCAGTGCTAAAACTTGCATGGCTTCACTGTTCAATTCTACTTCAAACAGTTCTCTGTTGTCTATTATTTTCATATCTTATTCCTCCTCTAATACAAATACATCATCCGAAGCCAAAGGGGTTTCATCGCTTGAAGAATCAAAGAAGTTTATCTTCTTGACTTTAGCAGTGTTTACCAATCCGTATCCAAATTCTGTTGATTTCTCCCCGATAAACACATCCATGTGATCAGGAAGATCGGAAATAGCCTGTTTTAATTGTTTTATTGTCATAGTTTTAAAATTTGATGTTATTACTCTGCCCATCCGCCGAACTTCTCAACGAATGGGGCTTGTTCATATTCTCCTTTTTCATTCACCCAACTTGGACGGTGCCCATATGCATAGGACACGTGTGCATAGATAGCCTTTGCACCATACTCATAGACGGTTTTGTATCCGAAGAACTCACAGATTCGTTTTGCCTGTCCGTGTATATCCGTTTTCTTCATTTCCTTTGGAAAAAATCGAACCTTTCGGAGGGTGTAGAAATCAATGTGATTATCCAGGAATTCTTTTAGGATGCGATCGTCTTCGCTTAGTTTGGTCATAGCTTAACCTCCAATTCTTTTCCAGTAAGCGCGAAGTACAGGTTCTGTAGTTGGTGGAGATAGATAACATTGATAATATCTATGTCGGATACACTTACATAGGCATTGATATTTTTCCTAAGAGAAACTTCAATATATAAATCTTCATTTATAACGAGTCGAAAGTCTTTGTAAGAAGATATATCTATAAACCCACACTTCAGCAACAGATCCTCTGTTAGCGTAATACCCCTCATTTCCCCTTTGTAAAGCATGGGCTCCGATAGTCCGTTAGGATGCTCTACAATAGCCTGATCTTGTCCAATTAGCCTTACTTTGACTATTACGTCACGGTCTTTAAAATGATCGGAAGCGACGTAGTTCCCGATTCTAAGGTCTGATGCTGAAATCATAGCTCTGGTATGTTATCATGTGATAGAATAGATTCTTTGTCAACCTCTAAAATATCATCCATCAAATCAAGTTCATAGGCATTGTCTTTCATTTTCATAGACACATTATCCGCTGCATTACTTAATGATTCTTTGGCTACTTCGAGGGCAAAGCGTTTTCCTATTTCAGTGTAGTGCCTCTCAATCATAATCGCGGATTCCAATTTTGAGCGACCTAATGACATATCAAATACCGCAGATTCGGGATTTTTGAATCCTAATTCTATAAAATATTCATTTCTGACATCTTCGAAATTTTTCATATTAAACCTCCATGTAGTTTTCGTTCATGTAACTTTCATCAACAGGCCAAAAGTGCCAACCTAATTGCTGTGTATACCCTTTTAGGATAAACTTACCTGTATGAACAATTTGTGTTCCTTCGCCAGATTCAGGAGTTTTAAGGAATATTGATCCATCAGGCCCTTCTTTACCAGCTCCTGAAAGCCATTCCATAACCTCTTTCCTATTAAATTCTGTAAGCTGAATACCATCTAATGGTTTATTGCTTTTTTTTATAAATTTCTTTATCATTCTTCTTTTATTTTATCCCCACGATTAGAATAAGTTAATCGGGGAGGGGGTTAAACATTATGCAGACCAACACTCACAAGGGAACATATCCTGTAAACCCTTTTTAGTGTATCGCCTCGCTGCTTTCCAAAATTTACCTTCTTTTACATGCTCATTAGCTGGTACGCCAGCAGCAAACATTTTTTCAAAATCCTTTTCAAGATCTTTTAGCCAAACACCTTCGGCAATGATGCTGTGACCAACTAGATATTCAGCATTTTTAGCCTCTTCGAAAATATCCCTACGGTGAACATAGACACAATACCAATGTTGTTTCCCTGCCTTGAGGCATCCTACACAATTTGCGTGCTTCCAAACAGTATATGTATTTGGTGGCTGAATACCTATTTCAAGTGTGGAAGTGATAGTTCGTTGATATCCACTAGTATCCTTATATTTTTCGACCAAAGCGATCGAACTGAATTGCTTACCTTGCTTGTTAAAATATTCAATAAGCGCTGTATACTGCCGCCCGCCCCATACCGCTGTTGGGTAATCTGACATTATTTCAATGTCATTTAAAATGGTTTTCCGGCGCTCTACACGATGTAATTCATCTTCACCAAATCAGTAATAAACAATGCAATCCTTATTAGGGAAATTATGATTTAAGTATTCATAAAAAGGCTTTGTTTTCAATTCGTAAGTACAGAATTCAGAGCTATTGTAAGCTTTGAAGCCTTTCTTCATAATTGCTATATCAAATTGACTGGGCAATTCTTTTTCGTTATCTGTATCCCCATAATTTGCATATGTTATTGGTAGTCCAAGATATTCTGAAATCTCTTTTTTAAAACGCTTTATATCTTTGTCCTCATAATTTGGATTGATATTATGGTTGAGTAAAATGACATTTTCTTTTCCAAACTTCCTTGTTATTTCAATGGCGACTATTGCAGATGCGTGGCCGCCGGATAATAGTGCGATGTGCTTCATTTCCTTTCTCCTTTCTAAACTAATGAGGCCTGAACAACAACCGAATTTTTTCTCGAGTACATAGATCGAAAGGTCATCACCTCATCTATTACTTTGGAAAGATCTTCTACGCTCACACATTCAATCGCACATATTTCTTCGATGCTGATCTCTTTGCCTATAATTAATTCGATTAGTTGTCCTATTTCCTCGGGTGTCATTTTATTTGTTCTTTAAGCTTTACCCAGCCGTAATCTATCTCAATTCTGTCGCCAATGTAATAGCCCATGGAAATGGCTAGCATTGCTTGTTTGTGGGTTATTTCAGGTATTGACAGACCTATCGAACTATAAGAGAATCCGTCAGCGTTGTTTATAAAATCATCGACCCATTTAAATTCAACGCCCACATGGTCTTTACCTGAAAAGTGTCTTGTAATCTCAATTTTATCATACTTTCTTAGATCAAAAAGCCTAATTGCATCTTCATTACTTAATGTTGAAATTGGCTTTAGCTCAAGAGTGCTACTATCCAAAATAGCTTTGGTCATATATGTGTGGCCGACTTTGGATAAGATAGATGGCCCATTTAATGTCCAGAATCTTACATTTTGTCCCCAATACTGAGCGAAGAACTTCGCTTTATTTTCTAATGTGTTTTCCATTTGTTTTATTATTTTGGTGCTATGAAAAGGCACACAATTATTTATCTACTTGGAACCATTGTTATGATCGCGAATGCGTTGTTTTTAGTTCCATACCTGATCGAAGAATTAGGGAAGTCGCTTGATAAATAGGTTATCCTTTTTCTGACTCTTTATTTTTAGCGATGTAGAATTCCTCATTTTTACATTTTGGACATGCCCTACAATCCCATCCATCAATATTGATTATGGCTTTTTCCTGATCAGTACCAACCCAACCGCATTCAGTACATTCATATCTTGTGTTATCCAATTCCTTTGGTCTCCTTTCCTTCGATCCATTTTTGTTTGAATAATTTTAAGGCTTCTTGGTATTTCAAACCATCACTTTTAAAGCCGACTACTACCTCGAAGTTCTCGAATACGTCGTGTGAAAAACAGTTGTGATCATATCCTTCGCCATCCGAATCATATTCTTTGCTGTAAACCTTTGAAATATCCTCACATACAAAATGCATTTTAAATGCATAGGCATTACCGTCGACACAGAATTGACGTTTATATTTTTCCCCAACTTGGATATGCTGGCCGCATAGGTCGCATAAATGCTTTTTCTTAGCGGTGAATGTGTTTTCTGAAATTAGTGTAGCACTCATGAGTTCGACTCCTTCCCGTCAAATTCCCATAATGATAATTTGCCTTTTACATTCAAAATAGGCTCGTCAAACAATACTGGATTGGCTAATACCCAATTGTAGATAGCATCTTCACGACCTTTGCCCATGTATGCAGGCAAGCCTTCTGGATAATGAGGTGAGCAACTCGGCGTGCGTTCAGCCCAAATGCTACCATGGTTGATAACGCAGTCAACAATGTCAACTTTACCGATGATAGCGCCTCTGTGTTGAAAGGAATCAATAAAATTTCGTTTTTCTTTTTCTTGCAAATTATCCCAAAATCCTTTCGGTAAATTGTCTTTGTAACTTCCAGTAAACGCAGGTTTACCACTTGCATGAATGTAAATTGTACCACGGTACTTAGTCGCCCAGGTTCGATTTTCAATATCCTTTATACCATGAGCAATAAGGCTTGCCCATGGTTGTTTTATGCTTATTGTTTTCATGGCTTCTATTTAACTGGATGATTTCTACTATAATCACGGTCTTTCATTTCCCAATTGTAATCCAAAAGGTAGTTATGGGAATTTCCCTTAAGGTTGTACTTCTCTTTGCTGAATGACACCTTAACAAAATGCCGTAATACAGCATCGTTTGAGTGATTGTAATCACAACGATGAATAACTGTTTCGTCGAGCCTATAAATGCTGTTTGGTTTGCATTTAAGTGGATCAGACTTGTAGAATAATCTATTCATCTGCTCAATGCTTTCTCTGTGATCTTGGATCAATTCAAAATTTCCTGTCACGTATTCTGTGGGTATGCAATCGCACCAAATGTAATTTATGTCTTCACTCATAAATCCATCACAGTGCCACCCCATTCGATTAAGGTTTTCGCCACTTTTGATATATAGATTTTTTGCAGTAAGATATATGTAGTGGTCATCATACATTGACAATGATCCCTCGCATATATTATGAAAGAAGTCATTGCAGCATTCTACGATAATATCCACTAAGGGTTTCAATTGATCAGGCAGAGTAAAATCTATTAAGTCGCCTCTCATTTTTAGAGGTAGGTACTGATAGAAATACATTTGATCGTTATCGACAACAACATCTGTTGCTATTTCGATTGGTTCACTTCCGTATGTTTTCATAACCTACTTTACTTTAGTTACTGTTAACTTGCCTGATGTTTTAAAACACCCTTGTAATACATGCCATGATCCTGTAAATTCATTGGTATTACCTATACATATTTTAGCATTTCCGCTAGGATATTCATCTATTAATACGCCTGTATTTCCAATTTTATAAACGGACGGATATTCGCTATTATCGGTTATCACCACTACCTTGCAGCTTTGTCCTACTTTTATTTGATTTTCCATGTTCTTTTCTTTTTTAAAGGCGCCAGTGAGGCGCCATTGGTTAATGTTTTAAAACCAGCTCGTTTTTACTGGCAGGTTGGCTGTCCATGGCGTATAGAGCTTTGCTTAAGTCAACCTTTTGCCCGAATAGCAATAATCCGCTTGTGAGAGATGCAACGTTTCTTATGCCTTGTAATTCTTTAATTTTCCCATCTACCTCTAAAAAGGCTTCGGTGAAGTTTACAATGTGCATTGTCATGCCTTGGCCTAAAAACATAGAGTAGTCGGGCAGCGAATTATCGCCCCAAGGGGCGTCGACTTCAAAACCTAAAGACAATAGGTTTTCTTCTGAAAAATTTTGTCCCATGGTTAACCGAAAATTAAGATGAATGAACAAGCTAGGTAAGCTAGCGAAAGCAATAGTCCAATAACTTTAATATAAGCCCAAACCGTCTCTTTGACGATTTGCTTTTCCGCTTCATTCATTATGTTGTAGAAAAATAATAGCGTCTTCATATTTTATGTATTTAATGTGATGATCACATATTTTTAGTTGTAAAAAATGGTTTTTTGTCCTTTAATGGAATTATCGATTTTGACTATTTCCTTAGCCTTAACATCGCTCAAAACTTCGCTGCCATCCTGATCAACATAATCGATCCAGTCATAAGTAATGAACCCATTTTCAACCATAAAATTGAAAGCTCTTTTTCCAGAGTGATTAACTGTTACTGTTTTCATGCTCTAATGATTTAATATTTTAATATCTCTTATTTGTTATACAAAGTTAAACAATGTTAATTTAAAATTCAAACAAAAATTAAACATTTTTTCTAACTTTTTTAGAGTTATCATTTTTAAGGTTGAAAGCCGATATTTCGGTATATTTGTCTTAGCGAAAAAATAGGGCGGACACAAAAACCTAATTATTTGTGTGTATATGGTGTGTGTTAATTTTAAATAATATGTAAATATCTGAAATTTAGATATTTGGACGTTGTAAAAATAGTCTCACTACGACCCTTTTTTTATAGCTTTGTTTTATATTTTAAAAGAGATGTCTAAAAGAAAGATAGTTATAGCTATTACGGGAGCTAGCGGCTCAATTTATGCTAAAGTTTTACTTAAAAAGCTTTTGGTGTTAAAAACACAAATCGCTGAAGTTGGTATTGTCATGTCGAATAATGCGAAGGATGTATGGCGTGCGGAATTAGGCGATGAAAGTTACCAGGATGTACCTTTCAAATTTTATGATAAAGGTGATTTTTTTGCTCCTTTTGCATCGGGCTCCGCTCGCTATGATACCATGATTGTCTGTCCTTGTTCGATGGGTACATTGTCGCGAATAGCGCATGGCATATCTTCTGATCTGACAACACGCGCTGCTGATGTCATCTTAAAAGAGCGGCGACGATTGATTTTGGTTACACGTGAGACACCTTTAAGTATCATTCACATTCAGAATATGAAACTGGTGACAGAGGCAGGTGGCATCATTTGTCCGGCATCACCTTCATTTTATAGCTTACCAAAGACGTTTGAAGAGGTAGCAGAAACCGTTGTTGATCGTATTTTGAGTCTTGCTGGATTTGACTTTAAGCATTATCAGTGGGGGGAAAATTCCTAGGTAATCGTTGCCGAAATCTATTTTTAATGTTCTTTAATAAATTTGTATTTTGTAACTTTGTTTCTCGAAATGAAGCAATCACAAGCATCAAGCGAAAAAGTTATTTATAGCTATATGATTTATAGTGATAAAGCGCCATTCTATCTGTTCACAATGCACAAGCTACGTGCTTCGATTAAAACTTTGTATCCTTTTAATTTCAATCACAATCATATATGAAAAGCTTATTGATTACTTCTGTTAAAGTAATTTTACCTGGGAATAAATTTCATCAGCAGCAAGTGGATGTATTTATTGAAGATGGAAAGATTGCACAGATTGGAAAATCTGTCAAATTAGCGGATAAAGATAGTGAGACCATTGATGGCTCCGGAAAAATATTAGCGCCTGGTTTTTTTGACTTACATGCCAATTTTGGAGAGCCTGGGCTAGAAACCAAAGAAGATATCTTAAGCGGAACAGCAGCAGCTGCTGCAGGTGGCTTCACTGGAGTAGCCGTGATGCCTAATACTGAGCCAACTATTCAAAGCCGTTCAGAGGTCGCTCTAATTGTCAATACTGCGAAAGGAAATATTGTGGATGTACATCCAATTGGTGCGATCAGCAAAAAGAGAGAAGGCAAAGAACTGGCCGAATTATTTGATATGAAGCAAACCGGGGCTGTTGCTTTTAGTGATGGAAACCGGAGTGTTCAACAAGCGGGACTAATGAGCAGAGCATTGTTGTATGCTAAGGGGTTTAATGGATTAATTTTTTCGAATGCGGAAGATGAGTCGATGGCAGGAGGAAACAAGATGAATGAAGGCGCTATGAGTACTTATTTAGGTATGAAGGGTATTCCAAACCTTGCCGAATCATTAATGGTTTCTCGCGATCTCTATCTAGCAGAATATACAGGAGCTCCTATTCATTTTGCTTCCATAAGCACACCAGAAGCTGTTGATCTGATAAAAAAAGCGAAAGCAAAAGGTCTTCAAGTCACATGCGATGTTGCCGCACATCAATTGGTGTTTACTGACGAAGATATCGTTGGTTTCGACAGCAATTACAAGGTTAGCCCCCCATTAAGAACGAAAGCAGATCTTAAGGTATTACTTAAAGGAATCAAGGATGGAACTATTGATGCTGTTGTCTCGCAACATACACCGCAAGAAGTAGAATTCAAGAATGTCGAATTCCATATTGCCAAAAATGGCATTATTGGTTTGCAGACAGTGCTGCCGCTGTTGATTCGTGCCGGATTGAACGAAGAACAAATTGTAAATAGTCTGTCCGTCAGACCAAGGCAAATTTTAGGACTTGAAGTACCTCAGATTGAAGAGGGAGCAGCAGCCAATCTTGTTTTATTTGACGCATCGAAAGCATGGAATTTCGATGAGAAAACCAATAAATCCAAATCAAAAAATTCACCTCTATTCGGAAAGACCTTAAACGGTGCTGTCGAATTGGTCATCAATAATAGTCAAATTATTAAAAACGATTAAAAACCATGGAAGCAAATATTAAAGCAGCCGTTGAGGCAGGTATATTAAATTATGGAAAGGTTGATGGAATTTCGACAGCCCCGGAATTCCTTGAAAAGATTATTCGCGTATTCAACACGGAAGTAAGCTATTTGGAAAAGTTAGAACTGTTGGACCAGTCTTTCGATGACTATCCTTTGTTTGACGAACTTCGCGAAGTATATGTTGATCTTTTATTGATGAATTTTTTCTCCAACGACGTATTGAAGCTGGAAGATGATTATTTGGATTCAGAAGAATGGGAAGCAATCGAAGATGAAACCATAGATCGTGGGACTGAATTATTGAATATTTTTCTTTATTTAGGGGAATGTAAAGACGATGAGATTGAACCTGAATTGGATGACTTCTTAAAAGAGTTTTTACTGGTTGATGAAGACGAATTTCAAGACGAGCATGAAATTTATGAAGATATCATTGCTAACCAAATTGTGGTAGATAGTCCATATGCTGAAATCGCGAAAGTCGGTAAAGGAATAAATCCGAAAAGCGAGGTATATGAACTTTTCTATCCTATTATGAGCTTCTTTAGTGAATTCAAGCCCTCTGAAAAGCAATTTGAGGAATATGCTGAAGCGTCTTCCAATAAGGCTTTTGATATTGCCCTTTACCAAATAATGAGTACTTACTATAATAAATAATTTTATGGCAGATTTAATCAACCCAAGTAATGTAGGATTTGATGCGGTAATCGACAAAAAGAAAAGTATTATCTATGGTGTCATATTGGGAATAATTTCTTTTATCCTAGGATTAATTGTCCTGTTTGTTGTCAAAGACTTAAATTCCTTCTGGGGGGTAATGTCGATGTCATTTATCGTTAATACAGCGGTTTTTGTTATCATCGCTGCCTTGTTCGCTTTCGCTCTTCGGAAAACAAATGGTGGCTACTGGAATTTTTCAATAGCATTAAAATCGATCTTTATGATGCTTGCTATTTCTACTATTATTTCCACGATCGGTACACAGCTCTATGTTAACTTCGTTAATCCAACGTTACAAGAAAAGGTTGTGACTCATACCATTAACGTAACCATTGAGTATATGGAAAAGAATAATGTTCCTGACGAAGTTATAGATTCAAAAATAGCGGAGCTTGAAAAACAAGTTGATTCTATCGGCAAAATTACCTTAGGACAAGTGTTGAAGGGGTTGGCGATCACCTTGATGTTTCAATTTGTTTTTGCATTGTTACTATCAGCTTTGACAAAGCGAGAAAAATTAGCGATTAGACAAGACGCCATTTAGTGCCTAACAAAATAAAACTGTTCCTACAAGGTATTGCTGAAAAAGTAATACCTTTGTTGGTATTATAACACTATACTTTTAGCATGATTAACATTCACATGGATATTTCTGTTGTTGTTCCTTTGTTTAATGAAGAAGAATCCTTACCCGAATTGACAGCTTGGATCGACCGTGTTATGGCGGCCAATCATTTTTCATACGAAATTATTTTAGTTGACGATGGAAGTAAAGATCATTCCTGGAAGGTTATCGAAGAGTTAAAGTTAAACAACACGAATATTTCTGCTATCAAATTCCGACGTAACTATGGAAAATCTGCAGCATTAAATGTGGGTTTTGCTGCTGCACAAGGTGATGTCGTTATTACAATGGATGCGGATCTCCAGGATAGTCCCGATGAGATTCCTGAATTGTACGACCGAATCATAAATAAGGGGGCTGACCTAGTATCGGGATGGAAACAAAAACGATATGATCCATTAACCAAAACACTACCTACCAAATTGTTTAATGGGGTGACAAGGTCGATGTCTGGAATACACAACCTGCATGATTTTAACTGTGGTCTAAAAGCCTACAAAAAGGAAGTTGTTAAAAATATCGAAGTGTATGGTGAAATGCATCGTTATATACCTGTAATTGCAAAATGGGCCGGATTTACAAATATACAAGAACAGATCGTACAGCATTATCCACGTAAGTACGGTACAACCAAATTCGGTCCTGGCCGCTTTGTGAAAGGTTTCCTCGATTTATTGTCCATATTTTTCGTTGGTAAGTTTTCGAAGAGGCCGATGCATTTTTTTGGGGTTATGGGCGTTATTAGTTTTCTGGCAGGTTTATTTATATCTATTTATCTAATTTGCCATAAATTGATAAGTATTGCCAGCGGAACACCTTTTAGAGATATAACAGATCAACCATTGTTTTTCTTTGCGCTAACCGCTATTATTTTGGGCACGCAATTATTTCTGACAGGTTTCTTGGCAGAATTAGTCTCTAGAAGCAGCTCCGATCGGAATGATTATCAAATTGAGAAAGTCATTTAAGTCGTTATGCGCATTGTGATTTTAGGATCTGCTTACCCATTAAGGGGTGGAGGGATAGCATCTTTTAATGAACGGTTAGCATCCCAATTTCAGCAGTTGGGCCATGAAGTGGATATCTACTCCTTCAGTCTGCAGTACCCAAATTTTCTTTTTCCTGGAAAGTCACAATACTCGGATGAGCCTGCACCAGAGGGACTCAATATCAAAACAAAAGTAAATTCTATCAATCCATTTAATTGGATTAGTGTGGGCAAGGAACTTAGAAATGCCAAATATGATCTTCTTATCGTACGATTTTGGATGCCCTTTTTCGGGCCGTGTTTGGGTACAATCCAGCGACAGGTTCGGAAGAATAGGCATACTAAAATAGTATGTATCGCTGATAATATAATTCCCCATGAACAGCGACCAGGGGATAAGCTATTGATCCGGTACTTTTTGAAATCTGTTGATGCTTGTCTCACCATGAGTAAAAGCGTTCTGTTGGACCTCAAATTGCTAAGCCCGAAAATGCCAGCAGTGTATACCCCTCATCCCCTTTACGATAACTATGGCACTCATCAAAGTAAAAAGGAAGCTCGTAGACTACTTAACATTGATCAAGAGGGTAAAGTGATCTTGTTCTTTGGATTTATTCGTCAATACAAAGGCTTAGATATCTTGTTGCAAGCTTTAAACGATACCAGGCTACGTGAGATGGGGGTTAAATTATTGCTTGCTGGGGAATTTTATGATGACCCTGCGTTATACTTGGATCTTATAAAGAAGTATAAACTCGAAGAGTTTATTTTTATGCATACCGATTTTATTCCAAATCAGGAGGTAGGGCGTTATTTTTCAGCCGCGGATTGTGTCGTGTTACCTTATCGTAGCGCTACGCAAAGTGGAATCACCCAAGTTGCTTATCATTTCGATCTTCCAATGATTGTAAGTAATGTCGGTGGGTTGCCCGAATTGGTTCGAGATAGTTATGTTGGTTATGTTGTCGAGCCCAAAGCAGAGGAAATCGCAGAACGCATTTTTTCTTTTTACCATTACAACAAAGAAGAACAATTTAGAACAAATATCATAGACGAAAAAAGAAAATATAGCTGGGAAACATTCGGTAATGAACTTCTTAAATTGGCGCATTGATCGCTAAGGGTTATTTTATTTGTATATAAAATCAAATTTATCTAAGTTTGGAATACTGAGGTAGAATTTTAAAAGAAGGAGAGATTTTGTTGCCGTTTACACAAAGCAGCTTAACTAAGCTAGAAGAATTTTTTAAGGAACAGGGGTATAAAGTTAGGTATGAAAAAGGGTCATTCCGTACAGGTGCTTGTATGTTGCAGACGACAAAAGTTGTAGTAGTCAATAAGTTTTCGAATCTTGAAATAAAAATCCAGTCATTGTGGAACATATTATTGGATATTGAAATTGATTCGGAAGCCATTTCTGAGAAGCTTCTTCCAATTTATGAAGAGGTATTGAAATCAAAAATTATAGCTTGAGAGTTACATTTTTAGGAACCGGAACATCCCAGGGGGTACCTGTCATAGCGTGCCAATGTCAGGTCTGCCAATCTGAAGATCAGCGTGATAAAAGATTACGTTCTTCTATCCTTATTGAATATAATCAACATACAGTAGTGGTCGATACTGGTCCGGATTTTAGGTATCAGATGTTGCGTGAGAAAGTTATGCACTTGGATGCTGTGTTAATGACACACTCGCATAAAGACCATATTGCTGGTTTGGATGATGTAAGAGCGTTTAATTATCAGCAGCATAGTTCTATTTCCATTTACGGTACAGCTGATCTACACGAAGCGCTAAGGCGCGAATTTTATTATGCGTTTACTGAAACAAAATACCCAGGAGCGCCGAGATTGGATTTGGAGGAGATAAGGGCTGGTGTATCTTTGCCTTTGTTCGGTACGGAAATTATGCCTATCGAGGTGCTTCATTATAAAATGCCAGTCTTGGGCTTCAGGATCGGAGAGTTTGCATATATCACTGATGCAAAATTTATCAGTGAAGAATCGCGGCAGCTATTGAAAGGTGTTAAGGTACTTGTTGTAAATGCACTTCAGAAAGAATCTCATATTTCCCATTTAACATTGGACGAAGCGATTGAATTTGCCTATGATATTCAGGCAGATAAAACTTATTTTACACATATAGGGCACCGAATGGGATTGCATGAAATTGTTTCAAAAGAATTGCCGAAAAATATGTTGCTAGCCTACGATAGGTTACAGCTGGAGATCAGCTAATCTATTTATTATAAAACTATATTTCCATTTTCTTTGTTATACCTATAAAATAGATTTAGGTATTAAATTATTAAAAGAAAATGGGAAATTTACTGTATATCATCGCTGTTATTTTGGTCATCATTTGGGCGATAAGTTTTTTTGGAGGTTATGCAGCTGGCAATAACATTATTCACGTCCTTTTGGTGATTGCAATTATTGTGGTATTATTGCGTGTCATCCGTGGTAACGCGTAATACATTTCAAATCAAATTTAAATAAAGCTGGGCAATTTGTAGATCTTGAGGGTAGGTGATCTTTATATTTTTAGCATCACCTTCAATAATAGCGATACTGTTGCCCATCTTCTCTACCACAGACGCATCATCCGTAAAAAGGGGGTCTTCCACTTGCTGATATGATTTTAGTAGCAACTCTCCATGAAATACCTGCGGAGTTTGTATTAACCAGGTATGGTTTCTATCTAAAGCAGAATTAAAGGAAACATCTCCCATGCGGACGGATTCAATACTCTTTTGTCCCAAAACAATTGCCTGATGGGCATAAGCGCCTTGAAATGCTTTGTTCACTAGCTCTTCAGTAATAATAGGACGAGCGCCATCGTGTACTGCAATATAATCTTCTGAACGGATTTTGAAATTTTCCTCAATGTAATTAATTCCATTTTTAACACTTTCGAATCGGGTTCGACCACCATAAGTGAGATGGATAGGTAAAGTAAAGTCATGTTCCGAACACAGTTCATTCCACAATTCCTCCATTACCTCACTGATCACTAGTATTACTTCCGATACAATCTTACATTGACAAAATCGATTAATTGTATGCATGACAATGGGCAGTTCATTTAAGCAAAGAAACTGCTTTGGAAGGTCGCTATTCATTCTGCTTCCTGTTCCGGCTGCAACGATTATGACAAAGTTCATGTTATTGAAAGTTAAGATTTATAAAAAACGTGGATAGCTTGAGACTATCCACGTTTTTTATTTATTATTAAACATAGGATTAAACGATTAACATCGCATCGCCATAGCTATAGAATCTATATTTTTCCTTCACAGCAACTTCATATGCATTCATTACATTTTCATAACCTGCAAACGCGGCAATCATCACAAGCAAAGTGGATTCCGGTGTATGGAAATTTGTGATCATGGAATTTGCAATACTGAAATCGTAAGGCGGATAAATAAACTTACTTGTCCAATCCGATGCCGCCTTTAAATGATGGTCAGCAGACACAGAAGATTCTATTGCCCGCATAGAAGTCGTTCCTACAGCACATACGCGACGTTTGTTGTCGATAGCTTTATTGACAACTTTTGCAGCTTCGTCAGTTATGATAAACTGTTCAGAATCCATTTTATGTTTAGTTAAATCTTCCACTTCAACAGTACGAAAAGTTCCAAGACCAACGTGAAGAGTAACCTCTGCAAAATCAACGCCTTTCAATTCTAAGCGTTTCATCAATTCTCTAGAGAAATGAAGTCCCGCTGTAGGAGCGGCAACAGCCCCTTCATTTTTTGCATAAATAGTTTGGTAGCGGAATTTGTCTTCTGGTGTAGCTTTACGCTTGATGTATTTAGGTAGTGGTGTTTCACCTAAGATCTCGATATTACGGCGGAACTCTTCATCGGTACCATCAAATAAAAACCGGATCGTACGGCCCCGAGAAGTTGTATTATCCACTACTTCAGCAACCAATAAGTCTTCATCGCCGAAATATAATTTATTGCCAACACGTATTTTGCGTGCAGGATCGACCAATACATCCCAAAGGCGAAGCTCATTGTTCAATTCACGCAGCAAGAAAACTTCAATCGTAGCTCCAGTTTTCTCTTTATTCCCATAAAGACGCGCTGGAAAAACTTTAGTATTGTTTAAAATCATGACATCTTTGTCATCGAAATAATCCAATACATCTTTGAAAATTTTGTGTTCAATTTTACCACTATCTCTGTGTAGGACCATCAAGCGCGATTCGTCACGATTTTCAGAAGGTTCAGAAGCAAGTAATGATTCTGGTAAGTTGAATTTAAATTGAGATAACTTCATCTTTAATGATATATATTTTAATGTCTACCTTTTAGTGCATTACAGTGCACCAAATATTAGGTTGCAAAAAGCATACAAAGTTATAACTTTTTTGGGTATAGAAGGGCGGTAATTCTAATTTATGTAGATATTTTTAACGATTTTGACATTAAATCAAAACTATATTGTATTTTAGAATACAAATTATGCTATTCTTTAGATTGATATTGGAGAGTTGTCAGTTTGCTTTTTCGGCATTAAAAGACAATCGTACACGCACCTTACTGTCGCTGTTGGGTGTGACCATTGGTATTTTTACGATTATTGGCGTATTCTCCGCTGTAGATACACTTCGAAATAATATCGAGGAGTCAGTAAAGAAGATAGGAAGCAAAACTCTCTACATAGAAAAATGGCCTTGGGATGGAGGACCAAATTTCCCCTGGTGGAAGTACTTGAATAGACCGGAACCCACATATAATAATTACTTGGATTTAAAAAGCCGAATGACGACTGCTGAATATATGGCTTATATGATCAATATTGGCAATACGACAATAAAATATAAAAGTAATTCTGCACAGGGCTCATCGGTTAATGCCGCGACCTATGAAAACCTATATATTCAAAATTTAAATATCGTAGATGGCCGTTACTTTGCCGAAAGTGAATCGAGGGGGGGCGCCCTCGTGACTGTATTGGGGGCCAATATAGCGGAAGGACTTTTTCCTAATGATGAACCGGTTGGTAAATATATCAACATGCTAGGCCGAAAAATTCAAGTTATTGGAGTGTTAAAGAAAGAAGGAAATGGTGTATTAATCAATACCTCACCTGATGATACCGCCTTTATTCCATTTGAGCTCGCGAGGAATTTGGTCAATTATGATAATTTTTCACCAAGTATAGCGATGGTAATTAAACCGAACTATACGCTGGCTGAAGCAGAGAGTGAAGCAAAGACACTTATGCGTTCAATTCGTCGTATATCTCCTCAACGGGAGGAAAATTTTTCTATTAATCAGACAACAATGATTACAGGTGCACTGGATCAGCTTTTTGGAATAATTAATCTTGCGGGTTTTTCGATTGGTATTTTTTCAATCCTAGTCGGTGGTTTCGGTATTGCCAATATCATGTTTGTCAGCGTTAAGGAGCGTACACACATCATCGGAATTCAAAAGGCGCTGGGAGCCAAAAATTTCTTTATCCTTTCTCAGTTTTTAATAGAATCTATCGTGCTCTGCCTCTTGGGGGGAGGAATAGGTCTGATCGTTGTTTATTTTTTAGCATTTCTTGTGCAGGCTGCGACTGGTGTTGCTATCGTCGTTAGTTTGAAAATGGTTATCCTGACAATTTCACTCTCTACTTTTATCGGGCTAATATCCGGCATTGTTCCTGCTTTAATGGCTTCTCGATTGGATCCCGTGGAAGCTATCCGAAGCAATTAAAGAGAAGATATGTTTAAAAAAGCTCAATTTTCGATACTGCAGGGATTTTGGCTTTTAACTTTTGCCTATAGCTGTATGCTAATGGTAGAGATTACACTGCGCTACCGTGGGTTTGAGCTGGATGCTAACTTATTACTGATCAAGCAAACTGAAATAGAAGAACTTTGGTGGTATCGCTACGTCTTTTATGTCCATGTCTGTACTGCCATCTTCGCGCTGCCGGCTGGCTTCACCCAGTTTAGTAATTACCTATTGAATAAATATCCGCGATTACATAGAAGTATAGGATATTTGTATGTATACGCCATTTTGGTTTGCGCCGCTCCTTCAGGATTACTGATTGGTTTGGTTGCGAATGGTGGGATAACATCTATTATTGCATTTGAATTACTGGGATTGGGATGGTTTTATTTTACCTACCAGGCAGTTCATTTTGCGCGTCAGAGAAAATTTAATAAACACCACGATTTTATGATCCGTAGCTTTGCATTAACCTGTTCTGCACTGACACTACGTTTTTGGAAACTGGCTTTAGTCTATTTGTTCCAGCCCAATCCAATGGACGTCTACCAGATTATCGCATGGCTGGGATGGATACCAAATTTGTTATTGGCGGAATTTATTATTTATCAAAAAAATCAAAAATTATGAAGAGAAATATTTGTTTAGTGTTATTGCTTGTGGTCATTGTAGGATGTAAGGAAGGGAGAGGCAGAAAGAATGAAGCCCCCGGAACAAAAGATAGCGTTTTTGTTGAGCATGAGGCACATCAGGAACTATACGGCAACTGGGTGGGAGAATTTGTAGTTGATGAAAATACACTGGAAGAAGGGGACGGTTTGCCAATTACAGATTATTCTCCAAAGATAAATTTGACCATAAAAAAAATCACAGATAAGGGGCGTGTATTCGGACAGAATGTGGTGAAAGGAAATCTGCGTTCTTTTGTGGGAAAGCTGGAAGAAAACGGTAGTGACTTTCGGCTATTGTTGGATGAGCCCGGCGATAAAAAGTCCGATGGCCGTTTTGAAATTAAGCTTAATCATGATACGTTAATTGGCAGTTGGACTGCCTACGATCCAGGGGTAAAGATAAAAAAACGAAGTTTCAAACTGTTGAAAAGCAATTCGCATATAATCCTAATCTGATGCTGAAAAATCAGGATGAGGAAAATGGGACTTTGGTTGACTGGATTAACGAAAAGAGAAAAGAGGAAACCGATGTAGATGGAGATTCAACTTATACATACGTTATACAATATTATAGGTCGGCATCCCCTGCAGTTTTTACGGTCAATGCATCTAAACAAAAGTTGACCGAGAAAGACCTGAAAAATCTTAAGAAATTGGATCTGGAGATTATTCGGAATACGATTTTTGCCCGACATGGCTATGCGTTTACTAAACCAAGCATTCGCCAATTTTTTGAGCCTGTAGACTGGTATGTGCCTATTTCAAAAGATGTGAATGCAGATTTGAGTCCATTGGAAAAAGATAATATCGCTTTATTGACGAGATTTGAAAAATATGCAACGGATAATTATGACACCTTTGGAAGATAAGGTATAAAATCCATTCCGAAACATTCGAAAGATCAATTTCACAAAAAGAAGCTGTCTCAAATTTATTGAGGCAGCTTTTTTATTAAATATGGCTATGCGATAGATTTGTGAGTTGTTTGTTGATTATTTCACAGAACTGTTC